>JAGQWL010000045.1 GCA_020437385.1 Bacteroidota bacterium
ACAAGAATGACTTCGGCGAGCTTCAGACAATCCGCATGACCTACGGCGACGACGGACACGTCGTGAGCAACATTGTCCGCGGCGGCCAGACGACGGGCGTCGACACGATGCTCACGGGACCACACTTCGATCTTGCAGAGTTCAGCATGGTGCTCCCTGCCCTTCCTCTGGCGGAAGGCTACAGCGCCGAGATCCCGGTTTTCCATTACGAGCGAGGTGCGATGACGAAGTACATCGACGTTGTCGGAGCGCAGCAGGTCGAATATGGCGGATCGATGCGTGACGCCTGGGCGGTGCGCGACAGCAGCGCTAACGCGTCATCGACGCACTATGTCGACAAGGAAAACGGCATGACGCTGCGCGTGGACGCAGCAGTGGCGCCGGGCCGGATGTTTGAGCAGGTGGCGAGGGGCGAGTGAGGCGTAGGTCGCTTCGCGACGTTGAGAGAGGAGAGTTGGCTGGCCGCGAGCTTCGCTCGCGAAGTTGTCAGTTGTCAGTTGTCAGTTGTCAGAATCGCACAACGCTGAACCCGTAGCGCGGTAGCGAAACACGAACGTCACCCGCGTCATTTAGGACCGCGTCTCCGGATCCTGCGACAACTTCGATTCCTGTTTTCGCGATCGCGATCGGCAACCCATCGCCGGCTACCTGGATCGTCGCGTTCAGGTTGGCCGTATTGAACACGACAAGGTACGCTCCGGTCGCGTCCCATCGGCAGAATGCAAGAGGCTGTCCGGCGTTATCGCTCTCGACGCCATCCGACGTCGCACTCCCTGTCGTGGCTGCACGCGTGATCCGCATCGCATCGACGAAGCGAAAATCGCCCGTGGTGAACGCCGAATGATCGCGCCGCAGGGCAAGCAAATCGCGGTACAGATTCAGGAGCGATGTGGAATCCGCGAGCTCCTCCTCCACCGATCGGCCATCGTTGTCGCGAAGCTTCGAGTCCTCCCACCACGGACCGGTATCCTTGTACCACAGCGCCATCCCGGGCCCATCCACACTCCGATACCATTCGAACGCCTCCCGTCGTGGGATGTCGTTACCGTCGTTCGATCCGTACATGCCGAATCCGCCGACTCCCGTCATACCGATCTCCTGTCCGTAGTACAGCATCGGGATACCCTTCATCAACGTCGTCATCGCAGCACCGAACCGCATCTTGGCAGGGTCCTCCCCAACAACAGAGGCGAAGCGATCGGTGTCGTGGTTCTCGACGAAGCTCATCTGGTATTTCCCGGCGGGGGTCGTCGCCATCGTCGTGTCGACGGCGTTCTCGATCTGTTTCGCGTCGAATGAAAGGATGGAACCCGCCAGCGCGAAGTTGAAGAGATAATCGATGTCGGCATCGGTGAACTGAGCACCGCTGAGGTCTGACCAGTCCGCCTGCTCTGCGATGATGCGGATGTTCGGATTCATCGCGCGCAGCTCGTCGAAAAGCGGCCGCCAGAATTCCGCATAGAGATTCGGATTCGATCCGCGGTAATCGAGATCGTCCATCATGTGGTCGATGCGAAATCCGTCGACACCATCATCGAAATTGCCGTCCGCATTCGGGTCGACCCAGTACCTGAAGAGGTCGTAGATGTACGCCTTGACATTCGGGTTGTGCAGGTTCACAGGCGTGATCCGAGTGCTGTCGCCGTCGTATCCCAGGAGGCTCGTCAGGTTGAACACCATCGGCTCGGGCTTTGTGTTGTCCGGTCCGTTGTAGATAAGGTACTCGCTGTACTCGGACTGCGGATTGCCGTAGGATGTTGCGAACCACGGATGGCGGTCCGTCACGTACTG
>JAGQWL010000360.1 GCA_020437385.1 Bacteroidota bacterium
ACTCGCGAACCACTGCCCGGTACCGGTGTGGCGTTGCTTCTTCCGGAATCTTGAACGACTTCATCCAGATCATCCGGTTCTGAAGCTCCTGAAGCGGATCCATCGCGACGTCCGTCATTTGATCGGACACCGGCGCCCATGAGCCCGCCTGAAGTTCCGGCTTCTTCTCAATCGTCACCTCCATCCGCCGGGAATTGGAAACCACCGACGTTGACGGCATCTGATTGCCGAGGATGTTTGTGAGCTGCGGACTCGCCTTGCCGAGACCGAACACGCCCGAAACAACGATCTTTGTGTCCTCGCCCGAGAACGTTACCGCGGCAACACGGTCCGGCACCGGCTGAATGAAATCGGCAAGAACGATTCGGGACAGGTGCGCATTCGCGATCGAGTTCGGCTGCAGCCGCGCCAGTGCGAGGCGAATGAACGGGTAATACGTATCACCCGTATTGACGTGTATGTCGCAGTACCAGAGCTTCCGGACGGGATCAAACTGAACCTCATGTCCCGCGACCGAAACCTGCATCCCGGTCGCCTCTTCCAGCGAAAGCCCGTGCATCGAGCGTACAGCGTTCGGAAACATGCTCGTGACGACGTCACCCGTCGGCGGCACGGAGTGCCAGATCGGGTCCATCCCCCACTGCGTTGTGTACAACTCTGACGGGTGCGACGTACTCGGCCGGAACGATGTCAGAAGGTTGGCGAGCACACGTTTCTGCTGAGGCTGCGCCTGGTTGTTGTTGTCCTGCTGCACATTCTGCGCTGCATCAAACAACTGGTCGGGCTGAATCGGCTGCTTCCTTGCGTTGTTGATAAGGTCGCTGCTCTGCTTCCGGGTGAGATCGAACTTCGTACTCCTGGCATAATCCGAAATGGCGTCGGGCTTGACCTGGAAGTCCTTGCTGAACTGGAAACTCTGGAACGTCGACGGACGAACAACGACGCCAAGCAACTCACCATCGCCCGACGAATACCACGGTCGATCGAGATAGACACGAAGCCCGCCGCCGCATCGCCTGCTGACGGGTCCCTCCGGCAGCTCCTTGTTTTCCCACCCGAAAGTCGGGACCACGTACTTGACCTTCGGTGCCGCGGGCCGTGCGGAGTTGAGGATCTTAATCGTCTTGTAGTGGCTGTCGTTCTCCGGTACGCGAATGATCTTCTCGCGGTCGTTGTAGATCTCCGGCGGGAAGTAGTCGCGAAAGCGTGTTGTCGCCTCGATGTGATAGCGAACCTCGCGATACTTCGTGTCGCCGAAGTCGTGCTGGAACGTTTCGCCAAGGCGGTGTCGTCCGTCTTTCGTCTTCACCGACGCGGGAACCGGAAGCGGGAGATCATCCGGATAGGTGTCAAACAGCTTCAGGTCGAACACGCGGGACACGTACGGTACCATCGGCTCGTTTCCCGCCCGTCCATCCTGCGGAAGATCCCGATTTACGTCGTCGTGCGCCTCCATCCAATCGGACAACACGTCCACCTGACCGGTGCTGGGTACGTTGCTGTGCAGCGTGCCGGTGATCCAGGCAAGTGTGTCGCCGATCTTCTTCTTGGTCCCGACCAACGCAGCGAAGCGCGCAACCTCGAGTGGCTGCTGCACGGCATGAACAAGCGTCAGCTCACGATCCGGCGTGATCATCCAGTGTCGCCCATCCGCCGTAGGCGCCTGTAGCGACTGGCGCTGCGCGTTCGTCATCCAACACCAGAGTCCCATCGCGTCCAGATCGGCCTGATCGACGTAGCAGCTCAGCTTCACCTTGACGACCGCCGCCTTCGGCAATCGAACGACCAGAACGTTTGCGCCGTGCGGACCGTTCTCCTGAAACTCGGGCGCGGGAATCACCTCGACACTCGGCTGCGTCTGTCCGTTCACCTCGACCACCCGCAACCGGAACGGGACCGCGTCCGGGAACACGTTGTTGAAACTCTGTTTCTTGACTGCGTTTGTGCCCATTCCCGGCAGACCCTGGAAGGCAGCACCACGCGCGATCACGTCCGGGATGTACGGAATCTCGACCGTCTCGCCGGTATGAAGAACGTACTGCCCCGGCCCAAGCCCGGTGCCGCGGTTCTGCTGAAGCGACGAGAGGTCGGTTACCTTCTTGTCATCCGGCACACTCGGCGGCGTGACCAGTTCGATGTTCGCAACCGCGTGAAACTGCGCGGACGCCGGATCCCATATCGTGGTGTCGTGAAACATGCCCTCTTCCTTTCGGGCGATGTTGAAACCCTGCTGGATCTGTGCCGGAGTCGAATCGGATCCGATGTACGGATCGAACGCACCGTGCATCTCCGCAATCAGCTGCGACGTCTTGGGCGGCGCGATGTGGCGATCACAGAATGTGGTGTAATTGTGCTCGTATCCGGAAAGCGCCGAGGTCGTTTCCGGATCCGTGACATACTCCTGCGTTGATTGATCGTAATTACTGCGGATGACCAACCTCTCGGCGGATTCGCCCTCCGTGACGCGGCGCCGCAGCAGGAGCACCGGCGGCAGCACCGGTTCGTAGCGGGCGTAACACTCTGACTCGCTCGCACAGTCGATCGCTTGCCAGTTCTTCGAGATACTGTTGCCTGCCAGATCCACCGTACGGGCGCGCAGGCGATAATGTTTGCCGTAACGGAGCCGCGGAAGTGATCCCGGAATCGGAATGAAGTTGGTATCCAGAGGCGACTGCCTGTCCTGCGCCGCAAGCTCCGGGGGACGGCCGACAGGATTGCCGTTGTTCGTGTTCGGCTCGGGCTCGAGGATTGTCAGCCCTGGCCGCTCCGCAACCAGGCTCCACCCGTCCCACTGGAAAAGTGTCTCGGGTATGTAGAGCTCTTTCTTGTTTTCGTCCTCATCATCAACAACGTCGACGGCTGAAACCTTTACATAGCCCTCGTCCTCGATGAGCGCGTCTGCCACGGGCTTGCCGATCCATTTGTACCGCCCGCGTCGTTCGCACAGAGAGAACCACTGTTGCTGCTCTTCATCGTAGACATCGATGCGATAGCCCCTCAGCAGATCGTTGGCGTTGAACGGGCCCGGCACCTGCGAAGGCGTATTGGCCTTGGCCCACCAGTCAGCCGTCAACACGGTTGCCATTGCAAGTGCCGTCGATCGGTCCTTCCGCGCCACGCCGAAACCGCCGGAACGAAGTGACGGCAGGGCGGCTTCGTAGTCGTCGGTGACCTCGTCCTGCTCTTCGACCGGAAGCGCGAGATACTTGCCGCGCTGCACGATCACCTCAGACAGATAGCTGAGTCGTTTCTCGAGCTGATCCGCCTCCTGCGCCATCTTGCTTGTACCCGAGTCGAGATCGATCTGTACGAGATCGTAGCAGCTCTCGCCGAGACAGAGGAGGCCGTCCTTGATCACATCGTTACAGCCCGGGTTGTTCTCGTTGTACTTGGGCAGCGCAACAAAGCGACGGACGTCCTCCGCGTCCACAACCACATTCGGATCAAGCAGGTACCACGTTGATGGCAGCACAACCTCGGCAGGCTTCGACCAGCCCGGGTCGACCGCCACCATCGCCGTTGGTGGGATATTCTGCGGAAGGTCAACCTCGAGGTCGATGACGATTCCGAGCTTGCGCAGAATCTCCGGGTAATCAGCAAGCGCACCAAGCTGCTCGTGGAAATCCAGTCGCGGCGTCTCGATCGGCGTGTTCGCGGCGGCAACATTTGATAACCAACGCCGATTGTAGAAGTCGATAGCCTGGACGTAAAGAAATTCGTTCTGGCTCATTCCGGTCTTCGCCTGATCCGAAAGCTGTACGCTCCGATTCTGGGCAAGGATGGTCTCGAGCTGCGCGACCCGTTCGTAGCTTTGATTCAGCTTCGGACTCTGCTGAATCGTATCCGGCACCTTGTACTGGAATTGTGCATTGGGAAGCGGATTTTGCTGGAAGTTTACATAGTTCTTGATCCCCTGGAAGTTGCTCGTTGCCCGCTGGATCGTCTTGATGTCCTTCACCTGATTGAAGAACTGTTGTGTATTCGGCAGCGCCGGCATACTCCCCGGGCGAAACAGCTCGAAGTTCGTCGTATCGATCTTGAAGATCGGACGTTCAAACGGCGACTGCGTGGCGACCTCGACGTATTTGACCTTCAGATCCTGAGCCGCCATCTGCGCCGGGTATGACTTGCACTTGAACTGGTTGTACGCCGGAGGATCCGTTCGTCGCACGAACGTCGTGGCCGGAAACGTTGCGGCCCAGAGGGCCGAATCGGCATCGGGCGACACGCGTGTTGCCGGCAGCGTTATGGGTGTTCCGTTGAGCGCGGTCCGGATGACGATGTTGAACGACAGCGGATTCACGGCTGCGGGCCAATCCACAAAGCTGCCGAAAAGATGCGCGCCACGGGCCTGCAGTCCACTCGGATCGAGTCGCGGCGAAACGAAGACAGACAGCCGAAGTTTGCCGTCCTTCAGTCCGTTGGGCAGTGTGGTCCAGGTAATCTTCTGACTTGGCATAACTAGGCAAAGGCCCGGGCATACATGTCCCAGGGATCAACTGTTGTATTCTGTACGGGCTCGAGGTACGGCACGCCCATCACCTGAAGGAAGGTCGGGTCGCCGTTTGCGCCGGCAAACTTCTTCTCGTACGAGATGTTGACGCTGGCACTGAAGAAGAGTACTTCGACTTCGACCTGGATGGTGGCGCGGCCGATGACCTTGCCGCCCGGGGACTGGTAGGAAAGCTCCATCCGCATCTCGATCGAGAGCGTGATGATACCCAGCACGCGGACGCTGCCGCCGAGTCGAAGGTACCCGGTCAGCGTGATCGAATTCTCCTCGCCCTCGTTCTGGGCAGCCACAAACTCGAAGTAGACGCCAGCCATCAGATGGATGCTTCCGCTCGCAACGCCGAAGTTCAGGGATGCCGTCGCGCCAAACTCGAACGCCGCGCGAATCATCTTCAGCCCGCGAGGCGTCACCGTCACTCCGAAGTAGGCACCACCGCCAAACACCCAGACGCTCAGCAGGCAAGGCTTCTCCGGTCGGTTGAAGTTGAACTCGACCTCGATCGACTCTCCGATGAAGGGCACCCGCAGCTCCGCACCAAGGGCGATGTTCTGCAACGAAAACACTCCTACGCCTATGCCGGGAATATCAAGGTCGAAGCCCGCGACGATGCCGGACGCGTCCACATCGATGTAGGGCGGATCGCTGAAACCGTCGAGCGGAATCAGATCTTTCAGCGTTTCGACAAAACTGAGGATTCCCTTGAACTCGATGTCCGCAAGAACAACATCGACGCCGGGCTTTGTCGACGAGCCCGCAAAAAACACGATCCTGTCGAATCCGATCTTCAGGATATTCGAGAAGAGGTTGAGCGTACTGCCTCCCGGGACAGGCACGAGATCGAGCGCAAAGTTCTCCAGCGCACAATACACGTCAACTGCCGGGGAAGACGTCGAGCCACCGCCATCCGCCATCACCTCGACCGCAAGCGTCAGCGAGGCCGGCTTGTTATTCTTGATTCCGCTCGCAACGAACAGCGGGGCGGGAGCACCCGGAATGGTGAAACTCTTGACCGGCGGCTTCCACTCGAGACGGATCTTCTTCTGCTGAATCATTTCCAGCGCTGAGAAGAAAGCGCTGATCGCGTCCATGAAATCGTTCACGTTCGCAAGCAGCGATTGGAACCGACTCAGGATCTTCTCAGCGTCTTTCCGCAATCCGAGGTCAATTCCGGCAGAGGGCAGCGCCCCCAGGAGCGACGTTACATGTCCTTGAAGACTGCTGAGTTGCGTCGCGAGTTGCCCCGGGAACGACGACTGCGAAGGATCAAGCGCGACCTCGAGTGCACTGAAATCCGCCTGAATCCCTGCGATGTCGGATTGAATCGAACTCGCTGCGTTCAGTCCGGAATTGATCAACGACCGGAACCGGTCGAAGGCGGCAAGGAATTCTTCAACAACGCCTATCGTTTCCGTGATGAACGTAGGCGGGCCCGTGCCGTCAACACTGGTGTTGCCGATGATGTCCCAGAGGTCGATGACCCCGAACAGTTTCGGCAGAAGGTCCTTCGGGAAATCGTCCGGCGAGCTGTTGTTGCCGGGGGCACCAAAGAACGTCTCCGCCTGGAACTGTCCGCCGGCAAAGGTATCGAGGGCAGCGGTGTCCTTACCCGACACGGGGCCCTTTTTCCGGGATAGGCCCAGGACACGCAAGTTCGGCTGAATGAGCCCGCCGGACTTGTCGCCCTTCTTCGAAAAGTTGATGTCGAAGTGTCCGACAGCGCCCGAAAGCTCGGGGAGTTTACCTTCGCCCTTGCTGCTGTCTGTCAGCACTTCAAGAAAGACCTCTCCGGTATTCCCGTTAGAACCGCCGCCGGAAAATCCGACCTGCTTGAAGCGCTGATAGTACGATACCGGCACGGGCGAGCTGTCGCCCATCAACTGCTTTACCGCGGGGACGATCACTGTAGCGGCCCGGACGATCGGATAGAAGCCCGGTCGCTTGCGGCTGTTCGGCGGCCCGAAAGGCTCCGCGCCGAAGGTGACGGTGTCTGTTTCGAACGATGTATCACCCGGCACCGTGCTGTCTGCGTACGCGACGACCTGCCCGTTCAGCTTTCGCGTCCGGCGCTGCTGCCCGACGAGGTCCGCGGTCAGCGAATTGTAGTCCGCGAGCAGATCGCTCAGACGCTCGTCACTGGTATTGCTGAGGTACTTGTCGACCTGATCCTTGCGAACGAACGCGAGCGGCATCGTGAGTTCGTGCGTGCCGCCCTCGACATCCTCGAGTCGCATGTTGAAGAGGAAGTCGTTGCCGCCTACGCGTGGCCAGAACAGTGCCTGTTGCACGCCGTTGTCCGGCGGAAGCGGATAGTCGGACGCTTCGGGTTTGTCGAGATTTGGCGTCCGGAGCGTGAGGATCCGAGCCGTCTTGAACGGATTTCGGAGATCGTACGTCAGCGGTTTCAGCGGCTCGCGCACCACGATGTACATCCGCTGAAAGAGATAGGCGACCTTGGCGTTGGGGTTGGACGGGTGTTGCGCGAACTTGCGCTCCGTCACCTTTATCAACGATGCCTGATTGCCGAATGGAAACAGGTAGCCCGCATAAACAACCTTGACGTAATGGTCGCGCGCCATCGTGGCGTCGTGTACCCACTCCAGAACTGCGAGTCCGGAGGGAAGCTTGTTGCCGTCCGGGCCAAAATCACCGCGAAGGTCGATCCACGCACCGAGCGACGACAGCATGAAATTCTTGACGTCGACGGGACGCGGCTTCCACTTCGCACCACCCTGATCCGGCGGCTCCGTCAGGTAGTAGTTCGATGTCAGGTGAACGAGATTGTGCCGATCCGAACCATCGAGCGACATGCGGAACGGCTGCGTCGAGGGATCCGGACCCGCGAGCGCGTCTTCCGCATAGTCCGGCGACCAGATCGCCCGCATCGCACGTGCATAGTGGTCCTGCTCGGTGATTCCGCCGTTTCCGGTTCTAACGCCGAGCCGCGTGTGCCACAACTCGGTGATGCCTGCAGGTGAAGCGACCGGGGCGGCCGAATGCGCCCACGCGTTCAGCCGGTTCGGCGACATGAACAGCCGATAGGGTGCCTCGATGGCGGTCGTCAACGCGGACGGGACCTGAGGGTGGGTCGGCGCAAGCGTGAACGTTCGATTAGCCAGGATGTCCTTCGTCAACGCAACCTGCTGGTTCGAGGCCGCGACGATGTGCCCGATGCTCGACTTGCTCGTCAGCACACGGTTGCGATAGCCACGAATCAGATCCCTGGCTGCCGACTCCGGTGCCGTGCTCTGGACGGTGTCGACTGCGAGTCGCGCATCCGCAGAAACCAGGGCGGCCTTCCCGCGACCCGTCGGTACGGTCTTACGACCCGTCACCGTCTCGATGTGCGAAGTGTTGATCTTCAACGCAGACCACGCGGACACTCCGGAGATCGCGAGCGCGTCCGTCGCGATAACCGCATCTGCGTTGGCGAGCATTTCCGAGATCGACGAGTCGTAAACGAACATCCGCGGCTCCGGCGGAAGCGCGTTTCCGGCGAGGCTCATGTTCAACTCGCCGCATGCCTCCAGCAGGCTCTCGAGCGTCAGTCGTATCGTCCTGCCGGCCGGTACCACGAAAACGAGGCGGCTCGGACCCGACATCAAGGCGGCCACCGGCGGAACAATCAGCGGGTCGCTGCCCGAATTGCCGGCATCGTTCTTAATGCTGTTGTTCTCGGTGATCCCTGAGGCGTCCACCTCGGACTGCAGGCTCAGCCCGTCGGTTGATGGCTTGCTCGCCTCGAACAACGCCTGCTCGGTGATGTGCTGCGGCTGAAACTCGGCGACGAGATAGGCCGTCCCGCTGCCGTCCGGCGCGACATTTCGCGATGCGCCTGACCCCGACAACGTCATGTTGTGGAACTCAAATCGCAACGCCGCAAGGTCCTGTGGCCGCACCAGCTCCACGGGTGCGACGGCCAGCCTGACTTGCGCCCGCACGCCACCACGGCGACGGACCAGCTCCAGACGATCTTCTTCGGCAACCCCGGCGGACCCGGCAACCCCGGCAACCTCTGCAATCCCGGCGGCCCCGGCAATCCCGGCGGCCCCTGCGACGCCGGCGAACCCCGCCTTCGAAGCACGCTTCGTTTCCATCCCGCCCTTCTTTCCGGCAACAATTCGCAGCGGCCGCGCCTCTGGAAACCGGACGGGCCGCGCAATCACGTCGTCGTCATCCGTCTGCAGAAGTGTTTCGTGCAGCTCCAGTCCGCAATCAACGGATTCAATCCTGCCGTCGGAGGCACTGATGCAGAACGTGGATCCGTCATCATCGGTCTTGCCGACTCGAAGCGAAAAGTCGTCTGTCCGCAGCCACGATGTCCCATTGATGAAGCCGGACGCGATCGCCGCATGCCGCCCCGCGCCATTGATCGTCACCGCATAGCGCGCATCGGCGAGTGGAATCTCGAACTCGCTGCCTTCGAATGTCGTGCAGCAGGGGGCCGGAACAACCGACACGACATGGCGGCGCGAGTCCGTGCACTCCGCGCAAACGGCATACGATCGCTTTGATATTTTCTGCATCCGGCCAGGAGCACCCGCTTCGACCAGTAGCCGATCAAACGCGTTCGGTACGGCCTTCAACTGCCAGACATCCTCGGAGTGAAGACGAGGGTGGATGTCCCATTCCCTTTCGAGTCGCTCCAGGGTGAAGAGTGTTCGCCGTTTCAGCGGTGCCGCGAAAAGGCTCGGATGATCGGGCTCGAGCAAGTGCAGCGTCACGTGGTCCGAGACGATGCCGACACCGGGTGCATCCGCCTTCGCGATCGCCGGCCCGGAGAGCCAGAGCGTCCAATCCGGAGAAACCGACACCCGCGAACGGCCCCCGAGCCTGAGAACCGGATTCAGGAGGCTCGGGCCGACGACGGCGCTGAGCTCTGTGCCGGCAACCAGGGCGCGCGATCGCATCAGCCACGCCTCGAACGGAACGTCCCCCTCGAACCCCAACGCGCTCGAATAGTGCATCCGCCATCCAGAAAGTCCGGGCGTAAGCACCGCGACGAAGTCTGCAGGAAGGTCTGTACCGGGGAAAATCGCACCGTCCAGACGAACGACAATCTGCTTGCCGGACCGATCCAGGCCAACTTTCGGCCTGCCGTCAAAGCGCGTCGTGTCAACGGTCCATCTCGGCGCGCCACGCATGGCGAAGACGACCTTGCCGGGGCTCGAGTCGATCCGGAACGAGCCCAACAACGTGCTGCCGGCAGGTTTGAGGAGGGGGGCAATGGAGGCGGCACTCATGACGCCGAGCATCTCCCGGCGCGTCAGTGTGAATCCCCTGTTTTCGATCAGCTCTTCCGCCTGGGTGGGATCGGGCGCAACGGGCAGCTCTCGAGCTCGAAGCGTCGCGAGGTTTAGGCGTTTCCTTTGCAAGCCTTGCCTCCCGCGGGCGTGCACCCGCGCGACATATGTACCCCGACCAAGTCTCCGGCGGCTTCAGGCAAGCCGTCGGCACGGCGTGTGACCAGGGTGGGTTTTCATCTTCCTGGTAGTACAGTTACTTCATTGGCGGCAAAATGCCGGCGCATCTGCCATTATCCGTTGCACCAATAAATCCCTCGCGGATTACTGATCCGCGGCGGCGAGGTAACCTATGTGACGGTTATTTCCCGACAAGGTGATAACTGGTCACGGATGACCGCTCCCTTCGCGAGCGAAGCGAGCGTCTCCCATTCCCCTATTCTCCCATTCCCCCATTCATTACTTCATTCCTTCATTCATTCATTCATTCCCAATTCCCCCTCTCCAGTCACCG
>JAGQWL010000361.1 GCA_020437385.1 Bacteroidota bacterium
CTCTGCAACGGCGCCACTCAGGTATTCTTTGAGGGCGTCCCAACGTATCCTTCGCCGTCGCGCTTCTGGGAGGTGGTCGATCGGCATTCCGTGACGACGTTCTATACCGCTCCGACGGCTATCCGTGCGCTTATGAACGCCGGAGAGGAGCCAGTCAAAAAGACCAGTCGGAAATCGTTGAGGTTGCTTGGTTCAGTCGGTGAGCCCATTAACCCGGAGGCGTGGAAATGGTATTTCAACGTCGTGGGGGATGGTCGATGCCCCATTGTTGACACTTGGTGGCAGACTGAAACCGGCGGCATAATGATCAGCGCACTGCCCGGAGCGGTTGCTCAGAAGCCGGGAAGTGCCGCACTCCCGTTTTTTGGTGTGCGCCCGGAAGTGCTGGATGCTAACGGACAGGTTCTCGACGGCGCCTGCGAGGGACTACTCGTTATTGCGGATTCCTGGCCGGGCCAGATGCGCACGGTTTACAAGGACCACGATCGTTTTGTACAAACCTACTTTTCAGCCTTTCCGAATAAGTACTTCACTGGCGATGGATGTCGGCGCGACGCGGACGGCTATTACTGGATCACTGGCCGCGTCGATGATGTGATCAACGTCTCGGGGCATCGGATCGGAACTGCCGAAATAGAGAGCGCTCTCGTCGCTCATGCCGCTGTCTCTGAGGCCGCCGTGGTTGGATACCCGCACCCCATTAAAGGGCAGGGAATCTATTGCTTTGTAACCGTCATCTCCGGTTTCGAAATGAACGAGGAGTTGGAGAAGACGCTTATGCAACACGTCCGCAAACAGATCGGCCCGATCGCAAAACCGGATGTCATCCAGTTCGCTCCGGCGCTACCGAAGACACGGTCAGGCAAAATCATGCGTCGAATTCTTCGCAAGATAGCAGAGGGACGCGCCAATGAGTTGGGTGATGTAAGTACTCTTGCAGACCCGTCGGTCGTTAAGGACCTAATCGCCAATCATCGCTGACGGGGCACCAGTGACGTCCGAAGTACGCGCTGCTCATCAACGGCTACGGGAAATTGTCCGGTCGCGACAGTGTTGAGGAGCGCGTCACTTCGGCGGAAATTGGCAGAAGGATCAAGCCGAGTATCGCTGGCGTACGTCCAGAGCCAGGTGTCGGTCGAGATCCAGCTCTCCCATCGTCCAGGGGGGCTGCCACGCCCGTTGTAGGATGTTGCTCCCCAGCGCAGCGCAGACGGATGCCCGCTACCTGCCGTTCGGATGGGTGCATAACGCGTCGTTGCCATCGTTGCTGAGCGGCGCATCATCATCAGCCACATCGGCCAGTCGCGTTCGTTCCTTTGCACGCGTTCCCATCGCCACGTGCTCGCGTCGGTGCCAAAGTCGGATCTGAGACGATCAACGGTCGCATGAAAGGAGGAGAGTACGTATGAGGTATCCAGAGCTGCGCCGGTAAACATTCCGGGCATGACACCGGTCGACAGCCACATCCGCACGGCCCATGCATCAAATATCGAAGCCGCAATACTCGATTCATTGAAGCTGCCGTCCCAGTTTCGCAAGTAGTCGATAGCTTCCTCGTATTCTGGATTCTCATCCGTGCGGGAAACAATAAGAAGAAGCTGCGGAAGCAGGCGGGTTGCCCACGGGCTGAACGTGTCTTGCTTCAGCAGGCCCGCATCGACGGCATTTTCGTTCTCCATCCAGGCAGCAAGTCGCTCTGCCGGAAACCGAGCCCAGCGAGAGTGGCTGACGTAAACACCGCTGTTGATTCGCCGAATCGCAGACGGAGGGCCCGCAACCGTCCACGCGCCGGATCGCTGCACAGCCAGACGGGTTCCGTCCAGAAGTTTGAAGTCGGGCTCGCGTCCATCAAGAAGCGCGATCCATGCGGACGCGTCTGTAGGATGGGACAGTCCGGGCCACGACAGCGCGACACTTGAAACCGAGTCAACGGGAAAGACGAGCCGTCCGTCGGACATCTGAAATTCGATCAGCTGTTCGGAGCCATCACCAAATCTCAGTCGAGACCTCTCCGTCGATGTGGGCATCCGGCCCTCGCTTCGTACGGTCGCCTTCTGATGGGGTAAAACAACCCACGAAACTGCAGTACTTCGCCCCGAAATCAGATAGGGTGTGCCCGTCAGAGCCATACACGCGAAAGCCTCGCTATCGTTGATTTCGAGCGAGAACTCGTGAAAGTAGGACTCGATGGACGACCCGTAAACGATTCTGTCGAACATCTGTGTGACGTCGTTTCGACGGATCGCCCACGCAGCGCTATTCTCAAGTCCGTCAACGCTGAGCCACGCCTTGAGTTTATCGGTGGCATCGATCAGACGCGTCAAATCGAGAGGAAGCGGGGTCGAGTCGGTCGCGGGCTCGCGCTCTATTGATGTAGCGAGCCAGGCGAACAACCGTTCGATTGCGATTGAGTGCCACGGAGCCCACTCGTCAACGTCGTCGATCTGCAGCAAGACGAGATTGCTGTTGCGGAGCGCGTTGTCGTTCATTGCTGCGTTGACACCTTCAGCGTAGGCAGCCAGCACGGATTTGGAACGAGCGTCGAGCGATGAGTAGTCGCGCTCGGCGTCCCGACTGATCAGCAGCATCCGCGTTGCGATGTCGAGCTCGAGGGCATCTTTTCCGAACCACTCGCCCAGTTTGCCTAACGCCGCCTGGCGCAGGAGGAGCGTTGCCCAGGGGTTCCGAGTCAGACTGGCATAGCCGATTGCGGCCACCGCGTCGAGCGTGTCGTGTGCCGTGATCGAGACAGCGCCGTCCGGAATCCAGTTCACTTCAGCCGGCTGAGTCAGGTTCAACACAGTAGCCGTTCGCGGTGGCGACGGGTCCAGCCGATACGCGAAGTACCATACGAACGCCGCAAATGCGCCAAGGGCGAAAATTGCTGACAGTACACTAATCAGGATGCGGCGCACGTTTGTCGCTCAAGTGATGCGTGAGTCCAGGCGTTTGCCTAAAATACGCAAATAGCCGTGTTGCCTCTCGATGCGGGGCTGATCACGCAATGCTGCAGCCACGGACGGCTGTGGTCTGAGAGGTTCCAGGTTGCGAGATTCACGGTTGCGAGGTTCATGGTTGAGTGGTTCATCGCAGGGCGCAAGCCCCTAAATGGATTCCGATGGGCGGTTCAACGAAACCGGAAGTCGCTACGGGCCGTAAACCGTCCATCCCCAACGTCATTAACCCCAGCAGTAGAGCCCTCCGCCGGAATGGTTCTTGTGGATTCTGATTGTCGAGCCGATAACGAAATACAGGCGATCTAAACGGATTGAGGAAAGCGAATGAAACTGAGAAGCTTCATGTTTACGGGCGTCGGCATTGCTACGGCCGGAATTGTGTTGGGTATGCGCGTCGGACCGCTCTTTTCCAGCGGCGATGACATGCGTTCGCTCAAGAAGCTTGAGGACGCCTACCTCATGATCACACAGCGGTACGTGGAAGATGTCGACGCATCGGAGCTTACCGAAGCGGCGATCCGAGCGATGCTCGTTCAACTCGACCCACACTCCGTCTACATCGATCCCGAGCGGATGAAGGCGGTTAATGAAGAGTTTGACGCTGGTTACGAAGGAATCGGCATCTCATACGAATTGATTCCGGGGCCGGAGCAACAGGATACGCTTGCAGTCCTGAATCCGATCCCTGGGGGTCCGAGCGACGATGTCGGCATCCTTTCGGGAGATCGAATTATCGAGATCAATGATTCGACTTCAATTGGTATTGATAGCGAGGAGGTGAAGCAGCGCTTGAAGGGGCCGAAGGGAACAACCGTGAATGTCACGGTTCGCCGACCAGGGTATGCGGACCTGCTGCCGTTTACCATCCGTCGGGACAAAATTCCGCTGTACACCCTCGACGCCTCCTACATGCTTGATGACGAGACCGGATACATTCGCTTGAACCGATTCGCCCGAACGAGCCACCAGGAGTTCCGGGATGCCCTTGCAGGTCTTCAGCAAAAGGGAATGAAGCGATTGGTCTTTGACATGCGGGGCAACGTCGGCGGCTACATGGATCAGGCCGTCTATATTGCCGACGACTTCTTGCCGGCAGGCGAATTGATTGTATCTGCGAAAGGTCGGTTGCCGGAGACCCGGGAAACACACAATGCCCGAGGTGGAGGTGTGTTCGAGACGCAACCGCTCATCGTCCTGGTCGATGAGAATTCTGCGTCGGCAACGGAAATTGTCGCTGGTGCGCTTCAGGACCACGACCGAGCTGTGATCGTCGGGCGGCGGACTTTTGGTAAAGGTCTTGTTCAGAAGCAGTACAAACTCAACGACGGGAGTGCGTTGCGCGTCACGATCTCACGCTACTACACGCCGTCAGGCAGACTGATACAGACGCCGTACCAGTCCGGTGACCGGGAAGGCTACTACGAGGGCAAGCACGACCTGCAGGTTGAAGACTCGCACACGACGCTCGCGGAACTGATCGACCATGCACCGGACTCGCTCAAGTACCATACGGACGGTGGTCGTGTGGTACTTGGCGGCGGTGGGATTCTGCCGGACTACATCGTTGAGCCGGACACACTGTCCTACTTCATGCAGGCGATCGTCGGTCGCCAGATCGCGACCACGTTCGTGAGAGATTGGCTGGACCGGAAAGGACCCGAATTCAAGGAGCGCTGGAAGGACCACGCTGACGAATTTGTAGCGTCTTTCGACATCCCGGATGCGCTCATTGACGAGCTTCTCGAGTTTGCCGAATCCAAGTATGATCTCACTGTTACGGCCGGCGAACGGACGGTAGCGAAGCCGGCCGAGGGCCTGCGTTTCACAACTGGGGATGTTGCCGCTGATCGGCATCTTCTTGCGGTAGTCATGAAGGGACGCATTGCCACGCGGATCTATGATCGGAGCTACTGGTATCCGATATACGATGAGATGGACAGCGTCCTTCAGGTTGCCAACGGACTCTGGAATGAGGCCGAAAATATGGCTGTAATGAACTGATTGGCGTCCGGTATCTCTATTGAAACGGCCCCGCGTCTGATCTGGATGCGGGGCCGTTTTCTTTGTGAAGAATAGTCGACCTCAGCCATCTGCGGCAACTTCGTCGTGACTCGCTTGTCGATATCGAGGGTTCCATGCAATACGTGGCACTCTCGTTGACAAACCGGGCGATATTGGATATTATTCGGGCCACAATCGACCTCGTGGGCTGTTTGTCGGCCCAACGGCAGGATCAGCCGCCAAGAGGTGTCTCGCATGTGTGAGACCAGAGGCCATGAAGGCTGTACGGAGTGTATCTTTGTCACGATAGGCATCTTTGTCACGATAGGAATGCGCAGATTGCGGCGACAGTCGTATCCTGCTTGATCCCAAATTTCTTGTTCCACTCTGGAGAGGTATCATCCATGGGGCTGTATAGCTTGCTCATGTTTCTACCGCAGGAAGCGACCGACGGCGGCATCATCAACGTCCTGGTAGAAAAGTTTAACGAGGGTAATGACGGGGGCTTTATGTGGCCGATCCTGGTTACCCTCATCGTTGGTCTCGCGATCGCTTTCGAGCGAATCATCACGCTCAATCGCGCCGACATCAACACTCGCAAGTTTCTTGTCAAGGTGAAGCAGTCGCTGGAAGACGGTGGCATCTCGGCGGCAGAGGAAGTTTGCGCGAACACGCGTGGCCCGGTTGCGTCTGTTTTTCAGGCCGGTCTTCTTCGGCACGACGAAGGAACAGAAGCTGTCGAAAAGGCTGTTGTCGCGTACGGCTCAATCGAAATGAGCTTCCTGGAACGCGGGCTGGTCTGGCTTTCGCTCTTCATCTCGCTGGCCCCGATGTTCGGCTTCCTCGGAACGGTTTGGGGGATGGTCGAAGCCTTCGACGCTATTGAAGAGGCGGGTGACATCTCACCGAGCCTTGTGGCCGGCGGTATCAAGGTCGCGCTCCTCACGACGGTGTTCGGTCTCGTTACGGCTATCATCCTGCAGTTCTTCTACAACTACATCGTATCGAAAATCGATCGCATTGTTGTGGACATGGAAGAGGCGTCTATCGAACTGATCGACTCTCTTGAAATGCTGCGCGCTCCGTCCAAATAAGCGTTACCCGAATCATGGCTGCGGGTGCGTGAATGCGCATCCGCAGTCAACAGAAGCGTATCTCAGATGGGTATTATTGAAATCGCCGTCCCTGTTGTACTCGGGGTTATCAGCCTGACGCTCCTCGTTATGTTGGTCTTCGGGCTGCGCAGTCTTACGCACGGTAAGATCAGTCCAGTAACGATGGGTGCCATCGCCGTTCCGCTGATCATTCTAGTGGTTCTCGGCTTCGTGCTTCAGGATTGGCCGCGTGCAGGCGTCTACACGATCCTGATAACACTGGCTGGAACAATCCTGTCCATGACACTGTCAAGTGTGAAGGGGTTGTTCAGCTAAGCTCGTGGTTCCGCGACGGGACCATCAGACTTTTGGCAACGTCACGCGCAGTCAGATCGGAATCGAGCTGCGTCAGATTAAACATCGATCGTAATGCCAGCAATGAAGAAGAAGCCGCGTAGGATGTCGGAAATTCCGACATCGTCGATGGCTGACATAGCGTTCCTGCTCTTGATCTTCTTCCTCGTCACAACGGTTATCGACGTGGACACCGGGATCGGGATGGTGCTGCCTCCGCCCCTGGACGAAGAGCAGAATCCTCCACCGGTCCTTGAGCGAAACATGCTCAAGATCCTGGTCAACGAACAAGGCCAGCTCCTGATGGAGGACAAGCCGGCGTCCGTGGATATGGTCAAGGAGGAGGTAAAGAAGCACGTCCTCAATATGGGGGCTGATCCGAACTACTCGGACAGTCCGACAAAGGCACTCATCTCCATTAAGAACGCGCGTCAGACGCCGTACCGGGCGTACATCGCGGTTCTCGACCGGACGTGGATGGCCTACTTCGAAATTTGGGATTCCGAAGCGCGAAAACTCGGGTATACGGACTACAAGACGTACGTCGATGCCCTGGCTCCGGAGGCGACGAACGAGATCCGTAAGAAGTTTCCTGCGGCCATCTCGATCGCAGAGCCGGATCCACAGTGATCGCGGCCCTCTCTACCTACCAGCATAGACTCTGAGGCTGTTAAGCGTCAGGCCCGACTAAATGGCAACGTTTAAGAAAAAGACTAAAACGAATCAGGAGATTCCAACAGCTTCGCTGCCGGATATCATCTTCATGCTCCTGATCTTCTTCATGGTCACCACCGTGCTTCGTGAAAATGAAGTCCGCGTCCGGACTCAGCTTCCGAAGGCCGAGGCGCTGACGAAGATCGACCAGAAGCGACTGGTCTCGTATATCTGGATCGGGCCGGAGAAACTGGGTGACTTCAAACTTGGACCCACAGCTGTGCAGATTGATGATGCCCTGATCCCTGACGTGACGGGCATCCGAACGATCATGTATCGCAAACTTGTCGAACAGCCGAAGCTTATCGTCTCGTTGCGTGTAGACGAGTCGTCTGAAATGGGCATCGTCCAGGATGTCGAGCACGAGCTGCGCGAAGGTGGTACGCTTCGTATCAACTATTCGACGAAACGCCTGGTCAACTAGTCGTTGACCTGACCACGTTTTTCACGAGAAAGCCCTGCCAGGAACAGGGCTTTTTTGTTTTATTCCTACCCGTCGCGACGTCCGATTCACTCGGCTGCGTCCTCATAGCCGAAATGCTTCCTCATAACCGAAATCGGTGAAGATGGTATACAATGTTACGTTGATTCCGGGCGATGGAATCGGTCCGGAAGTGGTTGAGGCCACGGTAAGCGTTCTGGAGTCCACCGGATTGAAGTTTGTGTGGGACCGTCAGGAAACGATTGGTGCGGCTGCCGTGGAGGAGTACGGAACGCCGTTGCCGGAGATGGTTCTTGATTCCGTCCGAAGAAACAAGGTTGCCCTCAAGGGCCCTGTCACAACGCCGGTTGGGAAGGGCTTCAAAAGCGTCAACGTTGGACTGAGACAGCGGCTCGATCTTTTTGCCAACGTTCGGCCGTGCCTGACGCTGCCCGGCATCAAGACCCCTTTTGAGAACGTCGACCTGATCATCTTCCGGGAGAACACGGAAGGACTGTACTCGGGGATTGAGAACTTTGACGAGCGACTTGAGATTGCGGACACGATTTCAAGGATCACGCGTACCGGATGCCGACGCATTATCGAGTTCGCCTTTGATTATGCCCGCCGGACCGGCAGGCAAAAGATCACACTTGTTCACAAGGCCAATATCCTTAAGCAGGCGGGTGCGATGTTTCTCGATATCGGCCGCGAGGTTGCTGCGCGTTACCCGGAGATCGAGGTCAACGATCGTATCATTGACAACATGTCCATGCAACTGGTCATGTATCCCGAACGATATGATTGCATCGTGACCACAAACTTGTTCGGAGATATTCTCAGTGATCTGTGCGCGGGTCTTGTCGGTGGACTCGGCGTGGTTGCGGGAGCGAATATTGGTTCGGAATACGCGATATTCGAGGCAGTTCATGGCAGTGCGCCAGACATTGCCGGCCAGAACAAAGCCAACCCGACCGCGCTAATCCGCACAGGGGAGATGATGCTGCGTCACCTCGGCGAACACGCGATCGCAGATGTGGTAGCGAGCGAACTTGTCTCAGTTTATCAGGAGGGACGAACGCTCACGGCAGACGTCGGTGGAACGAGTTCGACCGACGAGTTTGCCGCTTATCTTTCCGATCGAATTTCGTCACGAGTTGCCTCACTGAAAGCCTGACATGATCCAGCGAATACAAACAGCGTATCTCGCTCTTGGCAGCGTCATTGTTACGCTTCCACTGATGCTCGGTAACCTTGCCGTCGATTCCACCGCGCAGAACTGGTTTCCGTGGATCCGGCTTGGACTGTCGGTCGTCGCGGCGGTGCTTGGAGTCGTTGCCATATTCGGCTACGGCAACAGGAAGCGGCAGAGCACCACGACGTTCTATGCGCAGGTTGCGGTACTTCTCCTACTGCTCGTTGTGGTTGCGACGACAATCCTGTACGGTGCGCGGCCCGGAGTCGAAACCTGGACCCGCGACGTGTATCACCTGTCAGCACTTGTGCTACCGGCGATTGCGTATATCCTTTTCGGGCTGGCCAGGCGGGCGATTCGCCGCGATGCCGAGCTGGTAAAGTCCATGGACCGACTGCGTCCGTAGAAGATGGCAACGGACGACAATGCACGGGCGTCAACACCGTGGAGCGTTTACCCGCTTGTCGCACTCGCCGTATTTCTTTTCTCCGTCAGTCCGATTCTGGTCAGGTTGGCTTCGGACGCGCCAGCGTTGTCGATTGCAGGTATGCGGACAGTCTTTGCCGCACTCGTGGTGTTTCCTGTAGCCCTCGTTCGTCGGAGAGCTGAGCTCGCGGGTTTCAATTGGCGTGACTGGCTCCTGATTACGGTGGCCGGTATCCTGCTCGCACTCCATTTTATTTTCTGGATAAAGGCACTGTATTTCACGTCGGTTTCGAGCGCGTCTGTTCTTGTTGCCAGCAGTCCGATCGTACTTGCGATCCTCAGCTACGTGTTTCTTAAGGAACGCCTGTCGCGCGTCGTAATCCTCTCGATCATTGGCGGAGTTGCCGGCGCTGTGCTGCTCGGGATCGGTGACCGCGACGCCGAGATGAGCGTGAGTAATCCTGTTCTTGGCAACACGCTCGCGCTTTCTGCGGCCTGTTTCTTCAGTGTTTATTTCGTGATTGGCCGGGTCGTGCGTCAGAAGGTGTCGTGGCTCGGCTACGTCGGACCTCTATATCTGGTCGTTGCACTGACGAGTGCCTGCGTGCTGTGGATCGATGGCTCCCCGATCCTCGGCTTCGAACCCAGGATCTATCTGCTGTGTCTTGTGATGGGACTGGGGCCGCAGATAGTCGGACATGGCTCGTTCAACTACGCCGTTAAGTATCTGTCGCCGACACTTCTTGGTTTATTCGGACTTATGGAGCCGGTTGGTGCAACGCTCTACGCATGGATCCTCTTTTCGGAGGTGCCGTCCCTTCTGTCATTCGCGGGGACGGGCATTCTGTTGCTGAGCGTCGGCGTTGCGCTTCGTGCGACGGGCCGGCGCGGACGGCAGGACACCACTGCGTAGACTATCGTCGTGTCCGGAAGCGGGACTTGTCAAGTTTATCGAACGTCTTCCGCTGGAGCAGGAAGTACTCCAGAACGATGCTGCCGCCGAAAGAGGGAAGCGTCGCGTCATCGCTCGACGGACGCTCGGGCTCAAACGCAGATTTCATTCTGTGAGCATCGAGGAAGGCGCGAAGGATCGCGGCCGACTCGCGTGGACGCAGCAGGACGATTGCGCGAATCATGGCAAGACAATCAAATGCAAAGCGCCGTGCGATCAATGCCGGCCAACGGCGCCGTGAGGTGTGCTTGTATAAGAGAAGGAGTGAATTGCGGAAATTGAGATAGACCTTTCGCGGATTTGCGTGGGAGAGCGATGCACCGCCAATGTGGAAAACCACACTTGATGGTTCGACGACGACTCGCCAACCTCGATGTTGAAGGCGCCAGCACAGGTCGATTTCCTCCATGTGCATGAACAAACGCTCATCCAGAAGTCCCGTCTCGTCAATTGCACTTCGTCGGAGAAGCAATGCTGCCCCAGATGCCCAGAAGACATCTTCCGATGTGTCGTATTGTCCATCATCTTCTTCGACGGTACTGAAGATGCGTCCGCGAGCAAACGGATACCCATACGTGTCGAGGTGGCCGCCACAGGCTCCGGCATACTCGAATCTGGATTGGTCGCGGTAGCTCCGAATCTTCGGCTGCATCGCGCCGATGCTCGGATCCCTTGATACCGATGACACAAGGTGTGTCAGCCAGTCGCTGGAAACCGCGACGTCGTTATTGAGGAGGACCACGAACTCGGAGGATGTCTCCCGAATAGCAACGTTGTTTCCGCCACAGAAGCCGAGGTTCTCACTCTGAGCGAGGACTCTCACATCGGGCACGCTCTCAAGCCACTCGAGCGTTCCATCCTCTGACCCATTGTCGACAACAACCACTTCAAAATTGTCATACTTGGTTGCCAGAACCGATGGAAGGCATTGTTGCAGTAGCGGAAGGCCGTTCCAGGTGACTATGATGATCGAGACGCGGGGCTGGGGCACGAAGGGCCTGCGTTAAAGCGTGAAATAACGATGTTGGCTGCTGTCGGGCATGACCTGCGCGCGCGGACGGCTTTCGTCGGGGCACAACCGAATTTACGACAGAACTGTGGACCATGACCGGAACGCTGATCGACTTCGAAGAACACGACGAGTCGGCCGAGAAAACTCGATTCGACCGGGCGGTCGGAGTCCTGACCAGATACTGGGGACACAAGAGCTTTCGGCAGGGCCAGTGGGATGTTGTTAACGCTGTTCTTTGTCGCCGGGACGTCATGGCCATCCTGCCTACGGGGACTGGCAAGTCTGTTTGCTATCAGATTCCTGGTTTGATGGACAGCCGTCCAGTCCTGGTTGTGTCACCGCTTATCGCACTGATGAGGGATCAGGTGGATGGTCTGAGGGCTCGGGGGATCGCCGCGGTTGCACTTAACAGCAGCCTGCGTCCATCTCAGCGAACAGCCCTGTGGCAGAAGGCACGCGACGGCGCGTATCGGTTCGTCTACGTTTCTCCCGAACTGCTGCAGACGAGTCGGTTTTCGGATCTCGCGTCGAACATCGACTTCGCGTTCGTTGCAGTGGACGAAGCGCATTGCATAGCGGAGTGGGGGCGACGATTCCGGCCCGCGTACCGACACATCGTGTCAAACATCGATGATCGGATTCCACGTGTGGCACTGACAGCCACCGCAACGCCTTCCGTGAGACGCGAGGTGCGCAAGGTCCTGAAACTCCGGTCGCCGAAACTCATTGTGACCGGATACGACCGCCCCAATATATTCTGGTCCGTTTCGCACGTGGCCGCGTTCACCGCCGACGTGCGACGGGTTCTGTCGCGGCGGGCGGGCGCGACGATCATCTACTGCATGACGCGACGCTCAGTCGAATGGTGGGCCGAATGGCTTGCTTCTGAGCACGTACCTGCGTCGTACTACCACGGCGGCATGGGTCGCGAGGAGCGTGATCGCGCTCAGATCGAATGGCTCTCGAATCGCTCCCGCGTGATGGTGGCGACAAATGCGTTTGGGATGGGTATCGACAAGCCCGATGTCAGAAACGTCATTCACATTGGTCTGCCGGCAAACCTGTCGGCGTACTACCAGGAGGCCGGACGGGCGGGTCGGGATGGTCAACCCTCGTTCGCCAGGCTGCTTTACCAGAATGCGGATATCATAGTCCGGAAGAAGCTCATTGCCTCCGGATTCAGCTCGTCACGCTCATCTTCGCTCAATATTGCGGCACGACAGTTTCGTGATCTGCTTCGATACGCCGAGAGCGGCACGTGCCGACGTCGCTACATTCTCAACTATTTCGGTGAGGCGTTCAAGGGTCCTTGCGACAATTGCGATCAGTGCCGAAGACGGAGCGCCGGGCATGCCCCTCACGTTGCGGACTGGCACGCATCAGCCGATAGTGCCGCGCGAACCACATCAAATCTGGTAAGAGAGGGTATTCTGAAGTTCGCAGATGATCTTTCCGGTGTGGAAATCACACCTCGCGGAAGACGTCTGCTGAACCGTCAGAGCCCGCATGATGCGCTACGGAAACTAACGGATCCCTTCCTGTTCCTCTGAAAGCCGGTCGATAACCTTGCCGTAGAGGTCGAGATATCGCTCACGGTCGTCGATTAGCGACTGAACTTTCGCGTCCAGTCGTTCTTCGCTGACTTTGTGCTTTTGCAGGACGGTCGATCGAAGCGTCGAGTCGGTCTGCAAGCCTTGATCCAGACGGGCTTGCGCGAGGTGAAGGTCCACAAGGACTTCGACGAACGTGCTGTCAGACATGCCCTGCTCGGATCCGCCAAACCCCGAGCAGCCAGACGCGATAATTCCTGCGATCACTGCCGATCCGGCAAACCAATGGCGTACGCGTGGGCTCATCGAACCGCGCCCATAACAAGTGCCGCAGTCGCGTTTGCCGTCTCGCTTTTCTGGGCCTCGCGCTTGCTCTTGAAGGTGTACGCGATCACTTCAAGCTGCCGCAGGAAATCCCGTTTTGAGAATCCTGGCGCGAAGACCATCCCGTCAATGATATAGATGCGTCCGGAATCCTGATCGTAGAAAGTGTACGACAGAAAAGGGCCCCCGGCGCCATACTGCACCACACGGTCGCCGGATTCATCAGGTCCAACCATCTGCCATAAGCCGCGTGTCTCCAATCCGTAGCGATCAAGGAAGTCGATCGTCTTGAACTCCATCGGTCGTCGCTGGTCGACTTCCACCCAGCCGCCGGCGTTACCCTGCAGGTAGAGGCGTGCCAACGAATCGCGCTTCGCGATGACCCAATCGGCGGAGATGTGGGAGGGGTCCGCGCCATCTATGTAGTAAACAAAGAGGGAGCGCCAGGAGTCGGAAGAAATAATGCGTCGAAGCCAGATGAAGTCGGTTGTGTCGATAGCAATCTGATAGTCGTGTTGAATCTGTACGCGGAACCCGTGTTCGTCGAGGATCTTTTCCTCGATATCGAACTGCCTGGCTTTCTCAAACATGTCCTTGCGCAATCTCGTGCGGCTGACTTCGTTGAGTGCGTCAAGCATGTCCTGTCCGTTTTGCTCAATCGTTTCGGCAACCAACTCGGGCGTTTCAGCTGCGACATAGAATACCTTCTGGTATCGACGCCATGGGTCGTCCCTTGGCACGACCGCACCGCCTCCGTTACGTACGGCAGCAAGTGCTTCCGCCGAGAAGGCGCCGCGAAGAAAGGTTGATTCGGTAGACGAGTCCGATAGTGCACCAACGAAAATGACGTTCTTCTTCTTTTTCAGGTCGCGCAGATCCCGTTCCGTAATCAACGGGCGATGGATGAGTTTGTATGCCCGCTCAGGTGTCGGAAGGGTCTGCACGAATCCGCCGATTTCCGAGCGTAGTGCATCTCCAACGATACCATTCCAACTGGACGAGTCGGCTACAACGTAAACGTCTTCGTCGGGCCCGCTTGCGGTAGGAGTGAGATCAACGCCCTGGCATCCGGCGACAAGTGTAACCGCGAGAAGGGCCAGGGGTGATCGAGCGATGATGTCGCGAAGCCGCAGAGTTTTCATGACGTTAGTCTACACAGTTAAGAGCAGGGTCGGTAGCACGTGTCGCAAAAGAGGCTGTTGTCGAGACCGTCCAACCACGTTGCGGATACCGAGATGCGGACCTCGAGCGTGTCGAACGGCGCTGTCAATGGTCCGGTCAATGCCCGACACGAAGGTCTGCGACCATTTTGGCTATTGCGGAAGAGCGCTCGGAAACCGACATCGGTGCGTCCCAGAGTTCTTCTACCAGTGATACCAACGCTGATCCAACGATAAAGCCATCGGTATGTTTTGTGAGACGCACCGCATCTTCGTGCGAGCGTATTCCAAATCCCACCAACACAGCGTTCTTCTTCACAACGGCGGACACTCTGCTGAGATATGCCTCCGTTGACTCGAAATTGGAAAGTTGGCCGCCGGTTACGCCGGTCACCGAGACGGCATAAACGAATCCCGACGAGAGTTCATCGATGGTCGCGACTCGTTCGTCTGATGTGTTGGGCGCAATCAGGAATATCATGTCCAATCCAGTTGCCGCTGCTGCGTCTGCAAGTGGTTTTGCCTCCTCCGGGGGCAGGTCGGGAATGATCAGGCCGTCTACTCCAGAAGACCTCGCATCCGTGCAAAAGTTGCCCAGCCCATACTGGAGAACCGGATTGTAGTAACCCATCAGTACCAGTGGGGTGGCGTGACGGGACCTGAATCTCAGAGCCGTATCAAGAGTCGCAGACATGGTGGCGCCGTGCCGAAGGGCGCGCTCGCTCGACCGCTGAATCGGAGGACCCTCCGCCAACGGATCGCTGAAGGGCATTCCAAGTTCGATAAAGTCCGCGCCGCCGGCGACCAAGGCGTCGAGCACGGCGTCCGTGGAATCCGCGTCAGGGAATCCTGCCGTGACAAAAAGGCCGGTCGCCTTTCGTCCTTCGGATCGGGCGAGTGCAATTGCTTCCGATAGAGATGACATCCGCTTACCCGAAGAGTGTGCTTGCTATTGTTGCCATGTCCTTGTCGCCCCGGCCCGAACAGCTGAGAACAATGGTCTGTCCGGAATACTGCTCTGCCAGCCTGGGAAGCAGCGCGATCGCATGAGCTGTCTCAAGTGCGGGGATGATGCCCTCAGTCTCGGCGAGGAGTCGGACTCCGGCGACCGCTTCATCGTCTGTGACGGCATGGTAGTTCACGCGGCCAGTGTCTTTGAGGTAGGCGTGCTGCGGGCCCACGCCAGGATAGTCGAGTCCCGCTGATATTGAATGCGCCTCACGAACCTGACCCTGATCATCCTGGAGTAGGTAGCTGAGGGCGCCATGGAGGACGCCCGGCGATCCAAGGGACAGCGTTGCAGCGTGCTCCCGATCCAGGCCGCTCCCCGCGGCCTCGACGCCGTGGAGGTCTACTGAGTTGGCGTTGAGAAATGGCGCGAAGATTCCGATGGCATTTGAGCCTCCACCAACGCAGGCCACGATTGCGTCGGGTTCGGAAGGCAATCCGTGCTCAACGAGCTGCTGCCGCGTTTCCAGGCCAATGACGCGATGAAATTCGCGAACCATCGCCGGATAAGGGTGCGGACCGACTACCGATCCGATTATGTAATGTGTCGACCCAACGTTCGTAACCCAATCGCGGATCGCCTCGTTCGTCGCGTCCTTCAGCGTCCGACTGCCGCTTGTAACGGGACGTACCTCGGCTCCGAGTAACTTCATTCGTTGGACATTCAGATGCTGTCGACTGACATCCTCCTCGCCCATATAGACAACACAGTCCAGGCCGAACAGGGCACACACGGTAGCTGTCGCTACGCCGTGTTGGCCTGCGCCGGTCTCGGCGATGATGCGCGACTTTCCCATTCTCCTGGCCAGCAACGCCTGTCCGAGCGCATTGTTGATCTTGTGGGCACCCGTGTGGCAGAGATCTTCCCGCTTTAGATAGAGGCGGAGTCCGAGACGGGCGGACAGGCGCGCCGCATACGTCAGCGGCGTGGGACGACCTACATACGTCCGAAGTAGAAGATCGAGTTGGTCGGTGAACCGCGAGTCAGCCATAGCCTCACCAAATGCCTGTGCGAGTTCTTCAACTGCAGGCAAGAGGATCTCGGGTATAAAACGTCCTCCATACTGACCGAAATGGCCCGTTTCCTCAAGGTGGTCAGCGTATATCTTCATCGTTGGGATTGCTTGAAACGGTGGGGCGAAGCGCAGATACGAAAGAGTCGATGCGATCGTAATCCTTCACGCCAGGTGAGGTTTCGACACCACTCGACACGTCGACCGCGAAGGGTTTCGTAAGCTCGGATACTCGACGGACGTTTTCAGGTGTAAGACCGCCCGCAACAAACATCGGCAGGTTCGTATCCAGCATCGCGATGTCCTCGAACCGGTTCGTGACGCCGGTCCCGCCAACGCGATCCGGAGAGAACGAATCGATCAGGACGTATTGCACCGCGCCGTCAAAGGCTCGAATTCGAGCCGACAGATCCGAAACGGTCTCGTCGGGATGGAACCGAAACGCCTTGATTACGGGCACTCGAATCTTCGCGCAAGCGGCTGGTGTCTCCCTTCCGTGAAGCTGGGCGAGTCTCAGTCCGGTCTGATCGGCGATTTCGTTAATGCGCTCCGGATCTTCATCAACGAATACGCCGACAGGCTCAGGACCGTATAGCCAATTGATAATCTCCTTTGCAAAAGACGGCTCGATATAGCGTGGACTCGTCTTGTCGTGAACGAATCCGACAAAGTCGGCACCCGCTCCTGCTGCGTATCTGGCATCAGCCAACGACGTGACGCCGCAAATCTTGATTCTGGTCATGAGGGCTCCACGCCTTTAGTAAGTTCCGTCATCCAGTTTCGCAATGTGCTCCACGGTTCGGCATCCCGCATGAATCGCTCACCCACAAGAAAGGCATGCATTCCGCTGTGCTGGAGAGCGGCGATATCCGCCGGTGATCTCAATCCACTTTCCGCAACCTTGACAATGTCCTGGGGCAACTCCTGCAGAATCGTGACACAGCGCGTGGTGTCAACCTCAAAAGTAGTAAGGTCTCGGTTGTTGGCGCCGATCACCTGGACCTTGTGGTGATCGAACTTGTTCAGTTCGTCCGCCGAATAAACCTCCAGGAGTACGCCGAGTTGTTCCTCGGCACACACGTGCACGAGCTCGTCGATCTGAGCGGGGGAAAGAATTGTAGCAATCAGTAGCACGGCGTCTGCACCGAAGGCCCTGGCCTCAAGAACCTGGTACGGGTCAACGACAAAGTCTTTACGTAGTATCGGCACCGACGACGCGGTACGCGCCGAATGGAGGTAGGATATCTCACCGTGAAAATGGAACGGTTCTGTAAGCACTGAGATTGCGGCAGCTCCCGCATCCGAATATCCGCGTGCGATGGTCGCGACGTCGAGATCTGATCGCAGGGTACCCGCCGACGGCGATCGCTTCTTGATTTCGGCGATGATCCGAAAGTCGGTTGCCGCCAGTGCGGCGGCAAACGGTCGGCGGTCCTCCTCATAACATGGCAACGTTCGAAGAGTTGAGGCGGGGAGTGCCGTCTTTCGGGATCGCGTCAGAGCAATCGTGTCAGCAACGATTGTGTCCAATATCGTCATGGCGAATTCAGTCTGATGCGAA
The DNA here is from genome assembly GCA_020437385.1 of Bacteroidota bacterium. Classification (GTDB taxonomy): domain Bacteria; phylum Bacteroidota; class Rhodothermia; order Rhodothermales; family JABDKH01; genus JAGQWL01. Next base: position 17,743 of record JAGQWL010000361.1, read on the forward strand.
CCTGCCCGAGACGTGGATCAGTCTTTCGAGCGCCGCCGCGGCCGAACCGGAATCGATGCTCTCTTCTGCCGCGGCGCGTCCGTCTGCGGGCGTCGAATATCGACCGGAGGCCACGAGCGCATACGAGGCGTTCAGGACTACAATGTCACGGGAGGGCCCGCGGTTGCCGCTGAGAATTGACCGGATGATTGCCGCGTTGTCGTCGGCATCGCCTCCACGGACATCGGCCATTGAGGCGCGCCTAAACCCGAGGTCCTCGGGTCGAACGG
>JAGQWL010000362.1 GCA_020437385.1 Bacteroidota bacterium
ACTGCGATCTACCGGAAGCAGTCGTTTCAGAACCGATGTCGAATACGCACGCCGGACGGACTCCTCTGGCTGTCGGTGCCGGTTCGTCGGACGGGTCAGCGGCTTGCGGTGTGCGATCTGGCAATTGATAATGACGCGCAATGGAGCAAGAAGCACTGGCGGTCACTCGAGTTTAATTATCGAAGTTGCCCCTATTTCGAGTTTTATGAACCAGCGATCGCTCCGCTATACCGAAGACACTGGGAGTCGCTCGCATCGTTTACCGTCGCGACGGTCCTCGTGGTGGCAGAGGCCCTTGACGTCACGGTCACCGTGCTGAGTGGCCAACAAAATGACCCCAGCCAGAATGCCGGCGCTTCCACGGAGGGTTTTCGGAAGCAGGGCTCCTATGTCGAGCCACCGTATCAGCAGAATTTCGGGCAGCATCTAGCAGGGACATCCGTGATCGATATGCTGTTCAACATAGGCCCAACTACCCGGGACGTTCTATCGAAAGCCTTCACGAAGGTCACATAATTGGACAGAATTCGGAGTTCCGTGCAGTTTTTGAGGCAGAACCAATGCTCCTGACGACCGTTTGAGGGCCTGAGGCTATGCGAGGGGCCTCGACGCGTGCCGCGGCACCGTTTTTGATTCCAATCGCGTGAATGGACTACACGAACAACGATTAGACCTATCTGGCCGATGCGACTACTGATGCGTTCCAAGATTCACAAAGCCGTTGTAACCGAGGCGGATGTCGACTATGTCGGCAGTGTTACAATCGACGAGGATCTGATGGATCTTGCCGGTATCTGGCACTGGGAAAAAGTCCTGATCGTGAGCAACACCTCAGGTGCCAGATTGGAGACATACGCGATACCCGGTCCGCGCGGCGCGGGAGACATCTGCATTAATGGTGCAGCCGCACACCTGATTGGCAAGGGAGAAGAGGTAATTATTATTGCCTTTGAGTTGACCGATAAGCCCGTGGCCCCCAAGGCAGTACTCGTAGACCGGGAAAATCGCTTTGTGAGGTATCTGAATCCCGAAGCCATTATCGAAGATAAGGTGGTCGTTGCCTGAACGTTCGATCTTGCTGGGAACGCAGGCGTTACAGTTGGGTCCAACCTATCGGAGCCCGCGGCACGGATTGGCAGATGCACGAGGTAGATAGCTGCGCGCGCCGCATCCGTTTGTCCGGCGTTGTGTGGGACGCTGCGGTCGGTTTCGGATCTTCCGGCAGGCTGGATTTACTCTATGCCGGGCCATTTCCTCATCAAACGTATCGAAATCATGCACAGTTATACCAAGTTGTTGCTGGCAGCGGTCGCGGTTGTATCGCTGGGTCTGCTGGCTTCGTCAGATGCCACGGCACAAGAGCGACTTGCGTCGCCGCGAGGCGAAGCAGCAACTCAGATCGACGGCAAGTGGATCGCGATTGACTACGGCAGACCAATTCTGCGCGGACGACGCGGCATTTTTGGCAGCGGCGACTCTTACGGCGAGAAGGTTCTCGCGGGTGCGCCTGTGTGGAGGCTTGGTGCAAACCAATCGACCAGGCTCAACACAGAAGTAGCCCTTCATTTTGGCGACAAGATGCTCCCGGCGGGAGAGTACAGTCTTTTTGCAGCTCTCTCGCAGACGGGCTGGACGCTCATCGTGTCCAACCACCAGGCGCAGGTCAACTACGGAGACGGGTCGCCGGGTATCTGGGGAGCCTATGGGTATTCGCCCGACAAGGACGTCATCCGGGTTCCGATGACCGTCAGCAAGCTCGACAATTCCGTCGACGAACTGACGATCGGATTCCTGGATGTTACCGCTTCGGGCGGTGTGCTTGCAGTCTGGTGGGACGACCAGATGGCCACGGCGCCGTTCAAGGTGGGTAGCGATATGTAGCTTCCGTCGACTGACGTTTGCGCGTGTATCGCAGCTTCGCGGGCACATCGGGTTACTCGATGTGCCCGTCGCTTTTTTGGTCTGTCGGGATCTCCGGGCACGTCGCAAAAGGAACATGCCGCAAAAAGAATGTCTGAGAAGGACATGTCAGAAAAAGAAAAGGTCGCAGCCTGACGACTGCGACCTTTTGCGGTCCGGACGGGACTCGAACCCGCGACCTCCGGCGTGACAGGCCGGCGTTCTAACCAACTGAACTACCAGACCGGGAAGACAACTAAGATAGCGCATACGGCGCCGCTTTGGCAAGACGCCACCGTGACAAATCGGTGTAGAAAGGGCTCTCGGGCTTGCGTGATTAGGCCATATGGTGGGCGAGCGCGGTACGCCGGACGTAAGCCTCACGGGCGATCTCGACGTCCTGAAGGAAACCATCCAGTTCGCTCATAAGCAGCGCCTGGGGCCCGTCAACAAGTGCCTTATCCGGTGCCGGGTGGAAGTCGACAAGGATCATATTGGCACCGGCCACGACTCCTTGTGCCGTTGCGTGATAGATGTCGAGCAAACCGTCCGGAGCGCGATGTCGCGTACCCACCGAATGGGAAGGATCGATGCAAACAGGCATTCGTGTGAGTCGTTTCAGTACCGGGATCTGGCTGAAGTCCACAAGATTGCGGTGCGGGGCCGAGAACGACGTCTTCATTCCACGAAGACAGAAGATCACATTGGCGTTTCCTTCCGTCGCAAGGTACTCGGCGGCGTTGAGCGACTCGCTGAGTGTGATTCCGAACCCGCGCTTGAACAGAACCGGGAATTCATGTTGGCGCCCGACATGCTTGAGGAGTTCGAAATTCTGCGTATTTCGCGTGCCGATTTGTAACATGACGCCCGTTGGATTACCCGTGGCTTCGAGCGTCTCCGCTATTTCATCGATGTGACTTTCGTGGGTCACCTCCATGGCAATGACGCGGATTCCATACTTGCCAGCGAGCTCAAACACGTACGGCAGGCAGGCCTTTCCGTGGCCCTGAAACGAGTAGGGGTTTGTCCGGGGTTTGTAGGCGCCCATGCGCGTACAGACCTGGCCTCGTTCCTGCAGCGCGCGCATCATGATCGCTACATGCTCGGGCGTATCGACGGCACACAAGCCGGCAAACACATGCAAAGTGTCCTGGTCGAAGCGGAGGCCCTTGTAGTCGAAGCCGACGGCGCGAGGGCTGTCGTCGTGTCGGCCAAGAATCCGGAATGATTCGGAAATCCGGATGACGCGCTCGACGGCCGGCAGCGAGGCTATTTGCTCAGTCGGCAGCGTCTTGGTATTGCCGAGCAGGTAGATTTCAGTAAGCTGCTGTTCCTCGCCCTGAATGACGTGCGTGCGGAGGGTGATGCCCTCCAACTCAGAGAGGTACGACCACGTCTCGGCGAATTCCGGAGACTGTGCGTCGGTATTCGGGTAGAGTATGACCAGCATAAACGATGACCAGCATAAACGGGAAAGCCACTGCGCTCCCTGGCAGTGGCTGTCGACGATCGATTGAGCGACGAGGCTTTCGATGGGTGGTCAGGGAGGGAATTGAACCCCCGACACATGGATTTTCAGTCCATTGCTCTACCAACTGAGCTACCTGACCGGATGGGACGGCGCATCTCGCTAGCCCCGAGCCCGATAATATACCGCACTCCGGCCGATTCCGCTACACAGTGACTCAATTCACGAACGTTCCTTGTCGGAGCCCCACTTCAATTTGCGGCGAAGCGTCTCACCAAACGTCTGTCCGGGGAGGCGGACGAGGTTCACCTCCCTCGACGCGCGGCCGATCTCGAGGTACGTGTCGGGGTCTTCGATAAAACGGCTCCTGCCGTCGACCGCATATACGCAATTGGTCGGGACATTGCCGATACGAATGCGCAGCACGCCGTCATCGGGCAGCACGATTGGCCGTTCCCCGAGTGAATGAGCGGCAAGTGGGGTCACGACGAACGCACCACACCCCGGCGTCAGAATCGGACCTCCGGCCGACAGCGAATAGGCCGTGGAACCGGTTGGAGTTGATACGACGAGACCATCGGCCCAATACGCATTCAGGAACTCATCGTTGTAGTCAACCTCGATTGTAATCAATCCGGCCACCCCGGCTCGCGCGATTACGATCTCGTTGAGGGCGTAGGTCTCGTAGAGATCGTCCCCCTGCATTTCGCTCACACGAAGCATGGTGCGCGTATCGATCTCGTGGCGCCCTGCCAGAACATCGTCGATCGCACGGTCCATGGTCTGGACTTCAGTGTTGGCAAGGAATCCAAGTCTACCCACGTTCACGCCCAAAATCGGCTTTGTTTGTGAGCCGAGTTCGTGCACGGTATTCAGAAGCGTTCCGTCCCCGCCGAACGACAGAACGATATCCGATTTTCTGGCGAACCGGTCGCTGTCGACCACGCGTTCCGGAGCGATAGGGAACTCCAGTCCGTTTGCTACGGAAGTCGACACGACAAAGTCGATCCCGTCTGTCGTGAACCGTTTGATGAGTTGTCGAAGCGGCTCCCAAATCTGCGGCTTCGTAATGTTGCCGGTTACGCCGAAGACCATTGTTCGCGGTGACGTTTGCTGGTGGCGTCATTGACCGCCCTGATCCCGGGCGATCCGTTGTTTGGATAAACTACGGATTCAGTAGTAACGTTTGTCTAACACGCGGAACCTTCGACCCGCGTCTGACCTCCAACGGGAACTGAATAATCGCACCTCAGGAAATGCGGGAAAAGATCGTCATAATTGGAAATGGCATTGCCGGTACGACGGTCGCTCGTCATGTTCGAAAGAACAGCGATTCCGAGATCATTGTGGTGGGATCCGAGTCTCCCTTTCTTTTCGCACGGACGGCACTCATGTATGTGTACATGGGTTCTTTGACGCTGACCGACATCAAGCTGTACGAGGATTGGTTCTGGAAGAAGAATCGGATACAGCTTCGATACGACACAGCTTCAACGGCGGACTTTTCGGCCAAGACGATCCGGTTGGATGGTGGCGAGTCGCTTGGCTACGATCGTCTGGTCCTCGCTACCGGCTCCCGGCCCAATCGCTTGTCTGTTCCAGGGGAAGACCTGGTTGGAGTCTCAGCCTTCTATAGTCTCGGAGATCTCGAACGTATTCAGGACCTCACCAGGGGAGGTCGCAAAGCTGTCGTGATCGGCGGCGGACTCATTGGTGTTGAACTGGCGGAAATGCTCGTGTCACGCGGCATTCAGGTTACGTTCCTTGTTCGCGAAGCGCGCTATCTGGAATCTGTACTCCCCGCGGAGGAATCAGAGCTGATCGCAGGGGAGATCCGCTCGCACGGTATAAATCTTGTCTTCGGAGAGACGGTTGCGGCCGTGACAAGCAGGAACGGCCGGACGGTCTCTGGCGTCCGCACGGAATCCGGCGAAACCTACGAGGCAGATTTTGTCGGCGTCGCCATCGGCGTCGGGCCAAATGTGGAATTCGCCGCTCGGAACAGCATTCCCGTGTCTCGCGGTATCGTGGTTAATGAGTTCTTTGAGACGCAGGTCCCCGATGTTTACGCCGTAGGTGATTGCGTTGAATTCGAGCGCTCCGGAATCGGGCACAAGATGATCGAACAACTCTGGTACGCTGCCAGCCGTCACGGCATTGCGTTGGCCAGTAATCTAACGGGAGTTCCGGTCCCGTATGATCGTCACGTGTTCTACAACTCCGCGAAGTTTTTCGAACTGGAGTACCAGACGTATGGGAGTGTGCCGGCCGATTCAGACGAAAGGAACTCCGTTGTGTGGTCTGATGGACATCGGTTGATTCGGATCGTGTTTGATCCGGCCAAAAATACGGTGCTTGGTTTCAGCTCGTTGGGAGTAAGGATGAGGCAGGCGAAGTGCGTAGAATGGATACAGAACGGTGACGGGGTCCAGGACGTGGTGGCTCGGATCCACCAGGCGTTGTTCGACCCCGAGTTCACCCGACGACTGGACAGACAGGCATTCCGTGTCCAACAGGTCAATCCCAATGTTCGAGCCAGCGTTTCGTGATGCGTACTGACATGATGACCACCGATCGCCTCGACACATTTGGCCGCGTTTCCGGGGCGACACTTCTTGCTTCGTTCGTGATACTCGCTCTTGCGGCCGCGGGACTCGGGTATTCGCAAAGTGGGCTGCTCCTTGGATTGTTCGTCGTTCTGTTGCTGATCGCTACGGCTTTCAGCGTGTCCCGGCATTTGCTGAGCGGGCGACATCCGGACAACTCGGACAGTGTGCGCTCTTCGGTGCTTTCGAGAGGTATCGTCGGATGGCTGTTCGGCGTGGTTCTGACGGTCTTTTATGTCATACTGTATTGGTTTCCACACCTTCTAGGCGGGATGGTGGCGTTGTTCGATCTGCCCAGCAACTTGCTTAGAGGAAAGGACGCGGACCAGTGGTTCATGTACGGCACCTTCTACACGTTGGCTGTCGTCCTCATGGGTATTCGAGCAATGGCGCGCTATCGAGGAAGCAGATACCACGTCATTCGCACGATGAGCGTGATGTTTTTCCAGCTCATCCTTGCCTTCATCGTTCCGTCGATACTCGTATTGTTCAGAAAACCGGAGCTGTACTTCAGCTACTTCTGGCCACTCGATTACGATCTACTCTGGCCGTCATCCGTGGAACAACTTACCCAGGAAGGCTTCCTCGGTGCGTTTGCGTTGACGTGGGGTATCATTCTCACATTTGTCGCGACTCCTATACTAACGTACTTCTTCGGTAAGAGATGGTATTGCTCATGGGTATGCGGGTGCGGCGGCCTTGCCGAGACGGCAGGTGATCCGTTCCGCCATCTGTCCGATAAACGCCTCGTCGCATGGAAGATTGAGCGTTGGATGATACACGGCGTCCTGCTTCTGATTGTGGCGACGACGCTGCTGCTGTGGTTGAATACGTTGGCTGGTGGTGCAGTGCTCGGAAGCGTCTCAAGCGGCTTCACGCAGTTCTACGGATTCTATATCGGAGCCATTTTCTCGGGCGTGATCGGGGTGGGTTTCTATCCGCTGATGGGTGCGCGAGTCTGGTGCCGGTTCGGCTGTCCGATGGCGGCGATACTTGGCATCCAGCAGCGCTTCTTTTCCAGGTTTCGAATAACGACGAACGGTGGTCAGTGCATCTCGTGCGGCAATTGTTCCAAGTACTGTGAGATGGGAATTGATGTTCGCTGGTACGCTCAGCGTGGCCAGAATATCGTCCGCGCTTCGTGCGTCGGGTGTGGGGTCTGCGCTACCGTATGTCCTCGCGGAGTTTTGAAGCTTGAGAACGGACCTGGAGACGGCCGTTTTGGCGATGGCTTCGTTGCGCGGGATTCGGTTGAAATTCTGAGGCCGGGTGACTAGCGTGCAGGTTGCGAAACCGGCGGCCGCGTGTCTTTGAAGTAGTGAGTCACGCAACACGGTGAACAACTTGCTCAGCCAGGTCTGGAGCGCGGCGACCGTAGGAATCGAGGCCGTTCCTGTACAAATCGAAACGAGTATCCGTTTTGGACTGCCGAAGTATCGCGTCGTAGGCCTCCCATACGGAGCTGTGCGCGAGTCGCTCGATCGGGTCTGGGCAGCGATCGCGAACTCCGGATTGCAGACCATTCATGGTGCGGTGACGATCAACCTGGCACCTGCTGATCTGCGCAAGGACAGCTCAGGTCTCGACCTTCCGATTGCTCTGGGTCTGCTGTCGGCATCAATGGCCGAATTGCCCAGCGAAAGACTTGACCGCTTCTTTGTTGCGGGCGAGCTCGCGCTCGACGGGACGGTCCGGCCGGTCGACGGCGTTCTTGCCTTGACGCTGGCTGCGCAGGATCGCGGTGCACCGAATGTTATTGTGCCGGCGGAGAATGGGCGGGAGGCGTCTATCGTTGCGGGCATAAAGGTTTTTGCAGTTGCATCCCTCGCCGAGGCGGTAGCTGCGCTCACCGGCGACTTGCAGGCGTTCTCTCGTTCTTCCGACACGTCCAAGCTCAGGACTCCGATGCCGGCGGACATGGCCGACGTGGCGGGCCAAGCACTTGCGAAGAGAGCCGTCGAGGTCGCTGCTGCCGGCGGACACAACCTTCTCCTGTCGGGTCCGCCGGGTTCAGGCAAGACGATGCTTGCACGTCGCATTCCGGGCTTGCTGCCGCCGCTCACCGACGACGAGGCGCTGGAGACGACCTTGATTCAATCGGTGGCCGGCGTTCGACACGGATTGCAGGTAGAAAGTGGCAGTGGCAGGATTATCGATCTGATTCGGGACCGACCATTTCGGTCGCCGCACCATACGGTATCGGATGCCGGAATGTGTGGCGGTGGAATTCGACCGCGCCCGGGTGAAGTCTCGCTTGCTCACAACGGCGTCCTTTTTCTGGACGAACTTCCTGAGTTTCGCAGATCGGTTCTGGAAGCACTAAGGCAGCCCATCGAAGAGGGCAACATTTCGATCGGTCGGAGCAACGCGTCCGTCTATTTTCCTGCTCGATTCATGCTGGTCGGCAGCATGAACCCCTGTCCGTGCGGATTTCAAACCCATCCATCGAGGGCTTGCACGTGCAGTCCGCCAATGGTCCATCGGTACCTCAGTCGGTTGTCGGGGCCATTGATGGATCGGATCGACATTCGAGTGGACGTGGCTCCCGTCGCAGTCGAGGATCTTGGAACGGTCGGAGCCGAGAACTCGCAGTCGATTCGTACTAGGGTGCTGGCGTCCCGTGAAGTCCAGCAACACCGATTTGAGGGGATGACGACCGTTCGTTCTAACGCGCAGATGCCCTCAGCGCTGTGTCGGAGACACTGCGAGATGACGCCCGATGCCTCAAGGCTGCTGTCGAGTGCAGTCCGTCATCTTGGGCTGAGTGCGCGAGCCTACGAGCGCGTACTGAAGGTTGGCAGGACAATTGCTGATCTATCGGGCAGTAGAACACTTGATACTGCACACATAGGCGAAGCGATTCAATATCGAGCGGTAGACGCGTCTCGACGCGAGGAGAGGCGCTAACCCCTGGTAAGCGTCGCCACCGCTGATAGGAAAAATGCCGTGAACATCCCGATCGAATACTGTGCGAATTTCCGCCGCCTTGTGCGGAGTATTGGAGAAGAGTTGACGCGAAACCGGTGCGTTCGACGCCTTAATCAAGGCTCGGCAATATCTTCCGCCGAGGGTCGTGACACGTTCCGGATAGCTCTGTCGCCTGTGGGGTTAAAGTGACGGTCACGATGACCGATTCTCGTAGTATGTGTCGCGTTTTTCTGCGGATACCGAAAAGGGGTGCCGTCCTCACGTAGAGGTGCCCCGTCCCCGGAATCGGCCGTCCGAACGCTGAGAACCGACATCCTTCCCAATTTATCGTTCGATCCCACCAACGCATGAACGTGCGAACGGCCCCCTTGTTGGCATTATTGTCCACGCTTCTTCTGGTGAGCGTTCCTCGGGCGTCAGCCCAGGCCCGACTCGTCGACGGATTCAGTTTCGGCGTCGGCGTCGGCCTCTACGCTGGAGATCTGGACGGAAATCCGTCCAGCAGTCTTCCGACGTTTGTCGGTAGCGGGCATCTGTCAGCCTATGCGGGAATTGATCGTCACCTGGGCGGTCCGGTCGCGATGGGACTCGAGGTTCACTACAACCGGTTGAGAGGAACCAGCGAGTTCGTCGATGGCGCTCACAATGTGATTTCCGGTGACTTGATCGCGCGGGTAACGCCGACGTCCTTCGTCGGATTCTTTCTGGGCGTTGGCCCTTCGCTCATCGTTTCGCAGTACTCCAGACTGTCGCCCGCGGCAGTGCTTGATGGCGAGGCGACTGAAGGGAGCAAGTTCGCACTTACAATTCCCATCGGCGTAATCATTCAGGAGAACGTACGTCTTGGGCTGCGATTTTCGGCAAGCGACTTGTTGGATGGCAAAGACTCGGGCAGTAACAACGACGTGTTGGGTGCAATCATGATCGGTTACCGCTTCAAGTAATGACTCAGTTGGAAACCAAAACCGTACAACGCGACACGATGTCCATTAGAACCACTGCAAGCGCAGCACTGTTTATCTGCTGTTGCGTCTCGTTCTCTGCCAACGCCCAATCCGTGTTCGTAAACGGTGGCAGCGTTTTTAATGACGCTACGAATGTCGAATTGGTGCGCGGCAATTATACCTCGCTGCAAATCGGTGCGCGGACGTTCCTGACAAGGAGTTTCGAGCTGCAGTCGAGCGTGACCATTGTTTCGGAACCGTCGGTCGACGCGGCACTTCGGTTTCGGCCTCTGAGATCCTTGCGGCTCGAGCCTTACCTCTTCGCTGGATACGGGCTGCTGTTCGCGTCGGATGACTTCAGGTCTGTCGTGCCTGCGGGGCTTGGCGTGCAGTACCAGCTTGATCCGCAATGGTCCGTACACGTAGAAGGCGCCGGAATGTGGACGGTTGCCCGGGACAACGTTGGGCAGGCTCGCACGATATTCGGAATCTCTCCGAATCTCGGCGTGTCTTTCAAAATTCCGAAGGGTGTCTTCGGGCAGCGCAACAGAAGCATGTCGCAGAAGGCAGCCGTCGAGCCGCTGCCCGCCTCGAAATCGACACCGGAAGCGTCAACGCAAGCGCCGGTTCGGGAAATTCCGAAGACGATGACTTCTGCGCCCGGGACTCGCAACGTGCGGCCGGCACTGATCGATGAGGACATGTCGACGCTGCCGGATGGAATGTTCATCATGGGACTCGCAGACGAAGACCCGCTTTCGCTACAGACGGCCGGCTTCAAACGCATTACGGTTTCCTCTTTCAAGATTGACCGATTCGAGGTTACCAATGCGGACTATCGATCCTTTCTGTCCTCACTCTCAGGAGCGGCATCGCAGTCGATGCTTCCGGATTCATCAATTTGGAAGGACGCTGGATTCCGATTCAGCTGGACGGCCTATTTCCGAGGTGATCGCTACGCGGATCATCCGGTAGTCGGTGTGAACTACGTCCAGGCGAAAGCCTATTGTGCCGCAAAGGGCCAGCGTTTGCCTACAGAAGCGGAATGGGAATATGCCGCGCGCTCAGGGCGCGAAGGCGGCATCTATCCGTGGGACGGTTTCGAGGCGCGGAATTCACTAGGCGAGTACATGGCCAACTACAACAACGGTCGAGGTGGCTATGCTGCAGACGGTTATGCATTCACCGCACCGGTCAACTCCTACGCTGCAAATGAGTGGGGCCTCTACAATATGAGCGGAAACGTGGCCGAATGGGTGGAGGATGCGTACAGTGCAACCTACCTGGTCTTGTCTGATTTCAACCCCTATCACATCGACGAGGCGGAGTCGCGGCGTGTTGTGCGTGGGGGATCCTGGGCCTCAGACGAGTTCTACATCGGCGTTGGAGTACGTGATGCACAGGACATGGACAGCGGCTCGCCCTATACGGGCTTCAGGTGTGCGGTTGACGAGGCCACGGAAGAGCTCTTCCTTTCGCGCCCTGATCGCGCGGTGTCTGCAGAGCCTGTTGGATCAGAAACGAATACGCTTCCTCAGACGGGAAATCAATAATCTTCCTGACGGTCTGGCCGTCGTTCATCCGAAACAATCAGTAGAAAATGGCAAAAGGTCAAAGTGGTTTCTTCGGTAAAGTGAAGGGGGTCCTGGGATTCTTCATCGGGATCTTCGGTGCGATGGCCATCCTCGGCGTCTTCTTCAAAATCATGAAGATCGACAACTACGAGTTCTTCATGAAGGTCGGATTCGTCGGTGAGGCGGCCGCGTTCGTGACAATGGGCTTGCTGGAGTTGCTGGCGAGCTTCGGCGCATCTCCGCAACCCGCCGTTCACGCCACGGCCGGTGGTGGAAGCGTTGACGCGTTGCCCTCAAACTTTGCGAAGGCAGTTGACGCGAAACTCGACGCACGGCTCGACGAGATGCTTGTCCATTTTGCGTCCGACATCGATCGCTTCCGTGTCGAGATGAATGCATTGTCTGGAGAGATCTCGCATTCAAGAGCGGCGGTGGCAAGCATGCGGTCACATCTCGAACAGGTCTCGACAGCAGATCTCGCCGGCGATGCCGACAGAATGGGCAAGGGAATGGCGATCCTGGGCAACGAGATGGCAAGTGCCGGGCACGCAGTCGAATCAATGCGATCCGACCTCGAAATGCTGGCCCAGCGCTTCAGGATGTTCAACACAATGCATCCGAACTCAAACGGGTTGTCTGACAAGTCGGTCGGTCGATCGGCAGCCTGACGCCTGTTATCGTGAACTCAATTAGCCCCGCTTGACATGGCAGACGCCGGAATGGGTGGAATCAAGGAGTTGCGCTACTACGTAATGCTGGCGCTCTATTTTCCGATTCTGCTGTACGCTTTCAGCACCTTTGATCTGGACGAGACGACCTATGCCGTGAAAGGCATCGAACCAATCGTCGTTGCCGAGGACATCGTGGTTCTTGGACAACCGTTCGAGGCCAAGACCTTCCTGATTGTCTCCGGAGGTCAGGGGCAGAAGCTTTCGGGTGACGCAAAGCTTTCGGCAGTAGGAGACTCACTTTTTACCATGCCTACGGGTGACCTCCTGTCGCCAGGTGAAAACGACAAAGTTGTCGAATACTCTGGTACATACAACTTCACTCAGGTCGGCGGGCAAACCGTTGAGCTCCCGGTACAGGGTAAGTTTCGCGTCAAACGCCCCGATATCGTCGCGACTTCTGAATCGATGGCCGCATTGTATCGGCGGTCACTGAATGCTGTAAGGATCGACGTGCCGGGGCTGGAAGACCGCGAGCTGAAGTTGCAGGTGGGCAAGTCCACGAGCGTCGGTCGATCGATGAATATCAGTCCGGCAGGAAACGACGCGACCGTGCGGGTCTTTCTCAAGGATGACGAGAACGGCGATGTCTTTCTGGGTAGCAAACAATTTGTCGTTATTGATCCGCCGCGTCCGGAACTGTCAGTTACGAATGCCGGCAGGAAGATCAACAACGGTGACAACCTGCCGAGGGCGCGTGCCTTGCTGGAATTTTCAGTCGTCCCGGACCAGGAGTTTGCCAGAAGGTATCCGCGCGACGCGCGATACAAGGTCGGAAAGGCGACCGTCTACCTGCGAAAAGGACTAACGGCGAGCAAGAAGATCGGAACGTACGATCTTGATGGCGACAAACTTGTCCTTACTCGTGCACTCCGCGATGCACAGTCCGGTGATAGGGTATTGATCGAACTCGAGGGAATCGTCCGAATTAACCACGAAGGCGCTGCGATTCCGGTCCAGCTTGGCGAATCCAGCCGCACCTTCGGATTTGTTGTATCGTAGCCAACTGCCACCCCGATGAACCACACGCTCAAAAAGTTCAGATTGCACCTCTTGTTGCCTGTGTTGCTCTGCGCCGGTAGCGCCCAGGGGCAGTCACGCTGGCAGCAGACTGTGCAGGCGATAACGCCGGTGCGATCGCAACATATTACCGGCGCCTTGCTCGACAGTCTCATTGCCGTTTCAGAGCGTTCGGATGTTCACGTACGGCGCTCGCCCGACGACGCCACGGACCATTCGATCACGGAGCTTGAGGACATTCTTATCGACGAGGGTCTGGACATTACGAGTGCGAACCGAATGTTTGTGACGTATCGATATGAGGCGGATCAGCGTTCGTTCAAGACCGACATCCTCGAACTCTACTTCATCTACCGCCCGGAGGAGTACGAGGACGCCGATACGCCAATTGCTCTCGTGGATGCGACCCAGCCCGTAGTTCGCAACATGCTGGTATCGAACGGCACAACGCTTGCCACAAACGAGGCGGTGTTCGAACCTTTCTGGGATCAGCTGCGGCTTCACCAGCTTGAGGACGGAACCGTTGTCAAGGTCGGCAACAAGGTCATTCGTGATGAGGACGAGGCGGCCCGGGAGAAGCAGAAAATACTCTCGATCATCAGGAGATTCCTCTACTAGGAAGTCTCCTCCAGATGACGCGCGCCATTCGTTCGATGCGACGCGTCACCCCACCGACATCCCCTGTGTTCATTCGTTGCCTGTCAACTGCAATTGTAGCGCTCCTCACGGTCAGCGACGTATCTGGGCAGTACGATTGGACCCGACACCTCGGTACGCAGCAGACCGGTTTCGAGAAGCACTGGTTTGGAACCTGGGATCTGGAAGTCCGCACAATGCGCGGAATGGTCGACTGGAACTACTATTCCGGGACGGAGGCGAGTAGTTGGGGCGGTCTGAAGAAAATCGTTCGTCGGGCGACGCGCATCGATCGGGCGGACAGTTCCAGGCACCTCGTTCATCACAGCGAGACGCTGTTTGACCCGAATGGGCGGCCATCGGTGACAGTGTTCCTCGATCCGATAACCGGAAGACCGATACAGCGCGAACTTCTGAAGTTCGACGGAATGGGTCGGCTGCTCGAATGGCGGCCCGTCAAGGACCCTGCGGATGTCGCGTTCGCACCAGTGACACGAACGCTGTTCGAGGATGTGTTGCCCGTGGGGCGAACACAATCGTTTACGTATTTCCCGGATGGCCGCCTGCAGCGCTGGAACGCCTGTCTTTCAGACGGACGACGTAACCAGCGGTGCGACGAAGCCTATGCTGTTTTCGATTCGACCGAAAAGGTTATTGAATTCGCGTGGCTTGACGCGCGTTACCGGCTGAAGCGCAACGATCAGGGGAATGTCGAACAAATCGAAATCGTTGACAATCGGGGACGCGACACGACAACTATTGTCGTCCAACATGACGACCTGCTGGTCCGTGAGAAATATGTCGATGTCAGATTCGATGGTATGGAGCGGATTGCTTCGAAGACATCCGGCGGCCGCCTCGCGCAGTATCGGATTCCCTCGGCGCCCGGTTCATTGCAGTATTCAACGACGGCCTGGGAGTACGACGCGGAAAATCGGTTGACGGCGATTCGAAAGGGACTTCAGGAGTTTCGTTTCGGTTACGACTCAGCCGGTCACGTTGTCTCGGCAGGGGAGTCTGCGTCTGGTCTGACCGTCACTCGGACCTTCGATAGCTCTGGAAGGTTGAGTTCACAGTCTCCTCCGCGATTCTACAACAGATTTGACCTTGTAGAGCAGGGAATCGAACGGTTTGTCTATGACAGCGATGGTCGACTCGCCGCTGTCAACGTATTTGACCAGACGGGCGCAAAGGTTGCGGAACTGACATTTGAATACGAGTCAGTCACGGACCGGGGAAACGCCGCATTCGTGCGGTCCGGGCAGAACACGCCGTAACGTCGCGGTGCGCGCCCGTTTGCTATTGCGGACGCAACCCCGTTCGCTCGGTCGCCATCAACACGCGCAGATCCAGTGCCTTCGCAATGCTTGCTACGCGCGCGAACTGGCCAACTGTCGCATCGCGGTCTGCCCTCAGTACAAGCGCCGTCTTGTTCTCCGACGCCGATCGGATGTAGTTCAGCAACTCGTCGGCAACGACGGGCTGTTGATCGACGTAGTAGCGGCCCTCATCCGTGATCACGACAGTTACATATTGCGATTCCATTGGCGCACTTGCGTCGGCCTGGGGCAGATTGACCTGGATCCCAAACTGCGGGATGAAATTTGATGTCAGCAGGAAGAAGATCAGGAGGAGCAATACGATGTCGGCCAATCCTGCAAGACTATACGCAGACAGGGGCTCTTTCTGATTTGAGAAGCTCAGTGCCATGATTGTGTCCGGTGTAGGATATCAGATTTAGCCGCGATCTTCGTAGCGGCCGTGCACCGGCGCCGGTTCCTGCAGCAGGTCAATGAAGTCGGTAGCGGACGTTTCCATTTCGTGGACGGCCCGATTGATCTTTCCAATCAGGAAGTTGTAGAGGAAAATCGCCAGAATGCCGACAATAAGTCCCGCGGCCGTGCTCAGCAGCGCCTCCCAGATTCCTCCCGCCAGAACGCTCGGGTTCACATTTCCTTGCAGGCTCTGAATCTCCTTGAACGCCTTAATCATCCCGGTTACGGTGCCCAGAAACCCCAGCATTGGCGCGACTGCCGCAATTGTCGCGAGAAGGTCGACCCGTTTCCCAAGTTCAAACGCCTCATGCTTCCCAGCTGCGTGGACCGCCTCCTGAATCTCAGCGATAGGTCGCCCGAGTCGCTCAAGCCCGTGCTTCAGGATGCGGGTTATCGGTGAATACTGATTCGCGCAGTAGGACCGAGCGCCGACGATGTCTCCTGCCTGAACGTAATCACGGATTCGCTCCGTAACGAGATCGGGATCGGTCTTTGACTTGCGCAACGTCATCAGCCGCTCGACAAAGATCGCCACAGCAACGAAGGACAGAAGCACGATGGGAATCATCACGTAGCCGCTATCCATAAAAGTGCCAAGCCACGAGATGCTCTCCTGTTGTGGCAGATTGACGGCGGCGAGTGAGGTATCCTGCGGCAGTCGTGAACTGGCGTCCTGAAGGACGGTTACGAGAAAGGTCATGTAAATGACGGGTTACATTGAGGGTTGTATTCGAAGCACCCAACTTCCTTCGGGCAGTTCGTCCGAACGCGTGCTTAAAACCTGCGACGCGTCCCGAGCCGAGGCAAACGAACCGACGCCGACGCGGTATCGGGTCGAGCCGTCCACTGAGCTTGTAAACACATCCGTGGTGGTGGAGAGGCGTGTCTCTATGGACCTCGCAATCGCCTCGGCTTCAGCACGAGACGGTTCCGACGAGACAACGATCGTGTAGCCTCCAGAGTTTCGGTCGATTCGTCCCGGAGTCCACAGCGGCACTGATTCTTCGGAGGGAGGTGGCGGTGGAGACACGGTTGTCGAACCGGCAACGGGCTCCGATGGCTCAGACCCGGTCGTCAGCGTTTCGGTACTCTGACCAGTTTCGCTTGCCTGCGGAGGGGTTGTGGTCGTCGCAATGGCCGGTGCGTCAGAACGATTCAGGAACCAGAGCAAGACGGCGATGACCCCGAGCACGGCGACAAGGGGCACGAACAGGCGTGCGATCGAGGGGCTTGAGTCCTGATCTTTCGAGCTGGTTGGGAGTGGCTCGACCATGCGCTCAAGCGCTTCGGATTCGTCCTCAATGCCTGCCTCGTTGCCTGGCAATTCGACGTCGACGGCGTCGTCTTCCGATGCCGAAAAGGCACCGGACCACTTCAAATCGTCTTCTTCCTGTTCGACTGCGGGATCGACGAATTCGTCAACGGGTTCGTCAGGTTCGTTGCCGAAATGAGTAGTCGAAGGATCGGTTGCACCGTTGATGGAATCTTCGACTTCGTCCGGTTCGAGTAGCGCGGCACCATCAAGTTCTTCAACGCCACTGAGCTCAGCTTCCGGAGGCGGCGCATCGCTCGATTCGGCTTCACCGGCCCAATCAGTATCCGTGGACACAATCACTTCGCGGTTAGCGTGCGTCACGCGTAGTGTTTCGAGACCCGCAAAACGATGATTGACGGCGTCCGCAAGCTCGGCCGTCGGGTCGAAGTGAATTACTCCATTCAGCTCCGAGAACGTCCCGAGACCCGGTATTTCAAGCGTGCCTCCTTTGTCAACGAGATGGGAAATCTGTCCGGCGAACGTATCCAACGCCTTGCGGGCACCTGCTTCATCGATGCCGAGGTGTTCGGCGATCTGTTCTACGAGAGTCATGGACATGGCACTAAGCGGCGAGCGAGGTCTTGACGGCCTGGAATACGACGTAGTCACAAGGCGGGGTTAACGATGAACCGTTATCCGTCGGTACAACTGTTGATGGTGAATGGACCACTTTCAGGGATCCAACGCCAGGAATGGTGACCGATTGGCCCCTGATGAGGCGGCTGCGCATAACGGCGGCAATCGCTTCCACCACTTCGGTATCTAGATCGTAAGGATTCATCAGGCGGGACTAAGCTCGTTCTGAATGATGTTCAAATGGGCTATCCAGGGTCGCGAATGCGTCGAATTTGAAACGATACGCAACGAACAGGAATATGTCTTTTCAAGCTTCATTCGAACATCAAAATATAAGCCAGAACGGTTTCGCCTCCCTACCACAGAAGTCGAAAGCCACCGAGGAACTGCCGCCCAACTCCTGGATAGCCTTGCCAGTACTCAAGCGGGTCATCCAGGATATTCCGCGCTGAAAACGTCAATCCAATTGACCGCGTGACATTGAAAAGCACGTGGGCATTCAGCGACACCACCGCGTCCGCGGATACGTCAGATCCAACAGAGACGATGCGGGTTCCGGTGTACTGACCTTCGGCCTGGAGGAGAAGCCGCCTTTCGAGCAGTCGG
>JAGQWL010000363.1 GCA_020437385.1 Bacteroidota bacterium
ACTACTACGAAAACCTGACGCTTCGCGAAATTGCCGGACTCTTGAGCCTCACCGAGGCCCGAATTTCGCAGATCCTCGGCAAAATCCTCCTTACCCTGCGGTCCCGAGTGGCCGGATCGCAGTCGTTCGCCGCCTGACAACCAGGTAAGCGGCCCACCCTCAGCCATGAACGTCGAATGACGGACGGATTTTGGGGCTAAACAATAGGCCCCGCCGTGCGTATATTACCGTCCTTTTTGCGCCGCGTCAGCCTGCCCCGGCAGAGGTGACGGTCCGAGCGTTGTAGTCACGTTCAATCAAAGTCTGGTTCCCTCAATGGGCTTCATGGCAAAGATCCGGGATACCACTGGGGTTATCCTGTGGATTCTCATTTTCGCGTTCGGAGTCATCTTCATGCTCCAGGACACAAACGTCTTTGATACAATCGCGGCGCCGCCGGACGCAATCGCGAAGGTCAATGGCCAATTCATCAGTGTTCAGGACTATCAGGCTCAGGTCGACAACCAGCTGCAGAACTTCCGGCAGCAGACCAACGACGAGATTCCGCCGCAAACTGTGGAATTCGTTCAGAACCAGGTCTTCGACGCGCTGATTGACGACCAGCTCAGACAGCAAGAGATGGATCGACTGGGTCTCACCGTTACGAAGGATGAGGTCAGCGAACTATTCTGGGGGGCCGATCCGCATCCTGCCATCAAGGAGTACTTCAAAGGCGCTGACGGTACGCTTGATCGTGAGCTCTTGACCAACTATGTCGAGAATAATCCAGAGTGGACGAATGATGTCGCCCTCTTTCTCAGGTCCGAACGACGTCGACAGAAGTTCGAGAACCTTCTAGCTGCGACCGTCCGCGTGACCGATGCAGAGGTTCACGACGAATACGTCCGCCGGAATGAGCGCGTCTCCGTCGACTACGTTGCGCTTCGCTACTCGGCGGTGCCTGACTCGAGCGTTACGGTGACGGACCGGGACCTCCGTCGATACTACGACGAGCACAAGGACGACTTTGAGCAGAAGCGGATCTATTCCGTCGAATACGTCGAAAAGTCAAAGCTGCCGACGGCGGCCGATACCGCCGACGTGTACAAGGATGTTAACGAAAAGAAGGCCGCCTTTGCGGCAGCGACGGACGATTCGCTCTTTCTTGCACGTAACTATTCGGCAAAGCCCTACTCCAAGGCCACCTTCCGTCGAGACGAACTTTCACCGGATGTCGCGGACCTCGTCTTTGAAGATCTGACGCCGGGACGTGTTGTTGGGCCGATCGCGTTCGACAACATGATGCACCTTGTAAAGATTGAGGCCGTTGTTCCGGCGGACAACGAGTCGGTCAAGGCACGTCACATTCTGATTCGTGCAGCTGAAGGTGACGATGCGGCGCGACAGGCGGCCTTGACTCAAATTCAGGACCTTCGGCGGCGCGTTCTTGCAGGCGAAGATTTTGCGGAAGTGGCTTCGAAGTTTTCAGATGATAGACAGTCTGCGCTTCAGGGTGGCGAACTTGGCTGGTTTGGCCCGGGTGCAATGGTCGAGCCGTTCGAAAAGGCCGCCTTCTCGACTCCGGTCGGTCGCATCGCAGGACCGGTGGAGACCCAGTTCGGCTACCACCTCATCAAGGTCGAAGGTCGCTCCGACAAGTCGGTTGAGATTGCCGATTATGCCCTGCCAATTCGAACGCTCGTCTCGACTCTGACGTCGATTGAAAATGACCTACTCGACTTCATCGAGTATGCGAAGGACGAGGGATTCAAACAGGAGGCGGAACGAAATGGCCTGGCCGTTCAAACTGTCCAGATTGAAGAAGATCAGGAAAACATTCCGCAGCTTGGTAACAGCCGCAAGCTGATCGACTTCCTGGCGCGTTCGGACGAAGGTTCCATCAGCGACGTTATCGAGCTGAACGACAAGTACATCGTCGCAACGATCACCGGGATCTCCCCCGCCGGCGTGCGTCCGTTCTCGCAGGTTCAGACGGAGATTGAACCGCGTGTTAAAGTCGAGAAGCGTAAAGCGATTCAGCATGAAAGGCTGGCACAGGCGTTACAGGGAGGAACGGATCTCGCTGCCATCGCCTCGTCGGTCGGCGGCACGGTGCAGACGGCTTCCGATGTGACCGTCAGCAATCCGCTCGTACCCGGACTTGGCCGCGAGCCCGCTCTGGTCGGCACTGCTCTTGGCCTCGATGACGGCCAGATGTCGGAGGTCGTAGACGGAAACGCTTCGTCATTCGTGGTCAAACGAACGTCCGCGTCCGCCCTCGCTCCAATGACCGATGCGGAGAAGGAAACCATTCGGCAGCAGTTGGTACAGCAGCGACAGAATGCCCTCCGTTCACAATGGATTCAAGACATCCGAGACAAGGCGGACATCGCAGACAACCGCCGGAAGCTGAGCCAGTACCAGTATCAGTAGTTGAATTCGGTCGCCGCTGAGTTCACAGGCTCAGCGGCAGACTTCCCCTGAAGACCGTGGCTGTCGGTCCTTCCAGGAAGACGTCTCGGTACTGGTCGCCCGACTTTCGGAAACCGACAACGAGGGTTCCGCCCTTCATTTGCACGGCGGCGGGCGACGCGTCGATAAGGCCGGATTCAAACGCCGTGATCGCGCTTGCAATGGCACCGGTGCCGCAGGCCAGTGTTTCGGCTTCGACCCCCTTCTCCCAGGTACGAACGGAAAGAGAGGATCCATCTTTGCGCGCTCCGACAAAGTTGACGTTGGCGCCGTTCGGACCAAAGTCTCGCTTCTGCCGCAATGCCGGACCATGGGTTGCGACCGGGTACTGGTCAACGTTATCGACAAAACACACGGCGTGCTCCGTACCCGTCCAAACCGATCGGGCTCGTTCGGGTGATCCTGGCACCGAGACGCCCGTTATCGCGGGCGAGCTCACGTCTGGAACGTAGAGGCGAACGCCGGCCTCGGTGATCGACGCAGAATAGTCGCCGGCATCCGTTACGAAGGTGCATTCCGAGCCGCGAAACACCCCACCGTCGCTTGCAAATTGAACCAGGCAGCGAGCACCGTTTCCACACATTGAGCCAGGAGAGCCGTCGGCGTTGTAGTAACGCATTCGAAAATCTACGGACTCAGGGATGTTTCGCGTTTCAAGTCCGAGCAGTCCATCTGCTCCAACGGACGTTCTACGCCGACAAAGTGAGGACGCAAGAGCGCTCAGTTCATCCGGTGTGAAGTTGAAGAAGCGGTTGTCGATGACGACGAAGTCATTGCCGGCCCCGTTCATCTTCGTGAACTCAAGGATCAGCTCAGGTTTCACTTGTGAATCATTCAGATGAGTGGTTGGTTACAACGCCGGTCGGTACCGCAGACCCAAACCCCGGAGAGAATTGCCAAACGCCGCGATTGATAAACGGATCCAGCTCGAGGATACTGATCCGATGATTCTGTTTGGTTCGCAGGACGTGAACCTCAAGAAGCTCGAGGCCGCTTTTCCAGAAGCGCGGATCGTCGCACGAGGAAACGAGCTATTGGTCTCTGCAGACGTGGCCGACCTGGCCCGGATCGAAACCGTTCTGAAGGAGCTCCGCCGCCTGATTCGCCGACACGGTGAACTCACCGATGTCGACGTTGAGACGGTACTGGCTCTTAACCGGGCAACAGGTGGTGGTACGGCCGTGGCCGCAGCCAGCGATGGCTTCATACTCAACTCGCCCAACGGCGGGAGCATTCGTGCGCGCACACCCAATCAGATTGCACTGGTTGAGGCGGCCGTCAAGAACGACATCGTTTTCGCAATTGGTCCGGCCGGAACCGGGAAGACCTACACGGCCGTCGCCCTCGCCGTGGCCGCCTTACAGCGCAAGCAAGTTAAACGGATAGTCCTGTGCCGTCCTGCTGTGGAGGCCGGCGAGCAACTTGGATTTCTTCCTGGCGGATTCAGAGACAAGGTCGACCCTTATCTGCGTCCACTCTATGACGCTCTCGGTGACATGATTCACCGCGACAAGCTCGCACTGTACATGGAGCAGAACAGCGTCGAAATCGTTCCCCTCGCCTACATGCGTGGCCGAACGCTCAATTCGGCTTTCGTGATACTTGACGAGGCACAGAATGCGACTACCCAGCAGATGAAGATGTTCTTGACGCGCATCGGTGCGAACAGCCGCTCGATTATTACTGGCGATATCACGCAGATTGATCTTCCCCGTAGAGAGCAATCGGGTTTGATACAGGCACAAGAGGTCCTGAAGGAAGTTGGAGGAATCGAGTTCGTCGCGTTCGACCGCTCGGACGTCGTCCGCCATCGCCTCGTCAAGGATATCATCAAGGCGTATGCAGATTTTGACGACCCGACCGACAGCTTCTCATCCCGCGATCGAAAACGAGTTGTCGATCAGGCGGGTACTCCCGAAGAAAACCGCAACAGCTGACAGGACGTGTTGCCCCTTGCGTATCGCCTGCAGCGGTTGAAGGGTGCGGGCATCAGTGACATCGACGTACTGCGTCAAGGCGAGATCCGATTCGTCGATCGTTTCGTTCAGAATTCGACGGACTTCATCGGCGTCTCTCTCGCCGGATTCTATGGCTCGCTTGGCCTCGCCCACTGCTCGACTCAGTACAACCGACTGCTCCCTCTCTTCCTTCGATAGAAATCGATTTCGGGACGACAGTGCAAGTCCGTCGGCTTCTCGAACGGTGGGCACGCCGACCATTCTTATCTGGAATCCGAGGTCGCGCACCAGCTTGGACAGTATGACGAACTGCTGCGCGTCCTTCAGACCGAATACTGCAGAATCCGGCTGGCACACCGCAAACAGTTTGGTGACGACAGTTGCAACACCCCGAAAGTGACCTGGTCGAAAGGCCCCACACAATACGTCGGCCATTGAAGAGGGTGTGACCCAGACGAGCTGTCTGTCCGGTCCGTCCGGATACATATCTCGCACGCTCGGCGCGAACACCGCGTCCACCCCGCCTCGTTGATTGAGGGCGGCAATGTCTTGAGATCA
>JAGQWL010000364.1 GCA_020437385.1 Bacteroidota bacterium
AAGGGCGGTGTCGATACGTATCTTACGCGAGCCGCTCGCCAACGTGCGATACCATGACGCTCTCGGAGGTCGTGGATCTTCGCCAATCAGGCAAGACGGCATCGGTCAGCGGAACCACAGACCGATAGGAACTCTACATCATAAGGTTCAACTCGCCCGACGAGCGTGCGCAAATGGAATATCCGCTACACACATCATCGAAGCCCGTTGTCGGCTCCGCTGCACGGAAGATCAAGTCGGCCATTGAGAGCGGGAACTCGATTTCGAACAAGGACGCTCTCGCAACGGCCAAACGTATAGCAAAGCGACGTTCCAACCGCTTGACTCGCTCGACTACAGATGCCGGAAAAGTTCGAGGGCGTTGATTTTTCCTTGATCGACGTAGAGTTCTTCGATGCGTCGACCAACGTCTCTGCCGCAGGCTTCCGCTGCAACCGTCCTGAGTTCGTCACCTATTGGAAGAAGGTTTGGGTTTAGGCTAGCCAACCAGAACGAGCCAGTTCCGCCAGCCGACGGCTACCGAACGATGTTCCTTGAGATCAAGCCGTTCGCTGACCAACTCTCCGACATGGGACCACTTCAGTGAGCGAACTGCCCAAACTAAAGCATACCGTCTTCGAAACGATTCGCGATCATATCCAGGAACGGTTCACTCGGACCGACGAGAGTGAGTACATACAGCAAGACCCTGCATCCGACGACCGGAACGAGCAGGCATTTACTCGGGCCCTGGAACACTACGCTCGTTCTATCCCACTCGACGTCGCACTGGATGGTTGGCGCCTACTGCATATTGCGCGCGAGACCCAGACGTCGTTGCACGTGATTGGTCTGTCGCACGTCCTTCCAGTCGGTGAGTTGCCCGTCGAATTCGAGCTCACGCGACAGGGGCAATCGACGCGATATCAGGCGCGAGTCGGAGTCGACGACGATCGTTGGCGTTCGCTGACAGAATCAAAGCGCTGGAAGGCTGTGTACCTCCACGCGACATCCGGGCGGGATGAGGATTGGAATTGGGCAGCGGCAATATCGGGCGTCCTGGACGATACACCGAGCTAGCGTTTGGGCCGCTTCTTCGAGTTGACCTCGATCCAATCCGCAAGTAGCTTCTCGTCAACGGCTCCTGAGGCTAGCCCCTCGATCATGGTCACCGTTTCGACTTCATCGGGCGCGATAATGTATCCGTTCCGAAAGAGAGATGTACCGGATGCCAACTCATACCCGAATCCGGGGAGCGAAGCAGCTGGCCCTCGAACGTAACGGCGTAGGCGTCGGCACCATCAGTCGAGGCGTGGATACTGGAGACGCGAGTAGAGTCCACCAATACAAACGTGCCGTCCTGGGCGCGTACTGCGGTCGAGGACGCGAGGACCGAAGCGAGAATTGTTATCACGGCGCGTGTCACGCCTCAATGTCGGCAGCCGGATCGCGCGACTCAAGGGCGTATGTGGTGCCTGGAAGGGATTCGAGGACGGGTGCGTGTTGCCGATTTGCAACATCTTCTGCAACTGTTGAAGTATAGTCGACCAGCCGATATACTTCCGATACACGATTCAAAGTGTCTGCCATGAAGCGCGTGTCGACAACCGTATTCCTGTGCCTGGTCACGTCGGCTGCGATCGCCCAGACCTACGACCTCAATCCGCGCTCGTGGTTTCCGCTCGACGTTGGGAATGCCTGGCACTTTACAGACATTCGCTACACACCTACGTGGACGGAATCCGTGGTTGTAGCGGACAAGGACTCCTTGATCAACGGGGACTTGTGGACGCGTTTTGATACGAAGTGGTGTACGGGTCCGAGTTGCTGCACGGGCTGCCTCAACTCCTGGTACAGGTGGTCGGACGATTCGTACCTGCTCACCACCTACGATCCGTTTACGTCAGTCGATACCACTGCTCGAACGACGCCTCGATCGATCTTCACCGTTAATATTCCGTACGACAGCACGCTGCAGTCGCCGTGGGCAATTCCAACATCGACGAATCGCGTTGGCTATGCCGATGTCTACGTACTGATGCCGGACCAGGTGGCAGCCGATTCGACAACTATTGAACTCAGTGCCCATCTCGGGTTCAACGGCGAAGTCTATACGCTGAACTACTACTACAACGTTGGCCCGACAGACATCGTTGGTGCAATCGTCCGGAATCGACCGTTTGGCGAAACGGGCACGATTCGTTCTGTTCTTGCTGCCGGCACCAACGAAGCACCGTCGGAGGTTAGTTTGGACATCTATCCGAATCCCTTCGGGACCGTTGCCCACATCGAGTTTCGAGCCGGGGACGTTGGCGTTTATACACTGACGATTCATGACCTGCTAGGAGCCCTTGTGGCCGAGGGCGCGAGGCACCTCAGTGCAGGCGAGGTCTGGTCGTGGAGTTGGAGCCCAGAGTACGCAGTTGCTGACGGGGTGTACGCCATTACCGTCCGCAATGAGAATGACGTTGTTCGGCATTCGGTGATCCGAATCCGATAGATCAGCCGTAAGACAACTGGACGAGCGTATGCAGATATCCCAGGAGCAGAACCAACTCGCAGGTAAATCTTTCATCGTCAAGGAGGGCGCCGGCACGATCGGCAGTGAGGTGGGCTTCAACATTGCCGTGTATGGTTTTATTGAAGGAAGCAAGACCGTGCCCC
>JAGQWL010000365.1 GCA_020437385.1 Bacteroidota bacterium
GATCGCTTCAAATCCAGGGAGCTCGATCTGGACATTGCCCGAATCGCGGACGCGTACAATCGCCGCGGATTCGTCGCTGCCGATCTGGCAACTCGCGTACGACCTGTGAGCAAGAGCGCGGCTGTGGTTGTTGATATTCAAGTGGAGGAGAAAGAGCCTATTACCCTGGAGGCAATTGAGTTAGCTGAAGAGATCAGGTCTTCTGCCCGATTGGTCAGCCTCTTTGCCGGGCTGCCCGTTGGCGGGACGTTGCGCGGATACGATGAGGAACGCGTCCGGTCGGCCCTTCTCGACACCGGCCTCTACGAATCGGTCGGTACGCCTGCAGTGCGATTGGTCTCGTCCGATCGGGCGATTATTTCAATTCCGATGGTGGAGGCGTCGCCGGGCGCATTTGACCTCGTTCTCGGCTACCTCCCCGGCGTCTCCGGGCGCTCCGGCTCGGTCGTCGGAAACGGTCGGCTTCAATTGGTGAATCTCTTCGGTGGCGGTCGAACGGTTGGCATCCGATTGAATCGATTGCCGGGACAGACCAGCACGCTCAGCGCACGAATCGCGGACCCGTTTCTATTCCGCGTACCGCTGGGGCTTTCGCTTGGCTTCGATGGCGAGCAGCGGGATTCGACATACGCCAAGCAGCAGTATTCGGCTGGACTGAGTTGGCGAATTCTTGACGGCCTAGAAGTTGGTGGCACCGTCCAGCGTGAGGCAACACGACCAGGTCAGGCAGGCATCAGAATCGCCGGGGCCACACAAGTGGTTGCTCGGGCGAATGCGTTGTTGGCCGGACTCGAGGTGCAGTACCGGCGCGTTGACAGCCGAATCAGCCCTCGGCGTGGATTTGAGTTTCGGTCGACGATTCAACAGGGCGTCAAGCAGACGATGCAGCTCCAGATCGTCGATGCTGACACCGTTGACGTTGCACGCTCGTCGAGACAGGAGCGGCTCGGGACCTTTCTGCGCACCTATGTGCCGCTGACGCGAAGGCAAGTCGCCGTCGGTGGAATAGACGCATCGCTGCTTCGGTCAGACGACTACGATGTCAGTGATCTACTGCGACTGGGAGGTGCGAACTCGCTCCGCGGTTACAACGAAGAACAGTTCACGGGAAGGTTCGTCGGCCGCGCAGTAATCGAGTATCGGTATCTACTCGACCCTGTATCGTTCGCATACGGATTCGTCGATGTAGGTTATGCCGAACGCCCAACTATTGGGGATCAGCAGAAGTTGAGCGGCGTTCATCCAGGCTACGGCATTGGCATGCAATACGGAACGGGTATTGGCGTCGTGAACGCATCGTATGCCGTCAATCCCGACGACGGTCTTGCAAACGGAAGGGTTCACGTCGGGCTTTCATTCGCACTTTGAGGCGCTGAAGAAGGAGAGACACATAACGAATTTTTATGCCCCGCCGGAAGCGCGGACGGGAGAACGGATTCGTTTGCCTGAAGACGAGTCGCACCATCTGGCGCGTGTGCTCAGACTTGGCGAGGGCGATGTTGTGCGAGTCGTCGATGGCTGCGGCATGCTGTATGTAGGCCGAGTTGCCGCTATTGGTAGAGATGCTGTCGTCGTGATAGAAGACGCGATTGCCGATGCGGGAGAACCGGCCTACTCGCTCACGATTGCCATGGGTTTGCTCAAGTCGCGCAACAGGTTCGAGGTCTTCCTCGAGAAGGCCGTTGAGCTGGGCGTCGAGTGCGTTGTCCCGATTCTGACCGCACATTCGGAAGAGTCGCGGATCAATCGTCGTCGCGTAGACAGTATCGTGTTGGCGGCAACAAAGCAGTGTGGGCGCTCGAGGCTGATGAAGGTCGAGGAGCCTCGGTCATTCGAATCGGTCGTGTCGACGCAAGGCGACGTATTTGTGTGTCACGAGGCGGTCTCTCCCACGGACACGTTGCTGAGGCGATTGCTTGACCGCAAACCCACGGAGTGCGTCGTCGTTGTCGGTCCCGAAGGCGGGTTCTCGGAGAACGAGGTCTTACAGTGTGGCCAGAGCGGGGCAGAGGTTGTGAGTCTTGGCGTGAGGCGACTTCGCGCGGAGACTGCTGCAATCGCAGTCGCATCGCTTGCCTCGGCCGTCCTCGGCCCGTGACAGATCGTGAGATCGGCGTGCGAGACACGGATTGAGTATCTCAGGCGAAGAATAGTGTTACAGATGATCAATGGCTTTGCAGGTGAACAATGGATCTGATAGAAACGGAGATTGAATCCAGGGCCGTGTATGACGGCGCGTTGCTTCATGCGCGACGTGACACGGTGCGCTTGCCCTCCGGCGCGGAGTCGGTACGGGAATGGATAGACCATCCAGGTGCGTCGGCTGTCGTTCCAATCTTCGAAGATGGCACCACGCTACTGGTTCGCCAATTTCGATATCCGGCTCGACGTGTTTTCTGGGAAGTGCCCGCCGGAAAGCTGGACATCGCCGGTGAGTCTCCGGTAGCTGTTGCCATACGTGAATTGGAGGAGGAAACTGGTTGGTGTTCAACCAATTGCGAGCGAATCGGATCGTATTTTCCCTGCATCGGGTATTCGAATGAGGTCATTCATGTCTTCGCGGCGTTCGATCTTGAAAAGGGGCACCAGCACCTGAGTGAGGGTGAACTGCTGGAGCCGGTCAGGCTGCCGTTTCTTCGCGCCGTCGACATGGTTTTTGAAGGAGAGATCGACGATATGAAGACGATTACGGCGTTGCTGCTTACTCGGAGATGGTTGGCCGAGAATCGACCGCAAACGAGGCTGGAATAGCAGCCACAAGGCCTTGCGCAACGTTGTGGCGAGTACAGTTGTTTTGTAACTTAGTTGTTCTGCCCGCTTTCAGGGCGGCGTTCCTCCGGAGCGCGTTCTTACCGATTCGGGACGGCACCGGAAGCTCCCGACCTTCAACATTGTTTGATCCATGTTCACATTCCTCATCGTCATCATTGCGCTGATCGGGCTCCTGCTGACCCTCATTGTCCTGCTACAGAGCGGAAAGGGCGGCGGACTCGCCGGAATTGCGTCGGGCGGTGCCACCCAGCAGATACTGGGTGCGCGAACGGCTCCCGATGTGCTTGAAAAGGCGACCTGGGTCCTTGGCGGACTGTTCATCGTGCTATGCATTCTGACGAACTTTTTTATCGGTGGTCCGGAGGCAGGCGAACAGATTTTCGATACATCTGATTTGCCGTCCGCCACACAGCCCGCTACAGCGCCGCCGGCGCAGGACGCCGTTCCGATAACGCCGGCGCCGACCGAGGAGAATCAGTAAGCGTTCAAGCTTCGACCAACGTAAAGAGGCGACATCCGATCAGGACGTCGCCTCTTGTTTTTTCGGCCTGCACCGACCTGTAAGCCGAATTCTGTCTTCGCGCGGTTGCCGATGCCGCACGGAGATCATCATTTATCTGGGATCGCCGTCACCGACGACCTCGAGCAACCTACCCGTACCTGCTTTCGACGGGCAGCCGAATCCCCGAGGGGAGAGGTACTGTTTGGTCTTGCACCCCGTGGGGTTTACCCGGCCGGGTCAGTCGCCTGAACCCGCCGGTGGGCTCTTACCCCACCGTTTCA
>JAGQWL010000366.1 GCA_020437385.1 Bacteroidota bacterium
TCCCGCTTCAGAAGTGGATGGTCGATTACGGTGAGCTGATCCATGAGAGGCCGCTACCGTACGGATCGCTTCTGTTCCTTCACCCGCTTGTGAACTTCGGCGTTCTCAATCCACGGTTTGCGTTCGAAGTAACTCTTCGTGAGCTTCGCGACAGTGCCCGAAAGCAGAATCAGCGCGATGAGGTTCGGGAACGTCACTGCTCCCAGCGCCACGTCCCCCAACACCCACACCGTGTCAAGCGCCGCAACCGCACCGACGATGTGCATCAACACGAACACAAACTTGTACGGAAGGATCGCCTTCTCCCCGAAAAGGTAGTTCGCACACCTGTCTCCATAGTAGCTCCACGAGATGGAAGTCGACACGCCGAACAGGAGAACCGAAATAAGCACGATGTACCGTCCAAGCGCACCGAGACCGAAGTTGCCGAGGCCCTCTTCAAACGCCATCGATGTCAGAGGCGCGCCGAGTTCGACGGCATCGCCGTAGAGCTGCGAAACGGTTGCGCCGTCGGACGATCGCGCGATCTGCTCCGCAGGAACGAGTGTCCCGTTGAACGGAATCGTCTGCTCGGCATCGACAAAGAAACGGTCGACAGCGGCGTGGTTGTAGGCAAACGCCGCTTCGCCTGCAGACTGCACGGGAGCACCGTTGACGATATTGATCTCGGCAGGTGGATCGGCGGACAGAAATACATTGCGATGATCCGGGCTGACGTACGAGATGTCCTGCGACCCAAGATCTATTGTCGTCGGATGCTTCTTGTCCCAGACCCCCGTCGCGAGGATCACGAGACCCGTCATCGAGCAGATAACGATCGTATCGATGAACGGCTCGAGCAACGCGACGACACCTTCAGAAACCGGTTCATCGGTCTTCGCGGCCGCGTGCGCAATCGGCGCGGATCCCTGGCCCGCCTCGTTTGAGAACAGGCCACGGCGGACGCCCCACATCATCGTCAACACGAACACGCCCGCGCCGGTCCCGGCAACCCCGGCACTCGGGTTGAACGCCTCACGGAAGATGAGCTGGAAGCTCGGGATCATCATGTCCAGGTGGGCAAGTAGAATCGAGACGCCGCCAAGTACATAAATCAACGCCATGGCCGGCGCCAGGATGCCCGTCACCTTTCCGATTCTTGAGATGCCACCGAGAATGACGAGTCCGACAATTGCCGCCGAGACCAGTCCCGTAATCCAGGGAGCGATCCCGAAGTTGGCGTTGACGACATCGGTGATCGTATTCGCCTGGACCGCGTTCCCGGTCATAAACGCGGTGATCATCAGCGCACCGGCAAAAAACATTGCCAGCGGTTTCCACTTAGGTCCCAGGCCGCGTTCGATGTAATACATCGGTCCACCCGATACCGAACCCCAGTTCTTA
Source organism: Bacteroidota bacterium (assembly GCA_020437385.1). GTDB lineage: Bacteria > Bacteroidota > Rhodothermia > Rhodothermales > JABDKH01 > JAGQWL01. The sequence continues at coordinate 1,384 of JAGQWL010000366.1, forward strand.
CCCGCAGACGTTTCGGTAACGCGAAAATTCTGTGCGAGGGTTACCTCAGAGTATTTAACCGCCATCCCGAGGAGGGCCGTCATCCACATCCAGAAGAGCGCACCGGGGCCTCCCCAGTGTATCGCGATGGCCACTCCGGCGATGTTACCAATCCCGACGGTGGCCGAGAGCGCAGTTGTGAGCGCCTGAAAGTGCGATACGTCTCCCGGCTCGTCCGGATCGTCGTAGCGGCCCGTCGCAACCGCCACACCGTGCGTAAACCGCCGAAACTGCACGAAGGCAAGTCGGAACGTCAGGAAAATCCCCGTTCCCAGCAGCGCAATGACGAGGTACGGGATGTTGCCATCTTCGACCGGAATTCCGGATTCCCAAACAAGACTGTTTAGCCAGGAAATAATACTCTCAATGGTTTCCATGCGGAATCGGGATTCGTTTCGAGGGGCCGGCTTCGCGGGAAATCAGTGCAGAACGCGCGATTTCTCACAAAATGCTCGAAAATATAACGTCACCGCAACGGACGGACAAACCGAGTGCAGGGTTTGGGACGGGATCTGGGGTGTCCCAATGCGTTACCGGGCCAAGGGGCGTACGCAGCCTCGGCGGTCTACAAGGTCGTCGGGTCCACCTCGACAAGCTGACCATTCATGAACGCGAGCGTTCGAGCCGGATAGGTGCGCACGAGCCTGTAATCGTGGGTGGCGAGAATCATCGTCATCCCCTGCCGGTGCAAGCTGATCAGCAGCTTCAGCGTCTCTTCAGCAACCGTCGGGTCGAGATTTCCCGTGGGTTCGTCTGCGAGGAGTATCCAGGGCTCATTGGCAACGGCTCGTGCGATCACCACGCGCTGCTGCTCGCCGCCGGACAGCTCGTGCGGAAACCGATTGCGCTTGTGGCTGAGGCCCACTCGGGAAAGGACCTGCATCACGCGCGTTTTTACCCTCGCTCCGCTTTTTCCGGTCGCGTAGAGGGCGAATGCGACGTTGTCAAAAACGTTTCGATCGGGCAGAAGCTGGAAGTCCTGGAACACCACACCCAGCGACCTGCGCAACATCGGAATCTGGTGGTCCTTGATCGTATCGCTGAAATAGTTGCCGACGATCACACGTCCTGACGACGGAATCAGGTCCATATACGTCAGTCGAAGAAGCGTGGTCTTTCCACTACCCGTCGGACCGATCAGGTAGACCATCTCTCCCCTTTCAACGTAGGCTGAGAGATTCTCGAAGACGATCCTGCTACCCCCGTTCGGCAACGAGTGGGCAACGGTGACATTCTGAAACTGTATCACGCCGGGATTGCGGTATGCATTCGGTGGGAACTACGGTCCGTGGTGGTAGACCTCGCAACACGGCGGAAAGGCCGTATCCACGCCAAAAGTACAATTGACGGACCACTATTACATCGGCCGTCTCAGAATCCACTGAACCCGTTCGGATGCCTCAGTGGCACCAATCGTCGAAAATCCTTCAAAACAATCAACTTCCTCGAACTGACTGGCCTCCACCAGGGTCGCGATCTCGCTGATCGCGTAGGCACGCTGCGTATGATCCTCGGCAAACGTGTCGGGGCCAACCGACAACTCGAAGTGCGTGCGATGCAGGCGCGTCTCGGCGTCGTATTCGCTCTGACGGACGTAGCTGAACAACTCATGCGCGCCCCGATCCTCGAAATAGTCCCGGTTGTTCTCCGAATTCGCGGGCGTGCTCTGATCAAAAAGGAACAGACCACCCGGCCGGAGACTGCGATAGACCCGACCTAAAACATCGGCAATCGCGGACGGCTCCAACAGGTAGTTCAGTCCGTCGTAAAGCAACAGGACAACGTCGTTGGTTTCATCTTCGTCAAACGAAAGAAAGTCGCAGACGGCGAATTCGAGATCCTCTCCCCACTGTTCGGCTTTGTGACCGGCGACCTTGATCATCGAGGCTGACCCATCGAGTCCGCGGTAGTGGTAATCCGGGTAGTGCGCGAATTCAAATCCGAAGTTTCCCGTCCCGCATCCCAGTTCCAGAAGTTGGATTGGCCGCTCGTTCAGATGATGGAAGCGACGGATCAGCTCATCGACGTACGCGGCCCAGCCAGGGTAGTCGACGTGCGACATGATAAAGTCATACCCGGATGCGAGAACCGTATACGGATTGACGTTCCTCATTCGGAGTGCGCTGCTTCCGCCTGTCGGGAGGACTCGCGAAATTCGCGTCGGCGGACGGCAATCCGCACGGCCTCCCTCGCGGCTTCGATAAGGCTATGCGCATTCGCCACTCCCTTGCCGGCAATGTCGAA
>JAGQWL010000367.1 GCA_020437385.1 Bacteroidota bacterium
AGCAACAGAAGGAGATTCAAGATACCGTAAAACTGTTGACGACGATGCGGACCGTAGCCGGAGCCTCCAGAGACTATGCGCTCCTGATGGAGAAGGGTTCTGAACTGGCGCTGGCGGACACGACGACGTTCGGCCAAATGGATATGGCGAAATTCCGAAGATCCAATCCGATTCCGTCTCCGGAAATCCTGAGGCAATTTCTTGCGAATGATTTGATTTCGCGGCACGTCTCGTCGTTTTCGCACCAGCAACTCTATCTCAGCTTTTTCGATCTGGAGAAAGTGGCCAGTACCAGCGACTATGGCACCTACGCACGTCTTTCGGATAGGCTAGTTAAAGTGATCGACAGTGAAGTTGCGTATCAGGAAGGCGAAATCGATATGAAAGAGCTCAGGAGTAAATCGAGTCTGGAGTGATCGCGTTGGTGCACCCGGCTCACCCGATCGCGAGCGAGAACGACTTTCCAATAGCATCCCGATGCTGGGTGTAAGCGCCCGCCGCATCCGCGAACTCCGGCCAATGCTTGACCGCCTCCGTCACCTCCGCCAGTATCGCCTTTGCGCGGCCGCGTTTCAGCAGTGCCGTCTCTGCGCAGGACTGCAGGTCGTCGAACGCGATATCCGACCGCTTTCCATTTATCGACATCTGGTGGCTGGCCGTCCACGCGCCTGACGGGTTGTAGGCATACGTGACGTCATACGCCGGCGTGAGCGACCAGCGGCCGGACTTGTCCATCATGAACGAGATGTTCTTGACGTGGTCGTCCTGGTTGCGGGCGACGACGTTGAACACCATCCGACGAAAGAGCTGTTCGACGTCTGACATCGGAAGGTCGAGTCGACGCATGATCAGAAACGCCTGTTCGTACGAATACGCTCCGGCGCGATTGTAGTCGAAGTGCCCAAGCGCCGCGAGCGACTGCACGTGGATCTTCTCGGTGTGCGCCTCGGAAGTGCCGGCAGCCCGCAGTCCGCCGCCGTTCACACGATCGAATCGCCTGGTCATGAAGTGTCGGCGTGGACCTTCCGCGAGCAGGCGACACTCGTTCATCAGGATGCCCGCCTCGCGTGCCATGAGGTAGTAGGCGTATTCGATGGCGCAGTAGCCGTGAGGGTCCTCGAGCTCCTTGTCGCGATTGCCGGATACGCCGTCGAACTTCAGAAGCCAGTGTTCAAAGCCCGGGTCGGCATCGACCTGTCCGGAGCGGACTTCGTTCGTTGTCGGGTTCCATGCGATCACGGCCTTGGCCCGTGCTCCGCCGGCAGATGTGCCCACGCGTAGGATGTCCCGAAGGGATTCCTCGCGTTCGTCGGGAGTGAGCGAACCCTGGAGTTGTTGTCGGTTTGAGAGGATCTCTGATGCAAGGGCAACGAGTGCCTCGATGTCGATATCCTGCGCCTTACGGGCACGCGGACCTTTCGCCGGGGCGTATTCGAGCGCGCCCATTCCGCGGGTGCCGATGTAGCAAAGTCTTTCGACGGAATTGAAAGACGCCGGTAGGCGACCTTGCGTCGCGAGCCAGGCGTTGATAAGTGCGTTGCCGAAACGATCGGGAAGGGAGTCTGCGAGGAGGCCGGGGAGTCCGCGGAACGCTTCGTTGTCGAGTTCGGGGAAGCGGTAGACGGATCGGCCGGGAGGCGTTTCGAGCGGCATCATGATCGGGGAGACCTCGATTCCGCTTTGCGCAAATCCGCGGTCGTATTCGAACGACGCGATACGCTCATCCTCGTCGATTACGACGGCGCCGATGGTGCTGCCCCACAGCCGAACTTCCGCTACGGTCATTGGTCCTCACCCCAGGTCCATTGCTTTGCGGGCTTCTCGCCAACACGCGGCGTGCCGCTGGCGCGCTGCCGTTCCTTGCCGTGCAGTTTCAGGAGCTGCATCGGGCTCGGCTCGGGTTTTGGAACGAGACGGTCGATGCCGTCGAGGAGGTTCAGGACTCGAAGGACCCGCAGTAGACTCGTGAGCTGGACGGACTCGCCGGCCTCGAGGCGTTCGACGGTGCGTTTCGAGACGCCTCCTCGGGAGGCGACCTGAGCCTGGGTGAGACCGGCGGCGATGCGGAGATCGGAGAGGCGTTCGCCGAGTTCGGCGAGTAATGTGCTGTCAGAGGATGCTGTCATGACGGTTCAGGTCGATTTCTTATGACCTATTAATCGTCATTTATGACGAGCTATTAACACTATTGTTTCGTAAGTCGCCAATAGTGGCGAGTAAATGTGCAATTAGTCATTATATCTGGAGAACAGGATGAGCAGGAGCTCCGGCCAACCCTCCTGTCTTCCTATCCTCCTCGATTTCTCGTTTCCGCGGAATCTCCAATTTCCCGACTACCCTATCGGACTCCCCGGCGGCGCGTCCATCCGTCGCGGCATCTGACCGTCCTGGAACGGCCGGAAGATGAACCGCTCGATCTCGCTTTCGAGGAACTTCCGGTGCGCCTGTGTCCGACCCGCCGTGCCCGGGTTCGTCTCGAGCCAGTTTTGCACCGCCGCCAGATGGTTCCACACGATCGCTCGCGTTGTCGATGGCAGTCCGGTGTCGCCTGCGCGCTGCATCAGCGCACGAACCCACGCGGCCT
>JAGQWL010000368.1 GCA_020437385.1 Bacteroidota bacterium
GCAGGTCGACCTGAAGCCACTCGTCGTCGGGATCGTCATCCGCAAAACCAACTTCCCACTCGCTGCTCCAACGCGTGTTGAGGTCGCCATCAAAGGCCCGGGCCGCGGCCGCATCGTTGCCGCAACAGACCTCGACCGTCGAGGCTGTCGCAGGACGCAGTCGGGCACGATTCACCTGATCGGGGTCCAGCACGGACACCGTGACGGTCGCGCGTGACGTGTCGCCGTCGGCGACATTCACCGCTTGAAGCAGATACATTGTGGTGGTATCCGGCTGCACGACTTTCGTCCCAACCGAATCGACGGGCTCGCCATTGATTGTGATTTCATCGGCTCCCGACACATCCCAGGCTAGTGTACTCGTTTGGCCGAGCTCGATTCCCGGAGGCTCGGCGTTGAACGAGGAAATCCGTAAGCCCGCGTAAACGTCGACGTCAGTTCGGTGCAGATCAAAGAGGGTCTGCGTGCTGGTCAGGATTCGCGGCCAGTTGACGACGCCTTCGGCGGATGTCGGATAGTTGTACCATTGCCATGCCATGGCGCCCGCATACCCGCGGTCGTAAAGCGTCGTATACAGATTCTCCCACGGGACTCCGAATGTCGAATTGTCGTTGCCGTCATCGCCTCCGCCCATGAAGAACTCGGCGATTACCAGGGGTTTCGAAAGGCCCCACGTCGTGGCGTCGTGATGAAACGGCGAAAGTGCCGTTCCCGCCCACTCGTAGTAGTGAACCGTGTAGATGTCAAGCGTACCGTCGGGATCGCCACCTGCGGCGACAAGGCGATCATCGCTGTAGTAGTTGAAGTTGGCGAGAACGCTCAGCTTCGAAAGGTAGTCGCGGGTGTCCGTCGCGGAAAAGTTGTACCCATAGCGACTCGACAGCAACGGTGCGACTGCCCGAACACGGTCATCCGTCAAGTCGTCTGTCAAGTCGTCCGTCCCTGGGTCCCTCACCTCACGCGCTCGTTTCCCCGAGGCCGCCGACGGTGTGACATCGCTCGACGCGATGAACGCCCACGATCCGTTCGTCACGAGCGCATCAGGGTCCGCGCGGTGGATCGCACCAGCCGTCTGATTGATGAACCGCTGAATGTCGGACATCGGAACGTGGCGATTGAAGTTCCATCCGAACTCGTTGCTCATTCCCTCCGGCTCATTGAAAATCTCCCACGCAATAATTGCCGGATGACCCTTCAGCGAATCGACCATCGGAACGAGTGCGTTGTCGATATACGTTTGCGTCAGGGACGAATCGGTGAGGATGGCGAAGGCCCGGTCGGTAATCGTTGTCCCGTTGGAGATCCGAAGCATGTCGAACGACCAGAGGCAGAGCTGCAGTCCGACCTCGTGTTTCCACGCGAGGTCAAGGATCGCTTGCAGGTCCTCGATCGTACCGTCACCCGGACCGATTACGCTATCGCCGTCCCATTCGGGCGATGCCGCACCGGTTGTATGCAACCAGAGACGCATCGCGTTGCCACCCGCCGCGTTGAGATCCGAGAAGATCGTTTCAAACTTCGCAAGATCCGTCGAACCCGGACCGACGTCGCGAGCGAAGTTCACCCACGCAACGTTGCCGCCGCTCAGAAAGAGCTGCTGATCGTTGAACGGGACGCGCGTGAGATCCTGACCACTCGCCGCCACTGCAACGAACGACGTGAGGACGAAAGCAACTATCGTCGACCTAAACTTCACAACACCACTCCACACTCTTGAAGACCCTGAAACCCAATCTGACACGTGACAACTGACAACTGACAAGTTCGCTTACCGACATTCCGCGACTACTCACTTCCCTCCCGCCCGGTATAACCCCGGCAGCTCATCCGCCAACATCACAATCTCCGACTCCCGAAACCGGACGAAGTCCGCCGACGACGAATGCCCCGCATACGGACCAAAATGATGCCCCGGTTTTGTCCGCGCGTTCGCATTGCGCCACACCAGCGCCCAGGCGATGCGCTGGCTCTTCGGATCGGCGGTGATCGCACGCAGCAACCGGTTCGTCCACCAGTCGTCATCCGGCACACCCTCGAGACCAGTTTCCGTCAACGCCGCGATCTTGTCGCGCGCCTCGGCAAGGTCGACCACCATCGCCAATCGCCGCGTCATGTCCGTGATCGTCGAATCCGTTCTCAGCGCCTGGTAGTCGTCGATGCCGAGAACGTCGACATAGTCGTCACCAGGATAATGCTCGAGATACTCCTCCGGCGTGTTCACCGCGTCCGTCGAATACGCATAGAGCAGGTTGTGCAGCCCCTTCTCGTCGCGGAGGTAGTCGACGGTAAAGCGCCAGAGCTGCTTGTACTCATCCGGCGTCACGTTTTCGCCGCCCCACCAGAACCAGCTTCCCGTGTGCTCGTGATAGGGCCTGAATACGATCGGGATCGGATGTCCCTTTGAGAGCAGCCACCCGTCCGATCGCAGGTCGCCGACAAATTCTGCAAACCGGTCGAGCCAGGAAATGAAGAGCTCGTGCTTCTCACCCCCAGGAAGAATCGCATACACGGCGCGCGTTCGATCCCATGCGCTGCCCCCGGTGACCGGGTTATCCATGTGCCACGAAATCGTGATGACCGAACCCGCCTCGTAGCCCTCGCGGATCCAGTTCTTCATCTGCTCAAAGTTGACGCTGTCGAGATTTGCCTCCGCGCCATTCTCCAGGTGCCCGAGTTCCCAACCGAAGACGGCCGGATAGGCGCCGGCGACATCCTGTACGTCCGATCGCCCCGGCTCAGCCCACCAGTCGACGCCATAAGCGAGATCGTCCTGATGCCCGAACAACACATGGTCCGGGGCAAGCCTCCGGAGGTTGTAGAACAGCGCGCGAGTCTCCCCGGTCGCTTCGGAATCCACCACGCGAACAGACTCATACGACACGGACGACGAGCCGCCGCACCCGGCAATCCCAACCACTGCCATCAACAGAACCGTTACCGACAGGCAATCGCTCGACTTCATCCACGCGCGTTTCGTCATCATGGTCCCTTCAGTCAAATTCGTTGATCGCGGCGGACGATTGAACACCCAGCGACTCGGCGCGGCGGATGACTTCGAGACAGGTACGCGCATTGTGATACGGACACTTCCACGGACCGACCTTGTCTTCGTCGTACGCAACCCCGTCGGGCGACAGGCGCAACAGCCATTCGCCGTTCTTACGATCCACAATGTTGGAGCGCGTGTAATCCCAGACGCGAGCAGCGGCCCGCAAAAATTCGTCGCGACCGGAACACTGATACGCGTTCACGAATCCCACGATCGCTTCGGCCTGCACCCACCAGTGACGATCCGCATCAATTCGACCATCGGTCGTCACCTCGTAAACGAGTGCGCCCTTGCGATCGAGTCCTTTGCCGGCTGCCGACGCCATCGCTACCGCCAGTCTTCGCGATTCCTCGGCCAGTTCATCATCGCCGGCAACTTCGGCTGCCTCGTGGACCAACCAGCTCGCCTCGATGTCGTGACCGAATGAAACGAAATCAGACACAACGTTCCAGTCCGGCGTAAAGAACGGCACCAGTCGGTTCTCAACAGTGTTCAGAAACGGCGCGCCTTCAAACATCCGGATCAAAGCCATCAACCGGCGCCGTAGCTTCTCATCCGGCCACACCCGGTACAGTTCCGCGTACGCCTCAAGCACGTGAAGGTGCGTGTTCACGTTTTTGGGAGCGTTCACGTCCTTGTCCGACAGGCGCATGTCGGCGAGCGGCTCCCACGATTCACTCAGTGCTTCACTGTATCCACCGTTCACCGCGTCGTAAGCGTACTCCTCCACGAGATCAAACAGTTTCACCGCCGCATCGAGTGCTGACTCGTCGTCAAACGCGCGATAGTAGCCGGCGAGTCCGTAGATCGCAAAGACCTGCCCGTACGTCTGCTTCCGCCGGTTCACCGGATTTCCGGCGCGATCGACGCTCCAGAAAACGCCACCGAACTCCGAATCGCAGAAGTGATCGCAGAACCAGGCGTACGCATGTTGTGCGGTATCGCGGTAAGTCGGATCTCCGATCACGCGGGCCGCTTCGGCAAAGGTCCAGATGATACGTCCGTTGAGCACCACACCGCGGTCCGCGTCGCGGATGACGGTACCGTCCTGGAGGATCCGGCCAAAGAATCCTCCGTCGGGATCCCGGGCGTTACGCATCCAATACGGCAGGATGTTGGCTACGAGCTCCGTGCGAAGCTGCGTGGCCAACCGGGTGACTATTTCGCGGGCGTCAGACGTCACGGATGTTCAGATTGCGTCGGATGAGCTGAACGCGATCTTCCACGGCCGCAGCAGATCGACCCGCGTCCGACGGCGTGTTCGCGGCGTAGTCCAGCAGCCTCTCGACCGAGGTCTCAGCGACGTGCATCCGGCTGTCCGACGACGCATAGTAGATCAGCACCGTGTCGTCGTCGCGCCGAATCCATCCGTTGGAAAACACGACGTTCGACACATCGCCGATCCGTTCATCGCCGGACGGCGCAATGAGGTGGCCTCCGGGCGCGTGAATCACTCGCCACGGCTCCGTCAGATCCGTAACGAAGGTGTAAAGCACGTACCGCAGCCCAGCCGCGGTTCCGCGAACGCCGTGTGCGAGGTGCAGCCAGCCGGCATCCGTCTTGATCGGCGCGGGGCCCTGCCCGTTCTTTGTTTCCTTGATCGTGTGGTATGCGCGTCCATCAACGATGCATTCGTGTTCAATGACTGCGTTCGTAATGTCATCGCACACCCCCCATCCGATGCCGCCGCCGGAGCCGGTGTCGATAAATCCGTCCTGGGGCCTTGTGTAGAACGCGTACTTGCCGTCAATAAATTCCGGATGCAGAACAACGTTGCGCTGTTGCGGCGAGTTTGTGCGCAGGTCCGGTAGGCGCTCCCACGTCCGCAGATCGCGCGTCCGGGCGATCCCTGCCTGGGCGATCGCGGACGAAAGGTCGTGGGCCGGGGCGTCGGGATCCTTGCGCTCAGTGCAGAAGATTCCGTAGATCCAACCGTCCTCGTGGCGCACGAGCCGCATGTCGTAGATGTTGACGTCGGGCACATCCGTCTCCGGCATTTCGATCGGATAATCCCAGAACCGAAACTGATCGACGCCCGTCGGGCTTTCTGCAATCGCAAGGAACGACTTTCGGTCGACACCCTCGACGCGGGCAACCAGAATGTAGCGGTCCTCAAAGCGCATCGCGCCCGCGTTGAACACAGCATTGATCCCCATCCGCTCCATCAGGAATGGGTTCGATTCCGGATTGAGGTCGTAGCGCCAGAACGGCGGGGTGTGATCTGCGGTCAGTACAGGATAGCGATAGCGCCTGATGGTGCCGTTTCCCGCCCCCGCATATTCGTTGCGACGTGTCAAGAGACGATGGTACGATGCCTCCAACTCGGCAAACCGCTGCTCGTCACTCGGTGCGACACGCACCATATCCTTCGCTTCACTCGTCATTGTTATTCTGCGGATGCGGCTACCGCCGGTGCGGCCGGCATCTGCGGATAGTCCTGAAGTTTGTCGTACCAGTTGATCTTGAGAATGACCATCGCAACGGCCACTACCGCGAGGCATAGCAACATCGCGCGGAAGTTCTCGATCACGAGGAAGATTCCAGTCGCCGTAAGCGCCGTCTGCCAGATGATGCCGACAACAATATTGAACATGTCGCGCCCGAAGTCGCCATTCGGCTCGAGGTCCGGATGATCACGCCGGACCATTTCGTGGACGGGACGCCAGAAACCCCATGGACGCACCTTGAGGTAAAAGTTCTTCAGCAGTTCCTCGTCGTCGGGCGGTGTCAGAAGGCAGCCGGCAAAACAGCCGACGAGCGACACCGCGAGAATGATCGGGAACGTGTAGATCACGGTGAGCGACGGGAGGAGCCACGGGACGATCATCGCCCCGACAATGCCGCCGACCATCCCCCAGAAGTATCCGTAGCTGTTGAATCGCCACCAGTACCACTTGAGCATGTTCGCGGCCGTGTATCCCCCGTAGAGCGCGGCGACGATCCACTGGATAATGTCGTTCAGCGAGGTCACGAAGAACCCGATTGCCGTTCCGATGATCACTACGACAATAGACACAGCGTAGCTCATCCGCACGTACGTTCTTTCGGACGCGTTCGGGTTGATGTAGCGCTTATAGATATCATTGACGATGTAGGCCGGCGCGGCATTGACCGTTGCGGCGTAGGTACTCATGAACGCCGCCAACAGCGCTGCGATCAGCAGGCCCAACAGTCCCGCAGGCACAAACTCACGCATGGCGAACGGCAGCACCATTTCAAAGTCGACATCGCTGCCCATGGCATTGAGCTGGTCACTGAAGAAGACCAGCGCAAGAACGGTGAGTCCGGTGATCAGCATGTACCGCGGCACGAGCAAGACCAGGCTAACAAATCCACTCATCTTCGCGGCTTCGCGCGGGGTTCGCGCCGACAGCACCCGCTGCATGTCGTAGTTCGGGGCCGGACCTGCGGCGCTCTGCAGATAACCCTTGAAGAGCATCAGCATGAAGAAGATTGAGAACAGCTCCCAGCCGTCATTGGCAATCTTCGTGTTAGCGGCATCCATGATGCCCGACCAATCGAGATTGAGGTGCCAGCCGAAGAAGAGGTTGTGCCATCCCTGCGGGACGACGGCGGCCAGCATGTCCGGCGACACTTCGTTCATTGCGATCAGCCCGACCCAGATGCAGGCGATCGTCATGATGAAGAACTGAATGACCTCTGTGAACACAACGCTGAACATCCCGCCCTTGACGACATACAGCGTGGTGATCGCGGTGATGATCAGTCCGTAAAGGTTCGTGTTGGTTGTTGGATCTGCGGAAAGCTGCCACGGCAGGAACGTCGCGGCAAACTTGCCGATTCCGATAAAGCCGTAGGCGAGAAACCCGAGAACGTTGAGCAGGGCGAAAACGACGACGATGATGTGAGAGAGGTTCGCGCCGCGATCGGTGCCGAATCGAAACTTGATCCATTCGGCGCCGGTCATCACTCCGGAGCGACGGAGCCAGACCGACAGGAAGACCATCAGGAAGATCTGGTTGAAGACGGGCCACAGCCACGGTATCCAGACACTCTTCAGGCCATAGACGAACAGCAGATAGACCATCCACATGGTCCCGCTGATGTCGAACATGCCGGACGCGTTGGAGAGTCCGAGCATGTACCACGGGATGGTGTTACCACCCAGGAAATAGTTGTCGATGCTCTTCGACGCCCGCCTCGACATCCAGAAGCCTACAACGATCGTTACGACGATGTACGTCGCGATGATCAGGATATCCAGGGCGTGGATGTTCATTCAGCGGGGCGGACATCCGTGTGGAAGGGAGCCGCCAAAGCGGCGACTCCCCTCCCCGGATGCTGCGAACAACCTACTTGACGAGAATCATCTGTCGCACCTGCTGGCCGACAGGAGTCTGCAGTCGGTAGAAGTAGACGCCGGAAGCCAGCGACGTCGTCGCCGTCTTCGCACTGAACGGAACGTTATACGTGCCGCTCGGCATCCTGCCGTCCATCAGAACCGCGACCTTCCGTCCCATCAGGTCGTAGACCGTAAGGTTGACATCGCCCGCATCGCCGATCGTGACCGGGATGTAGGTGTTGCCGTTGAACGGATTCGGATAGTTCTGATCGAGGGCCCATCCGTCAGGAAGCGTCTGTTCGTCGACGCCGGTGGTCGGATTCAGGTACGCGTTCATGATCGCGTAGTCGACGTTGAGTCCGCCGTCGAGCGACTTGAGCGTAATCGTGTGCGTGCCTTCGCTGACGTTGACGCGAGGCGCGAGCACGTTGCCCGCAGACGTTCCGTCAACGAGCGGGAAGCTCACGTCGGCGGCCTTGGCGCCGTCAACCCACACTTCCGCCGCGCCGCCGCCGGTGTAGAACACCTGCGGAAGCACCGACATCGTCGTTGCCGGGAGTTCGACCGACCATTCGACGGTCCCGCCCGCATCCAGAGCTGCGTACTTGAAGCCAGATGCACAGAAGACGTTCTCGTCTCCACATTCCTCCGTCACACCGAGGGAGACGGCGTCAGGCGGCGTCAACGTGGCCACCGTGTCGCCGCTTGTCGGATCGACGAAGTCAATGTTTGAGAACGACTGGTATCCCCATGACGGAGCAATCACAAGCTTGTGCGAGCCGGCTGCCAGGTCGAGCGAGCCTTCACTGAGTTCATCATTCAGCACGATGGCCGTAAGGAAGGAATCTGCCGATACCAACGGCTTGACACATTCACCCCAATCGGCAGTACAGACCATGATCTCGCCGTAGCCACCATAGTTGCGGAGCTTCAGGCTATCATCCAGTGTGAAGTTCTGACCGCGCACATTGTTGCCCCGGAGATGGGTCAGGATGTGCATGTCATATATCCCCGCGGTCGGTATGTCGAAGTTCCAGGTGATCGAGCCCGAGGACTCCATGTAGAAGTCCGTGAAACCTTCCACCGCCACAACACTTCCGCCGTCGACCGTACCCGCTTCACCCTGGTATCCAGGATTTGCCAACGGTGCTTCCGGCTCACCACCGGTCATGTCCAACAATGCTTGAAGGTATGTGTCTCGGTTTGCGAGATACGTGTCCTTCGCATCCGGATACCAGTTCAGGTCGCCAAGCGGCAACCCGTCAGTGCCGGCCGTCTTCAGCGCTTCGTTGCTGTACGTGAAATCTTCCGGTCTCGGGAAGTTGATCGCGAGCGGATTCGGATCACGGCCCGGATCCCACATCACGATCGGATATGAACCGTCCATGTCGACCGAAACACCTTCGATGAAGGTCTTCATTGAATCGTACGTGGCGGCATCGAACGGGCCGTTCGTGAAGCCCGGATCCTGGTTGAGGTTGCCGTCAATGACCATCCCTGAATACAGGTTGAACCACTGCATCGTCGTGTCGCTGACGAGCGGCTGTCCACGTACCACCGGATCAAACGTTGCGTAGTAGTTCGTAAAGTCGTCCGCACGGTACCAGGCATTGTTCGCGAGCAGGATTCGTCGATCAGTTTCGAGACCGAAGCGGGCGGGCAACGTTGCAATCGTGAACACACCGGTATAAGGGTCGATACGATCAACCTGGTTGTACATACTCGCGTCTTCACCCTGCCAGAACGGATTCATCAGAATGTTGTTGGCGATAAGTGCGGTTTTCCAGATTGCTCCCGCATTGAACGCCATACCATTGTTGACGACCGTATTGTGATTAAACACGAAGTATTCGATTGGCTCAGCCTCAGACTGGACCGGGAAGCTCGTGATGTTGAAGAACGTGTTGTTCTCCATCAGCAGTTCGGCGGCTCCTGCCTCAAGGCGAATGCCGCGACCTTCCCATCGCTGCGTCGGTCCGACGAGGTTTCGGAACGTGCTGTTCTTGATCGTAATGGAGTTACCACCGGACTTAAATCCGAGGTGGTGCCAATCATTGCGATCGAAGATCACGTTATCGTAAACAAACGTCGAGTTCGATGAGTTGATGACCATCGGTTCGTAGAACGCAGTCTGGCCCGTGTTGCTCATTCCCTGGAGCCAGAGGTTGGTGAGATACTGGCCACCCCCTTCGCTGTCACTCTGAATCATGACGCCGTCGATGCTTCCGTCCTCGCGCGAATACTTCTGGATAACTGCGGGGCCGCAATCCTCGTCGAAGTTCGTGCCACAGACATTGTCTTCCGGGCGCGCTTCGGCAGCCGTCTGACCATAAAGACGTAGGTCCCATCCGTCATTGTTGATGCGATCCTCGTCGTAGTACAGGCCACCGCGACGAAGCACGTACACGCGATCCGCTGGCCGGATGTTTACACCGCCCCCGTCGTCGTCGTTGACGATCGTGTTCCGCAGTGCATTGATGATGGGCAGTCCGGACCCGTCGGCCCATTCGACGATACACTCGGCAACGTCGTCAGGACACTCCGTGAAGTCCTGGGCAGACGACTGCCTCGGCATCGCCAGCAGCCCGAAAGCTGCGACCGCCGCTAGATAACGGTAAAGAGGTTTCATTGTATTCTGCGTGGTTGTTTGGAGAGCGGTGATTGTTTGTGGTTCTTCATCAGTAGCGATACCTGACACCTATGTCGATGGTGAACCCGTATAGTTCACGATAGGTCAGGTCCCGTTCTGAAAACTCGTAGTTCGGGTCGAGCGTGTTCTGACCAGTAAAGCTCTGATCCGGTCGATTATTCAGGTTGTTGAAGTTTGCGAAGATCTCAGCACCCTTCGGAAGTTTCTGCCGCACGGACAAATCGTAACGCGAGTAGTTGCCCACATAGTTGTCGAGCAATCGGTTCTGCGGATTGATCCACGAGGCCGTGTTGCTCTGGAACAGGTACGAGAGGCGCGTCGAGAATCCCTTGTAGTCGAAACCGATCGTAACGTTGGCAATATTCCGTGCCTGGTCCGGCATACGACCCGTTCGCGTGCTGTCAACCAGATCAACGATGGTACGCGGCGGCCGTCCCGGCAGGATCGTTCGCTTCGCCAGGTAGTAGTGGTACGTTGCCTCCGAGTAGCTACGTGTAAAGTTCACGTTCAGCACCAGGCCCTTCAACACTCCTGGCAGATACGAGAAGTTCGTCTGCCATTCAAGCTCGTACCCCTTGTAAGTCGTCTTCTCCGGGTTATTGATGCTCGTGGCAATTCGCGGATTGACCGACGACGGCAGATACCAGGAGAGCGGTACGTTGGTGCCCTCCGGAAGCGCAATCAGCGTATCCGCCGTCGGCTGGATGATGTCAAGGACAAGGTTGTCGATCTCCTTGTAAAACGCAGACACGCCAAGAAGCCCCAGGTCATTGTTGACGATCTGGAGCGACGCATCGTAGTTGACTGCGGTCGACGGCTTGAGAAGCGAATTCGCAGCTCGGATTTCAAAATTGAAAATGTCGATCGACGTAATCGGCGCGTACTGATTGTAGTTGGGTCGCGTCAGTGTCTTCGTTCGCGCCAACCGGAGCGACGCCCAGTACACCGGGCGGATATCGACGTGAATCATCGGGAGCCAGAAGTGATTCTTTCGCACGATGTCCAGCTCCTCGAGTCCGATTGGCGGCGAACCGTTTGCTGCGCCCGACAACTCGCGAAAGCGCTGACCGTGATAACGCGTGTAGTCACCCTCATACCGGACCCCCGGGATGAGCGTTACGTAGTCGCCAATGTTAAGTCGCGCCATGACGTAGCCGGCCTGATACCGTTCCGTACCGGTATAGTCCCGACCGAGGGACGACAAGAGGTCCGGGAAGTATTCCCCGGCATAGATGTCGGATGGATCCGTAGGGTCCTTGCAGGCGTCCGATCGCAAACCCCGCAGCACCGGAAGCAGCTTCTCCAGATCGGGCGTCAGGTGCAAGTTGAAGTTGCCATCCATGAACTCACCCTGCCGGTCGTAGGGCAGCAGCACGTTCGTTATCGGGAATGAACCATCGGCCATCACCTCCGCGTACTCCGGAACCGACTGCTCGAGACACTCGAAAAGGTCAGCACTCGGATACTGGATGTTCGACCGGCCTGTCCGATTTGCGTCATAGGTCCGATCGAGCCACCGGAGTTTACCTCCAGTCTTAAGAAATCCGGTGATGCGATTACCCATCCGGAAGGGCACCTCGAGATTCGCCTGGAGCGCTTCCTGGTTTTCATCCAGCTTGCTGTCGTCGACGTAGATCGAGTGCAGGAGTATGGTCGAATCGATGCGAACACGAGCGGCGGTTTCGAGTGGCGTGAAGTAATACAGACTGTCCGCCCCTACGGTGAACGCCGAACCGTCATCCCGGAACTCAAAGATCAGGTCCTCCGGGCTTCGGCCACGCGAGCGCGTCAACGACGCCGACGCATCGTACTTGATCATGCCGAGGTTCTGCTCAATGCCGAGCGTGCTCGTCAAAACCGACGTTCGACTGTGATGATCCTCGACCTGATAGCGGAGACTGTTGAAGTCAACATTCTCAAGCCGATACAGCGCATCGTTGATCAACGAGTTGTAGAAAGCATTGCCCGTAATGCGGCCGCCGGGAAGATTGTAGTCGAGCAACAAGCTTCCACCCGCCCGGTCGCGCGTGACGTTCTCTTCACGCGGATCGAGGTTGTTAATGCGAACGGCCGTCGAATCCGTTCCAGGGAACGTCCCGGAAGCATAGCCGAGGCCAACTTTGTCCGCACTGCGGTCGTAGCTCTCGACGTTGAACGTAGCGATAGCACCGAGCCGGTTCGACAGGAAGCGATTGCTGACCGTCCCGACAAACTTGTAGTTGCCGTACGTCTTCTGCAGGCCCGTGTATCCCGTCTGCGCAAGCAGGTCAAGATGCGGGCCCGACGGTGCATTTCGGAGTCGAAGGTCGACGTTCCCGCCGATCGCATCGCCGTCCATATCCGGCGTGATCGCCTTACGCACCTCGATCCCGTCAAGGATGTTCGACGACACCAGCGACAGGTCGACCGACCGTTCGTTGCCGTCGGTGCTCGGCAAGCGCACGCCGTTAACGGTAACCGTGTTGAACTTCGGTGACAGACCACGAATGGCGACGCGATTTGCCTCGCCACCCGATCGTTGGATCGACACGCCCGGCAGTCGACCGATTGACTCGGCCGCGTTGTTGTCGGGAAGCTCCTGGATTCGGTCACTCGAAACAACGTTCGCGACCGTCGCGCCGCGGAACTGTTCGTTGATGGCGGCGAGCTGTCCGGCAACCTGTGCCGTCACCACGACCTCCTGCCCCTCGACGACCGACCAGCTTAACTGGAAGTCAACCTTGAGCGTCTGCCCATCCGTGACTGTCACTTCCTTTTCGACGGTCGTGAAGCCGATGTAGCTCGCGACAAGCGTGTACGTGCCCGCCGGCGCCGACGGAATCGAGTAATTGCCGTCGACGTCCGTAGCCGCCCCGATACTCGTTCCTTTTATCGCGACGGATGCACCGATGAGCGTTTCGCCCGTCTCCGAGTCGGTGACCACCCCGACGATGCGTCCGGCGTCTCCCAGGTCGGACGGACCCGTCCACACCGAAGCTGCCGACGAAATTGTCGGCGCGACAATCAGCGACAGAAAAAGAAGCAGGATGCGGACGGTCGAAAAATTCCGACCACTGTAACTGTCTGGCATGCAGGTGCTGTGATATTCGGTTTGCTATTGTCGCACGTTGATCGCCGGACTGCAGGCATCCGGCGACGCCCCTTGCGGCTTCGTTGGCGGCATTGGGCGGGAGCGCTTCCGATAACATTACAAGATTAATCCATGTATTTGACTAAATCAATCCCCACGCCAAATCGATGTTACGGCGACGTTAACGGACACAGTCGCGGGAGTAGACGTGCTCGCCATCAGCAGGCGTTCAGATGCCTGGATTCCGATCAGGCAACCGAATTTCATCCACATTCGCCAGACGTGGCCGGTGCGGCGGCCGCGCGCATCGAGAAAACGTCAACATTTACAACGACCTCTCCGTAGGGACAGGGTTTCGTAAATTTGATTTACTTACGTTTACCGGATTGCAATCACGCCGACGGCCGCGCCGATGCTCACTGGCACCAATCTGACCCTCACGAAGGAATACAATCTGCGGATCATCCACGAGACGATCCGGCTCTTCGGGCCTCTGTCCCGGGCCGAGGTGGCCCGTCGGACGGAGCTCACCCCGCAGACGGTATCGAACCTCGTCAGGGAGCTGATTCAGATGAACCTCGTCATCGAGGCCGACAAACATCAAGCGGGACGCGGCGCACCATCCGTTCGTCTCGAGGTCAATCCAGCCGGCGCGTTTTCCATCGGACTCGATCTCGACCGCGACCACCTCACCGGTGTGCTCGTCGATCTTACCGGCGCCGTCCGGCAGCGCATCCGACACGACCTCAGCTTCCCAACTCCTGAGGAAGCGCTGAAGCTCATGACCGAAACCGTGCAGCAGCTCGTCTGGAAAGAAGGGCTGACGAAGAATCAGGTTTGCGGCGTCGGCGTCGGCGTGCCGGGTCCCATGTATCTGGCAGACGACGGCAAGACCTACCTCGTCAATCCGCTCGACTTCGGCGACTGGCACAGCATCCCACTCTCAGATCTGCTTGAGGAGCAGCTCGGCATTCCGGTCGTACTGGAAAACAACGCGACGGCCGCGGCTGTCGGCGAACGCTGGTACGGCGCCGGGCGACACATGACGTCCTTCTTCTACTTCTACTGCGGAAGCGGACTCGGCGGCGGACTCATCATCAACGGGCAGCCGTTCGAAGGGCAGACGGGAAACGCCGGCGAGGTCGGTTACCTGCCGATAGGCGAAGTAGCGAAAGACCCTCCCTCACCCGCACGTCCGCACGCCGGGCAACACTTCAATTTGCCACGACTGTATCGCAAGCTGCGGGAAGAAGGACTTGATGTCAGTTCGCCCGACGATCTCCGCAAGCTGTTTCTCGCGGGCAATCCGTCGCTGCTGAAGTGGATGGACACAGCGGCATCGATGATCGCCTCAATGGCGCTGGCCGTTGAGTACCTCATCGATCCCACTGCAATCTTCTTTGGCGGCCGGCTCGCAGACGAGATCCTTGAGGACCTGATGAAGCGGGTGCGCGAGCAGATGCCGGACCGCCGCCTCGACAACAAGGCGCGTGTGCCGGAGTACCGCGTCGCGACCGCCGGACTCGACGCTGCCGCGATGGGCGTCGCGACCCTGCCGATCTACGACCTTTTTGCACCAACGCACCAGGCATTGAACAAACAGGCCGACAGTCCGGCGCCGCGGACGTTTGCGTCGACGCTGCAGTCGGGGAATGCGGGGTGATGGCGTATCTGCCGGACTATCGCCTGAGAAAGTTGTCAGAGGTCAGTTGTCACTTGTCAGATCGGGGCTCGATTCTCGACCGGCCGTAGAACCTATGAGTATTGTGCGCGAACCAACATCCCACACGCTGTACCGATCGCTGATCGTGGCTGCGGCTGTGTGGGCGTCTTTCAAGCCGCTCGACGCGGCGGCGCAGTCGTTTGTTAATCGTGCGGCCGAGCGCGGACTGCAGAACGTCACATCAACAAACGGCGTCGCGGTCGCGGATTACGACAACGACGGCGATCTCGATATCTATTTTGTCGCCAGGCGGTCGTACGAAGTGACCGACGCGTCTACGTGGAACAGACTTTACCGAAACGACGGCAGCGGAAACTTCTCCGCCGTGACATCCGCCCCGGAAATTCTGCGCGGACTCGACGGGAACGTCTCATTCAACCCGATGGGCAACAAGCTCGGCGCGGCATGGGGTGACTACGACGGCGACGGCCTGCAGGACGTTTTCTTGACGCACCTCGGTCCGGATCAACTCCTGCACAACGACGGGTTCAGCAACTTTTCGCTCGTCGAAAACTCCGGACTCGACGGCGGCGACGAACAGCTCAGCTCGAGCGCTATGTGGTTCGATTACGACAACGACGGCGACCTCGACCTGTACGTGAGCGTGTGGGAAGACATGGGGCCGGCACCGAGGGATCTGACCAACAGGCTCTATCGAAACAACGGCGACGGCACGTTTGCGAACGTCAGCGAAACGAGCGGCGCCGGCGACTCCGGAAAAACCTGGACCACCGTCTCGCTCGATGTGAATCACGACGGATTTCTCGACCTGTATCTGGCGAACGACTTCGGGCCCAACAAGCTCTACATCAACCTCACCGACGGTACGTTCGCGGATTCAACGACGGCCTACAACGTCGAAGACATCTACCACGGAATGGGGCTCGCCGTCGCGGATTGCGATGGGAACGGCGAGCTCGACATCTACGTCACTAACATTACCGAGAGCGGCTTTGCCGGCGAGACCAATCCCCTCTTCGTGAATACCGGCAACAGAAGTTTCGTCAACGATGCGTCGGTGGTCGGCGTCGATCTTGCGGGCTGGGGCTGGGGCACCGAGTTCTTCGACATGGAGAGCGACGGCGACCTCGACCTGTTCGTGGGTACCGGATACTTCGATCCCGACTACAACAACGTGCTGTTTCGAAATCGGGATACGGATGGCCTGTTCGAATTCGAAAACGTTGCGGCGACGGCAGGCGTCAACGACGTCGAGTCGGCGCGGGGCGTCGCGGTCGCGGACTTCGACAACGACGGCGATCTCGACATCCTCGTCTCGAATGTTCAGGACCAACCTGCGCTTTACATCAACGAGACGCCTCAGGGCAACTGGCTTCGGGTCCGCCTGACGGCGGATGGGTCGCCGACAAGTGGGTACGGGGCGGTCGTCGCGGTAGAATCCGCCGGATCGAGTCAGCTCCGCTACAACCACGGCGTCCAGTACCTCGCGCAGAATCAGATTCCGCCGCAGTTCGGCCTTGGCTCGGCGACGCGCGTCGACCGCGTGACGGTCCGCTGGCCGTCCGGCGTTGTCGATCAGATCGAGGACGTCGACATCAACCAGAGCATCCGCATCGAGGAAGGCGTTGGGATGGTGGAAGGCATGCTCGTGGCTGTCGAGGCGGAAGCAACTGTCGCGGGGAGCAGGATCGTGTCGAACTATCCGAATCCGTTTGCGGATGAGACGACGTTTGAACTTGTCCTGGATCGACCACAGTCGGTCGAACTCAGCATGTACGATCTGCTCGGTCGTCTCGTGGACGTCCGAACCTACGATCAACTGCGCGCCGGCCCGAATGAATTGAAGTGGTCACGGAAGACGGATGCTGGATCGCACACACCCAATGTGTATGTCTACACAATTCGATCGAAGGGTGGAAACGTGATTGCGCGAGGCTCAGTAGTTGCCCAGTAGTTGGGCAAGTTACCGTTTCACGAACGAGGCCGTCTGCGCCGAGCTACGCGAGCGATCAAGGCAGGAACTCGGCATCGGCGCGTTGACGAGAAAGTGAGCCTATCGAAAGAGGTGAGCGGGCGCACTGTTCCTGGATCTCAGCGCCAATTAGCGACCTCCGCCAGGATCAATGAGGTCTGGTGATCAAGGTCGAGTCCCGGAATGGAGTGTCGCAACTCCGTCGCGAGCGACGACTGCCATTGCTTTTCGAAGATCGCCTCAAAACTCACCAACTCGCTCTCGTCAAAAGACAATTCAAGAAACGCCCGTTGTTGACTCACGAGCGATCTCAACAGTTGATCAGCGTTTGTATCCGGCAATCCGGCCCTCGTCGCAGAACAGCCAAAGATAGCCAACAGAGACAATGCAACCGCAATGTGCTTCATTCGAGATGGTACGGAGATTTGAAAGTCTCAGCCGAACAAGTTTCATCTCTTTCTCCAAACTTCCGACAAGCTGCAAGTAATCATCTGTGCAAAATCCTGATCCAGTTTGCACGTACCGCTAGTTGCAGTTTTTCGGGCTGCCGATCCAGACTTTCAGGCAGTCGCGACCAAGCGTTTCGGAAACCAACGTTGAATCAATATCAAGCAATTTCGAGACGACGATCTTCTGGCCATAGCCGTCCAGGTGTCCATACCGACCGTGCGCATAGCGCTTTCC
>JAGQWL010000369.1 GCA_020437385.1 Bacteroidota bacterium
AGCGGTCCCGGTGGCCGCCGGTGTTCGATCACCAGTCCCATACTCCAGTGAGCTACCGCCCAACGTCTGACGCCTCCCTTTCGGATTGCCACGCGAGCATCTCCGCCAACTACGTTCGGTCGATTGCGATTGTCACCTTGCTGATCGTCTCCGCCGTCAACGTACCAACGGCCGACGCCCAATTCCATGCAAGAAAGGGCCTGCAATTTGGTGTTAAAGTCGGTGCGTCTGGATACAACGGAGATGATGATTTCGTCTTGCCCGGGGAGAACCGCTATTCGCTTGCATATGAGGGCGAGCTGTTTTATCGATTCAGCCGGTGGTTCGGGTTGGGCGTGAAGCAGAGCTTTGGAAAGTACCCGGGCCTTTCCAGTACCAAGATCGATCGAAGCTCCTCTGCGCTCGCGGTGCGATCCTACCTGTTTCCAAGCCGGTTCACGCCGTACGTCCAGGTTGGGGCGAATCGATCGTGGGGAGGCGTGGACCCTGGATACGGGATTGCTCTCAGCACCGGTTTTGAGATAGAAGTCAGCCGCTTCCTCGCAATCTATCAGGACATCTCGTTCGATCAGGTTATGCCGGATGGTGCGCTGGACGGGGCAGAGGGCGGACGACGGTATGATGTTTTTGGACGGCTTGGCGCGGGGCTACGGCTCAATCTCGTGAGTTCGCGGCGCGCACTTCGAATTGCCCGCGTCAATCAGCCGGACTCACTTCTGGTCGGGGAAGTCGGCCAGTTCACCGCAGTCGTGGATGGCTCAGCGCGGGATGCCTCGTATCGTTGGGAGTTGCCAGGAGGCGTCATCTATGACGAAAATCCGATTCGGCATTCGTTCCCGTCGCCAGGACGGTACGAAATGAGGCTCACGGTTACGTCGCATGATGAACAGCAGCTTCGATCCGTATTCGTCGACGTTTATCGCCCGTTTGTGCCGGATACGGTTGGTGACTATCAAGAGAGTCTCAAGGCCGTCCGAATTGCTGGGCTGTCGGGCGATACATCTCTACGCACCGGCGAAGAAGGTGTCTTTCGTATGCGCATCGAGACTGGCGCGGAGTGGCCTATCGAATACGCATGGGACATGGGAGACGGGTCCGCCATGGTTGGCAACTACGTCGTCCACGTCTTTGACAATCCAGGAGTGTATCGCGTTCGAGCCTCAGCACGAAATGCGTTCGGTGAGGACGAAGCGGAAATGACAGTCGAGGTGCTTCGCAATTCCGACACGGCGATCAGTCAAAAAGCGCCGACGGAAGCCGTGATTGCAGAACCGGTCAGGCCGGAGCCTGCTCCGCTGTCTGCCGATGATGTCGCGCCGGAGCTTCCACCGGTGGTTGAAGACACTGACGACACGCCCGCAACGGAACTTGCCGTGACGGATACCAAGCGAACTCCCGTCGCTGATCCTAATCCCAATCGCAATATCAGCCGAATTGATTTCAACGCGTCAGGGTACACGTGGGTTGTCGAAACCGTTGACACGGCGTCCGAGGCGGCAACGCGCGCAGAGGAGTACAAGTACCTGGGCTTTCCGTTTGGGTATCGTCGCGATCGGGCAACGGGGAAGTACAACGTCCTCGTTGGACAGTTCGAAACGGAGTACATCGCGCTCAAGGTATCATGGCGAATTCAGCAGCACGCGGCCCGTCGGATCTGGCTGGATACCATCAAGTAACAATCGCGGGACAAAGGCCACGCGGTTGACGAACCTGTTGGCTCGCTGAAAGTACACGCTGAGATTGTTCGAGTTTTCGGTCTCACGTTGTGCTGAGTTCATCCAATCCTGTCACGCTTTCCGGCCGGCCTGGCGATTCGCGTGTACTGCTTCTTGACAACCACTTGCTCGTGGTATCGAAGCGGCGCGGGGTGCTGGTGCAAGGTGACGTAACGGGTGACATGGATCTCCTGAGTCAGGCGAGGGACTTTCTCAAGCATCGATTCAACAAGCCCGGAAACGTGTTCGTTGGTCTTGTTCATCGAATCGATCGGCCCGCGTCCGGGATCGTGGTACTGGCGCGAACGTCCAAGGCCGCGGATCGCCTGTCTTCTCAGTTTCGTGAACGGACCATCAGGAAGATCTATGTGGCCATCGTCGAAGGGCGGCTGTCGGGGGAGGGTGCGTGCAAGGGCTACATCGTGAAGGAAGACCGCCATCCGAAACTAGTGCCGGCGGATGTGCCGGGAGCGAAGTTTGCGTCGCTATCCTGGCGCGCCTGTCCGGTAAGTAATCAGCGCTCAGTCGTTTCAGTCGACCTGCATACGGGGCGGCCGCATCAGATACGTCTTCAACTCAGCGATCTGGGCCATCCGATCGTCGGCGACCTGAGGCACGGCGCCCAGTCGGAGTTTGACGGCCGAAACCTGGCTCTGCACGCGTCGGAGATTGTGTTCAAACACCCAACTCGGGACGAAAGAGTACATGTTTCCGATCCGCCGGAGAACTGGGGCGCCGACATCGAGGCGGCAATCAGCGGACTTGGCTATCCCGGACCTTCCGTGACGAATTGAACGCCAGCAGCACATTCTGCGGGTGAAGGCAGCACACAAATCCGATCCTCTCGGATCGGGTCTACAACAAGTGGCAGATAATTGTACGTTTGAAACGTGCCTTCGTCTCGATGCAGTGCGCGAGCCAATGCCTCCTGCAGGACCGAATAGCTCGCTGGTCCCAGGAGGATCGAGTGTGCGGGAATCCCCGCCTCTGACAATGAAGCGATCGACTGATCTATGAAATCAATGATTTCTTCCTTGTTTGGCCTGTATTCAACAATTACCATTCGGGCCTCTGTTTTACAGTCCCACAGGCGCACGAGCCGGCGCGCTGTTCTTCGGAATCTTGAATTGACAACGTCCGTGTGAGGTCATGGATCCCATCGAAACATCCGCCCTTGTAACAGCCTCGTCGATCGTTCCCGCGACTCCCGTTCTGCATCTGGACAGCGGATGCGATATGCTGGGTTTGAGACTCACACAGCTGGCTCTCGAAACTCGGATTGTTTGTCAAGACGAGGCGCGTGTCGCCGAGCTGGCGGCGATCTTCGCCGGCGAGGGGTTCCCGACCATACCAATCGGCACACGGACTGCCGACTTGTTTCCGTTTCCGGACGAGACGTTCATGTGGGCGTTCGCCATCATTCCGCCCGCACAGGTCGGATTGCTCGAAGACGCGGCCGGCGAAGTTGCACGCGTCATGAAAACGGGCGGATGGATCTGGGTCGCAAGGCCTGTAGATAGCGGCGACATACTCCTGCAGCCTCACGGCTTTGTGCCGGCAAGCCAACGGACTCTTGTTGCAGGCACCAGCTATGCGACACGAATCCTGCGGAAGGTCAATGCAGACACGCCAATTTAGTCGCGGACGTACGTCTCTGTCGAATCCGGCTGATCCATCTCGAAATATCGCCTCAATTCCGACAGCGTTTCCGGGGTCCTGGGAAAGTCTCGAACAATTCGTCCTTTCTCAAGGACCGCGATCCGATCACAGATCTCAGAAACGTGGAGAAGGTCGTGACTTGATACGATGGCGGTGGTTCCAAACTTTCGCGTGAGATCAGAAATGAGCTGTTTCAATTTGATCTGCGAGCGGGGATCCAGCGTAGCAAATGGCTCGTCCAGGATGAGCAGCCTCGGGCCGAAGAACATCGCACCGATAAGGCCAATCTTCTTTGCATTGCCTCGCGAAAGCTCTCTGAGAAACTTCTGCGTCGCGCCAAAAAGCTCGTCAGGATAGAAGGGCTGATACGGAAGCAGAAGTCGTTCAAGATCATTGTTCGGAATCTGGTAGACCCTGCCGAGAAACTGAAGGAATTCATCTGCCGTCAGGAAGTCGATCAGAAACGATTCATCCAGAAATGAGCCCGTAGCAGATTTCCACGCGTTCGATTCGCGAACATTCTCGCCGTCAATCATTACGGCGCCGGTATCCGGAAGGATAAGGTCCAGCAGAAGCCTCAGAAAGGTCGTCTTTCCGGCGCCGTTGCTTCCGACGAGTCCGAAGACCTGACCCGTGGGAATCTGCAGTTCTTCAATGGCAAGTGCGGTTCGGCCTTCGAAGGTCTTGACGACGCCGCGTACTTCTACATTCATGTTCTAAATCCGAGGAGCGTCTTGTACCGTCGGGAGTGATGGAGGCGCGCCAGAAAATCGCTCCAGAATCGTGTCAGTAGGGCAGTGGCGAGTCCAATCAATCCCACGACAACAAATCCGGTCAGCGGTGCATCACGAAAGGCGACCATGAGCAGTACCGGCGGAACCGAAGTGGGCAAGATCCAGAGCCAGTGAACGAGCGAGAATCCTTCATAGTTGAAGAAGTTTCCCGCCCGATCAAGTTCCACACGGTTGCGGTTATAAACCGCGAGAAACATGACAAGTCCGACGGTCACACCGACGTTGTACAGCATGAACGCCACATGCATCAGCAGAAGCTCTGGTTTAAGAACCCAGAAAATTGGAACGCTGAGGGCGAATAGTATGACACAAGACAATTGAAGCAGGAGGTATTTTGCCCTCACGATTGTCGCGCTATCGATATCGCGTGCAAAAAGTCCGTCATAGAAGGTGCTCTCCCAGGAGAACATCAGCTGTCCATAGTTCAGTGCCAGGCCACCCGACGCAAACAGGCCGATTATGGGGAGCAGGAATACGTTGTCAACCAGGGCAGGGGTCAGGAGCAGGATGCAGAGATAGACGGTCGAGAACAGTAGTGACAGCAGCACGTTGTGGCGCGGACGCCGGTTGCGCCACATCATCTTCAGTTCCAGCATGATGAGCGAGCCCAGCAAGCCGTATTCGTCGAGAAGTCGCACTGTCCCGACGAGTCGCCTGTTCGTTGTTCGGCTTGACTCTGCCCCGTGAAACGAGTCGAGCAGTGCATTGGCTGCGAGTACCTGCGAGGCAGCCGCGGCAAGAACGGCGACGGCAAGTGAACCATGTTTCCCAAGCAAAAGATTTGTAAAGAGCGCGTGCGACCAATCGTTGATTACAAACTGTCCCAGAAGCTGGTCGGCGGCAATTAACGCCCATGTTGAGACCAACAAAATGATGAACAGCGTTGTGTGATTGGCGAGCAGCAGTCGAAGCCACGAATTGATCCAGGTCGATGCCATCAGAAGGAGCAGCACAGCTGCCAGCCAGTAGACAATCCCAAGCGTCGGGTACTGCGATGGCAGGACGTGGTGGATCCAGAATGTCGCGATGAAGCAAAGCGGAAAGAAATTGTGCAGACTCGCCAGCGACGAGATCTGAAAGAAATGAATCAACCGCGAACGGGGGATCGGCAAGTGGCGATATGGAAGAAATTTGAAGCGCGGATTTTTGCCGAAGAGAAAGCGGACCCCGAATAGCGTAAAAAGCACCGTCAACAGATAGTCGTTGAGAAGGTCGATCGGTGCATAACGTTTAAGCAGAACGCTGGAGAGGACGCCAAATCGCCATCCGCTGACCACCAGGGAAAACGCGAAGTAGAGACCGAACGCGATGAGAATGACTTTGATGTAGCGATTTGGTCCGGTCGACAGCGATCGGACTACCTGTCGCC
>JAGQWL010000046.1 GCA_020437385.1 Bacteroidota bacterium
GGCAGACGCATCCGGTCTGGAATCCTACTCGCACGAAACCGGTGCGGCCGGCAAATTCTGGTTTCCGGAAAGCATGGGACCTGGCGTTGGTGTGATCGACTACAATAGCGACGGGCTGCCGGACGTTCTGGTTGCGGGCGGCGGGCGCTGGGACGATTCGAAGTGGAAGAGCGTGTGGCTGTTTCGCAATGACGGTGACCTGATGTTTACCGACGTGACCGATGAGGCCGGACTCGCGCCGGCGAGCACGTATTCGATGGGTGTGACGGTAGCAGATTACGATCGGGACGGACGAGAGGACTTCCTGCTGACGAGTGTCGGCGGGGTGCGGCTTTATCGAAACGCCGGAGGGACCTTTGTCGATGCGACGCGTGATGAAGGTCTGTCTGTTGACGACGGATGGTCAACCGCGGCGTCGTTCTTCGACGGTGATGCGGATGGTGATCTCGACCTGCTCATCGGGCACTACGTGTCGTGGACGGCGGAAACCGATCTCTGGTGTTCGAACGACGGGACCGACAAGACGTATTGTACGCCGTCTCTGTATGAAGGTGAGCCGTTGACGTACTACCGTAACGACGGCGGCCGCTTTGTCGACGGGACGGCGCGTGCGGGCTTTGATGCGGGAGACGGGAAGACGCTCGGGATCGTGGCCGGCGATGTGACGGGGGACGGACTCGTGGATGTATACGTCGCAAACGACACGGAGCCGGATCAGCTTTTTCGTGGTGATGGTTCGGGCAAGTTCGAGGAGATCGGATTGCAGAGCGGCATCGCCTATGACGAGAGGGGCCGGTCGCGTGCCGGCATGGGTGTCGATATTGGCGACATAGACGGCTCCGGTAAAGCATCGCTTGTGGTCGGCAACTTCGCGGAGGAGATGATCGGCGTGTATCAGCCGGTTGGCGGCGGGATCTACACGGACCGGTCGGCTGCGGTGAAGATCGGGATGCCGAGCCTGCGAACGTTGACGTTCGGGCTTGCGCTCGTCGATGTCGACCTTGACGGGTCGCTCGACCTCGTGGCGGCGAACGGGCACATTCAGCCGGAGATCGGGCGAATTCGTGACAACGTAACGTTCGCCGAACCGCCGCACGTCTTCCTGAATGACGGCAGCGGCGCGTTTCACGATGGGGTGGCGGCGGGATCCGATCTCGCACGTCCGATGGTGGCTCGCGGACTCGCCTATGCGGATCTCGATCGCGATGGTGACCCGGAGTTGTTGTTTGTCGAGAACAGTGGGACGGTCCGTTTGTGGAAGAACGATGCGGTGGAGAACGGCGCGCGGGGAGTTGTGGTACAGCTCAGACGCGAGGATGCGGCCTCGCCTGCAATCGATGCGCTGGTCGAGTTGTACTCGGGTGGGAAGATCCTGCGGCGATGGGTAAAGTCGGGTGGCAGTTATCTTTCGTCGTCGCAACCGGCTGCTTTTTTTGGTGTCGCGGGTGTTGTTGATTCGATTCGGGTCGTGTCGCCGGGTGGAGCGACGACGTCGATCAGGAACGTTGAGGATCTGTTGGCGGATGGACCGGTTGTGACGGTTCGAGTTCAGTGAAAGATTGACGACACAAGCGAGACAAGCGCGACCGGAGGGGGACAAGCGAGTCCAGTGGGTCGGGTGAGTGTGGCCAGTCCGGTGTGTCCAGTGGGTCGGGTGAGTGCGGTCTGTCCAGTGTTTCCAGTGAGTCGGGTGAGTCGGGTGCGTCCAGTGAGTATAGAGAGTGTAGTGAGTCGGGTCTATCCGGTGTGTAAGGTCTGTTTTAGTACTGAGGGTTGAGATGTCGTATTGGCGTGGGGAAGCGATAGTCCGATTGCTGGCGGCCGCGGTAGTGACGTTCGCGATAGGGATCGGGTGTGCGGAGAAAGGCGACGTGCCGGATGTTGCGGCCGGGCGGGAGCCGGGTGATCGGGTGCTGCAGGCGGTAGCGTTGGCCCAGCAGTCCGGTCAGTATGCAATGGCGGGTGCGATGATCGACTCGCTCGCGGCTCGGTTTCCGATGAGCGCCAGGGTCGCGTTCCTTCGCGGTGCACAGTACGACCTCACCGGGTTTGAGGACAAGGCGATAGCGGAATACGAAAAGGCCCGCGACATCGACGACACATTCGCCGGCGCGTGGCACAATCTCGGCAGTGCGTTTGCGCGGCAGCGGCAGTACGGACAGGCGCTGACGGCCTTCCAGAAGGCAGCCGCCCTGGAACCAACCGCCGGGGCGTATCAGGGAGTTGGTAACACGTGGTTTGAGCTGGGGGAGGCGGACAGCGCGGTGGCCGCATTGCGGAAGGCGATCGAGCTGGATCCGTCGAGTGTCCCCGTGCGCTTGTCGCTTGCGTCGATCTACCGATCGAAGGGTGAAACGGAGTCGGAGCGGGAGGTTCTGGCGCCGTGCGCGGCGGTCTCGTTCGACACGGAATGTGCACGCGACTATTCGCAGGTTTTGCTGCGAGAGGGCAAGGCGCCTGCGGCGTTGGATTCGCTGTCTAAGCTAGTCGTCGAAAGGCCGTGGGACAAGCAGGTCTACTTTGCCTATGCCCGATCGCTTGATGCGACAGGACGGCGTCGGGAGGCTCAGTCCGCCCGCGAAAGATTCGCAGAGATCGAGGCAGTCGACAAGGAGATCTTCCGCATGAGGGAGCGAATCGCACTGAATCCGGAGTCACTTCGCGACCGGTTCGAGCTTGCCGATCTCTATCGCAAAGTGGGCCGGCCGTTGGACGCGGTCAACACGCTGGAGGCAGCGCTTGTGCTGGCACCCGGCAATCTGCACATCCGCAATAACATCGGACTGCTGCTGCTGGACAGCGAGCAGCCGGAGGCCGCTGCGATCGTCTTCAGGCAGATAATGGCGATCGATTCCTCGTTTACCCCGGCCTACCAGAATCTGGAGCGGGCCCGCAAGGCCGCCATGGCCACGGACGGCAGTCGGGTCCGATAGGGGCGGAGCGACACGGGCGGAACGGGCTCTGTCCCGCATCGAGACGAAGTGTCTCATTTTGTTTCACCTGTCGCTTGCGATTAGCCACATTTTAGTCGTTTTGAGGGCTGTCAGGCGTGCCGCATTGGTGGCAGACCTTTTGCAGACGGCGTACCGCGAT
This sequence comes from Bacteroidota bacterium, assembly GCA_020437385.1. Classification (GTDB taxonomy): domain Bacteria; phylum Bacteroidota; class Rhodothermia; order Rhodothermales; family JABDKH01; genus JAGQWL01. The sequence goes on from JAGQWL010000046.1 coordinate 3,094, forward strand.
CAGGCCCAGGCAAGGATGCTCTCCAACGAAGGGATACTTCCTGAGTAGTGCCCACGCTTTGTCTCACTCGGGCCGTCGGTCGTGACAGATCATCATCAACAGGAAGAATGAGGAGTACATCCATGAGCGAGAAGCAGACCCGAGTACTGGTCACGGGAGCAGGTGGGTTCATTGGTCATCATCTGGTGACGTATCTCAAGGAGAAAGGCTACTGGGTTCGAGGCGTCGACATCAAGTATCCCGAATACACGGAAGTAGACGCCGACGAGTTCGAGATTCTGGATCTCCGCCGTTGGGACAACGCGCTGCAGGCCACCCGCGGTATCGATCACGTGTATGCGCTGGCTGCCGACATGGGCGGAATGGGATTCATCACAACTCACCATTCGCAGATCCTTTACAACAACTCGCTGATCAATCTCCACACGATGGAGGCTGCCCGGATGAATGGCGCGACGCGGTATCTGTATACGTCGTCCGCGTGTGTCTATCCGGAGTATCTGCAGACGGAAGCGGAAGTGACGCCGCTGAAGGAGTCGGACGCCTACCCGGCTCAGCCGCAGGACGCGTACGGATGGGAGAAGCTGATGACGGAGATCCTCGCCAGGTACTACCACATGGACCACAACCTCGAGACGCGAGTGGTTCGGTTCCACAACATCTTCGGTGAGCTCGGAACGTGGGAAGGCGGCCGCGAGAAGGCGCCGGCCGCGATGTGTCGCAAGGTTGCCGTTGCCAAGCTCACGGGGAATCCGGTGATCGAAGTGTGGGGTGACGGCGAGCAGACGCGGTCGTTTTGCCACGTGGACGATTGCGTGACCGGCATCTATAAGCTGATGCAATCGAACCATCGCGATCCGCTGAACCTTGGTCAGGATCGAATGGTTACAATCAACGAATTGGTGGAGCTCGTCGCAGATGCTGCCGACTTTGCCGTCGAGAGAAGGCACATCGAGGGGCCGCAGGGTGTGCGCGGCCGCAACAGCGACAACACGATGCTGCGCGAAGTGCTTGGTTGGGAGCCGCAGATCAGCCTGGAAGAAGGTCTGAAGCGGACGTACGACTGGATCGAGCAGGAGGTACGCGAAAAGCTCGAGAAGGAAGGTGTCGCAATCGTCGAACCGGTCGGTGTCTAAAGAGTCGAACAACATAGGACTGTCACCTCCGGTTGGGGGTGGCAGTTTGTTGTTTTCAGTGGAGGAGTCTATGGAATATGCGAACGTTCTCGGCGTCAAGGTGAGCGCCGTTAATATTCCGATGGCGCTCGATGTGCTCGACGGCTGGATCCGGGATCGGGACCACCAGTACGTCACCATCAGTGGTGTACACGGCGTAATGGAAAGTCAGCGAGACGATTACATTCGACGGATTCACAATGAGGCCGGCATGGTAACGCCGGATGGGATGCCGCTTGTATGGGCGAACAAGCTGCAGGGCCATTCGCACGTTGACCGTGTTTACGGGCCGGACTTGATGCTGGCTGTCATGGCGGCGTCCGAAGAGAAGGGCTACAAGCACTACTTTTATGGCGGTGCGGAAGGGGTACCGGAGTTGCTGGCGGAGAAGCTGCTTCAGCGATTTCCGAAGTTGGACATCGTCGGTATGCTTTCGCCGCCTTTCGTTCCGGTCGACAAGATCACCGAGCGATCCGAGCAGGATGATCGGATCGTGGACCAGATCAACGCGTCGGGGGCGGACATCGTGTGGGTCGGATTGAGCACGCCCAAGCAGGAACTGTTCATGCACTCGCATCTCGGTCGGATCGATGCACCCGTGATGATCGGGGTCGGCGCGGCGTTCGATTTTCACGCCGGGCTGAAGTCGCAGGCGCCGTACTGGATGCAGCGCAGCGGGACGGAGTGGCTGTTTCGTCTGTTGACCGAACCGAAGCGGTTGGCCCGTCGCTACCTTATCAACAACCCGACGTTTCTTGCGCTCGCATTTCTGCAGGCCACCGGATTGCGCCGGTTCGACGTCGGACGCTGATTAGACGACCTGCAGGATCGCGCCGCGGTAGTCGGCGGGGCTGTCGATGTCGTAGAGAATGCCCGGGTCGTTTACCGGAAGGGGCGTGACCATGTTCATGTGTTCGGAGAGCACATCCGACACGCTCTTCCACGACTCGATGGTTTCGAGTCGGTGCCGAAACTCCTTCGGGAAGAGCACCGGGTGGCCGCGCTTCCCTTCGTGTACCGGCACGATGATGCGACTCGGGTCGCTTGCAAATCGAGCGACCATCTGTTCGACGGTTCTCGGCGAAACGCTCGGCATGTCGCCGAGGAAGATCAGGAATCCCGGAGCGTCAAGCCGCGCTGCGGAAACCCCGGTGGCAATACTTGATCCGATTCCGGATTCGTGTCGTTCGTTCTCGACGATGCGTGTGGGTGTCCCTTCCAGCGTCTCGACCATTCCTTCGTTGGTCGGGGACGGCGCAGTGACAACAACAACAGTGTCGGTCCATTCACAGGCAAGCTCGACCACATAGAGAATGATCGGCTTGCCGTTTAGAGGGAGGAGCAGTTTGTCCAGACAGCCCATCCTTGCGGATGTCCCGGCGGCGAGAATGACTGCTGTCGGATTTGGTCTGGCTGCTTGCATGGACTACCTGTTTGACTTCTCAGGTAATCGGCCGAGCCGGACAATTTTCAACCCGTTAGCGCGCGGAAAAAGTTTTGCGCGTGTCCCGTTTTGATCCTACTGCGTCGGGAAGTTCGGGCTTTCGCGAACGCGTCGCGCCTGGTTGAGATGGCGAACCTGATGGATGACGAGAAAATGCAGGCATTCGCCGAGTCTGAATCGCAGCAGGTTCGTGACGGGGGATTTGACTCGTACCAAATTGAGATTTCTTGACGTTGACTTCGCGAGAATTTTCTTCATTCGTTCCTCGTGTCGAACGAAGTCGGCCATAAAATCGACAGGGACTGTGACGGGTTTGAAGGCACCCGCGGTGGGGACGCGGCGTGCGGTCGCGGGGTCGACGGTGTTGAGCATGAGCCGACCGATCCAGGTCGTTTTGTAGGGTGCGTCTGGCTGAGGCGAGCCCGGTTCTTTGCGGAAGATGTCCTCGATGGAGTCCAGGTACGGCGAGTCGATGAGGAGGATGTGTGAGACGCACTCGGCGATGGACCAGCGTCCTTCTTCGGGCCGCCAGCGGAGTTGGTCTGCGGAGAGGTTGACGGTGAGGTCGACGAAGTTCGCGGTTGTTGCGTCGACGCGATCGGTCAGGTGGTCGAGGAGGTCCTTCTGTGACTCGTAGTTATAGTTTCGTCGCATTCGGATAAATACGTGGTGATCCGCTTTCGGCTTTTTCGGGTTGGCAATTTACTCAGCGAGTGGCTTCCGAGTTGTACGTTGGCGCGACCCGGTTGCGAAGATTCTGCGGGAAACGGTCGGTGCGGCTTTGGTCGGTTCGGTGGGAATCGTTATCGTGACGGAACGTAAATAAGAAAGGCAGATGCAATGGAATACGGCAACGAGGCAGGAACGGACATGCATGCGCTGATCACGCGTATGGCGAAGAACATGCGCATACTCGGTGTTGTTAACATCGTTGTTGGGGCGCTGAATTGTCTGTCGATCATCGGCGCGATCTTTGGGATTCCGATCTTGATCAGCGGGATGCGTCTCCGCGAGTCTGCCGAACAGTTCGACGCATGGCTGGATCAGGAGGAGGGAGCGTTGTTTCGCGCACTTGAGCGGCAGAGCCGCTATTTTTCGATTCAGGTGATTCTTCTCCTTATCGGGCTGGTGGCGTCGGTGGCTGCGTTGACGATCGCGGGGATCGCGATTGTTGCGATGTTTGCGTCGGCCGGCCAGATGTAGCAGTGCTCTCCCGGCAACAGGGGGCCGCCCGAACCGCCTCCCCGGTATCAACCTAGCTCTTTCCGCAGTACCCAACCCAATGCAACTACGCCCGACACTGTGCCTCTGTCTGGCGCTTGCAACCGTGTACGGCGCGGGTTGCAGCAAACAGGAAACCGCCAGTCCCACTAACGGCTCGGCCGAGATGGCCCGCGAACTCGCCGCCATCGCAGACACCCTCGACCCCAACGCCAACCCCTGGGCCAACGAACAGCGCCTCGCGTACTTCTCCAGCCTGCCCGTACCCTCCGACCCCGTCGAGCGACTCAAACTCCAGGGCGCCGTCGCCCGCGAATTCCTCTACTCCGGCCGCTCCGAACTCGCCGCCAACGCCTTCGAACGAATGATCGAAAACGTCCGGCAGTTTCCACAACTCGCCCCCGACGACTACATCCGAACACTCACCTTCCTCAAAGCCGTCGCCTACCTGCGGATGGGCGAGCAACGCAACTGCATCGACAACCACTCAGGTGCCGTCTGCATCCTCCCAATCCAACCCGAGGCCGTCCATAAAGCTCGCGAAGGATCCGAAGGTGCAATCGAAACCCTGACCCGGATACTCGAGGAAAGCCCCGACAACCTTGAAGCGCGCTGGCTGCTAAACATCGCCTACTCGACCCTCGGTCTCCACCCCGACGGCGTCCCCGAACGCTTCCTGATCACAACCGATAAACTCGCCGGACCGCCCTCCGACTTCCCCACGTTTCACAACGTCGCGCACGAGGTTGGACTCGCTACGTCCAGCCTCTCCGGCGGAAGCATCACCGAAGACTTCGATGGCGACCTCGACCTCGATGTTGTCACGTCATCGTGGGGCCTCCGCGATTCCCTCCGCTTCTTTGAGAATACCGGTGATGGCCACTTCGTCGAACGATCCCATGCCGCCGGCTTCGACGGACTGACCGGCGGTCTCAACATCAACCACGCTGACTTCGACAACGACGGCGATTTCGACATTCTTGTTCTTCGCGGCGCCTGGATGGGCGAGGCCGGACAAATACCGAACTCACTGCTGCGCAACAACGGGAACGGTACCTTCGAAGACGTCACCGTTGCGGCCGGACTCTATTCAAGACATCCGACGCAGGCGGGAGCCTGGGCCGACTACGACAACGACGGATGGCTGGATCTATTCATCGGCAACGAGTCGAGTCAGGATCGCCAGTATCCGAGCGAGCTGTATCACAACAACGGCGACGGGACGTTCACCGAAGTGGGGGCCGAGGCCGGTGCTGCGCTTGTCGGGTATGTAAAAGCCGCCGCCTGGATCGACTTCGACAACGACGGCGATCAGGACCTGTACGTATCGCTCCTTGGCGAGCCCAATCGCCTGCTCGAGAACAGATCCGGCACCTTCACCGATGTCGGTGATCGCGCGGGAGTAGGGATGCCCTATCAGAGTTTCCCGACGTGGGCGTGGGACTACGACAACGATGGATGGATGGATCTGCTGGCCCTGTCCTATCAGGCGTCGCTCAAGGAATACGCATACTTCGAGTTGCAGGGCAAGATCAATGTCGCAACACCTCACCTCTACCACAACAATGGTGACGGCACGTTTGCGGACGTAACCGATGCTGCCGGACTTGCCGTGCCGCTGAAGGCAATGGGTTCCAACTTTGGCGATCTCGACAACGACGGCTGGCTGGACTTCTATGCGGGTACCGGCGACCCCGACCTGCGTACCCTCGTGCCGAATAAAATGTATCACAACGTACGCGGCAGGTTTGTCGACGTGACGGCACCGGGCGGCTTCGGCCACATCCAGAAGGGCCACGGCGTCTCGTTTGCGGATCTCGACAACGACGGAGATGAAGACGTGCACGCTGTTATGGGCGGCGCGCTGTCCGGCGACATCTTCCAGAACGTGTTGTTCGAGAACCCCGGCGGGGAAAACGGCAGTATTTCTCTTCGACTCATCGGCCGTACATCCAACACGAATGCAATCGGCGCCCGGATCGAAGTGCAGATAACCGATTCGATGGGGCGCACGCACTCGATATTCCGGTCAGTCACGTCCGGCGGCAGCTTCGGGTCCTCGAGCTATCGCCAATCGATCGGCCTTGGTTCGGATGCGGCCAGTGTCTCAGCGCGAATCCAGTGGCCATCCGGAACGGAACAGTCGTTCGAAAATCTCCGCCCCGGATCGTTTTACGTTGTTGACGAAGCCGATGGCCTGAAGGAAATTGATCCCCATCGGTTCGAGTTTGCGCGGCATCGGTAATGCCCGGGGCGATTCAAACTTGCAGTACCATGTCCTGTCAGTGTAAAGGCGTTGAACAAGAGTTTAATGACAAGCTCGCCAGCCGCGAGCTCTGGTGGTACCGAATGCGCGGACCACGGTCTACGACGCGACAGCTCATCGAACTTGTTAGACGAGCGGCAGCCGGATCGGTCGAGTCACTGCTCGATATCGGCGGCGGAATCGGTGCAATTCAGCATTCATTCGCGCAAACGGGCACGGCAGTCATTCAAAATGTTGACGCGTCGCCCGCGTACCTTGACGCGGCCCAGGTCGAAGCCGGCAGGTCGGGCGACGACGCTGTTCGAACGTACGTGAAAGGGGATTTTGTCGATGTGGCCGATACCGTCGCCGCCGCGGACGCCGTCACCCTCGATCGTGTCATCTGCTGCTACGACGATGTGGAAGCACTCGTTGGATTGTCTGCCGCAAAGGCAAAGCGTGTTTACGGACTCGTCTTTCCGCGCGTCAACATTCTCTCGCGAATCGCGTTCGGCGCCATCAACAAGATGATGGAGATCCGGAGATCCTGTTTCCGCGGTTTTCTACATTCCCCCGAGCGTGTCGACGAGATGATGTTCGACGGAGGGTTCGAGGTTTTTGCGCGAAAGCGACGACTGCTGTGGCAGATCGTCGTTTACAAACGACGCGTAACGGAATAAGAAGGGGAGCGGGCCGCGACGACGACCTATCATCTTGTCCTCTTGTCTTCCTCGA
>JAGQWL010000370.1 GCA_020437385.1 Bacteroidota bacterium
ATAGACGCCTTCCGCATCCGTATCTACAAGGCCGATGACGAGGACTTTGTATCACCGATTGCTGAAATCAGCGGCCCTGGAACGGGCCTGACAACTGGAATTGTGTGGGATGGTAGGACCGACGCGGCCTTGACGCACGGAACCGACCTCGTTGCCGTCCTGCGCGTCATCGATGACTCCGGTGCGTTCGACGAAACAACACCCGTCCGAATCGCGCTCGTTGATTCAGACGAGTCGTCCGATGATTTCGATGAGCCCGATCAGTACAACGGGATCGAATTGCACGGAAAGGATAACACGCGCATCAGGACGATTTCGATCGCCGGTGAGACGGTCAGGATCTTCGGTTCGGATGTCGCGCCCCTCGATACGCTTGAGATTTCCGGAAACGTCATTCCCGTCGACATGGATGGTCAATTTGCCGTCGAACAAATTGTACCCCCGGGAGATTCCGTCATCCCGATCCACCTCAGGGACGGCACCGGAACGGGCTGGAACCATGAGTTTACGGTCCACACGAAGGATCAGTATTTCTACCTCGTGGGCATGGCAGATCTTACTGTCGGCATGAATCAGTCTGCGACCATTGAGCCGCTCGGCAGTGACGATCGGTATGACGGCGATCTGTTTGCAGACGGGAAGGTCGCATTCTACCTCAAGGGCAAAATCAAGGGACGTTACCTCATTACCGCTCAGCTCGAAACGGATGAGGCAAGCCTGAAGGATATGCTCGGGTCGATTGACGATCAGGATCCCCGGCGGGTGTTCAGGAACCTCGATCCCGACAGATACTACCCGGTGTATGGCGACGGCTCATCGACGGTGAGCGACGTGAACACGCAGGGGCACTTTTATGTCAGGGTCGATTGGGACGAGTCTCAGGCCCTGTGGGGCAACTTCAATACGAGCTTTACCGGGACTGAGTTTGCAGAGTACAATCGCAGCCTGTATGGAGCGCGGCTTGCCCACGCCAGCAAGTTGACGCTTGAGAACGGTGAGCGTCGTTACAGTGCAACCGGTTTCGCTTCGGAGTCTCGGACCGCTTTTGCCCATGATCAGTTCGCTGCGACAGGAGGGAGTCTGTATTACCTCCGTCAGACGAATATCGTTCAAGGTTCGGCCAAGGTCTGGGTCGAGACCAGGGACAAGGACAGCGGACGCGTTGTTGATCGACGGATCATGACGGCAGGCGCCGACTACGAGATTGACGAGATTCAGGGGCGATTGCTGCTTCGCGCACCCCTCAGTCAGGTCGCTCCGCAGGTTGCGCCTTCACTGATACGGGATCGGCCGCTCGATGGAAACAAGGTATTTCTGATCGCTGACTACGAGTACTTGTCGATGCAGGACGGCTCCGGGAATTGGAGTTACGGAGGTCGGGCGAAGGCGTGGGCGACTGAACAGCTCGGAGTTGGCGCGACGTACGTTCAAGAGAACCGGGATGCGCAGGATTACCAGCTCATGGGAGCCGATTTGACCTTGCGGCACAAGGCGGGCACGTTTGTGAAAGCCGAGATAGCTGGCTCGCGTGCAAATCAGTCTGCCCAGGGACTGCTGTCCTACGATGGCGGTCTTACGTTCCAGCCATTGTCCAATCCCGCCACTGGCGACCGGAGCGGGTTGGCATACGGAGTTGAGGCAAGAGTGAACCTATCGGAGGTATCGACGCACGAAGGCCAGATTGCCGGCTGGTACAAAAAGCGCGCAGCCGGCTTTTCGACGGCGAGACTCGATACGGGTGTTGAGACGACAGAGTTTGGTGCCGAGGCACTCTATCGAACGAAGTTGGGTATCGAGATCGGAGGGCGAGGTGCCACTGTGGATCAGGACTCACTCGGTCGCGACGAGGTATATGCGATCCAGGCGACCTACGACGCGGGCCAGATAGATGCCAGCGCCGAATTGCGTCACGTGTCAAAACGGACGCTGATCCGTGATTCTGCAGCGGACCTTGCTGCGATCAAACTGGGATATGACCTGGATACACGCACGAACGTGTATGGAATCGGGCAGGCCACAATCAATCGAAACGATAATTATCGAAAGAACAACCGATTCGGTGTTGGTCTCAAGACACGCCTGTCAGATCGACTCGGGGTGCTGGTGGAACTGGGAAGTGGATCGCGAGGGGAGAGCGCCTTGGCAACTCTCGATTATCGGATTACCGACGACCTTACGCTGAAGGGCGGTGGCAACCTGGGCGGTGACGGAAATGGTGCTCTCGCGGGGGCGGACTGGCAAATCAGCGATCGCCATTCACTGTATGGCACGTACACACTGTCCACGGACGTGGCGGAACAGAGCACCGGTACGCTGACCGTCGGCCAACGCTCGAAACTCTCCAATCACCTGGCACTCTTTACCGAGGGTCAATTTTCCGAGAGTAGCCGTCGGACGGGAATAAATCGCGTCTACGGATTGGACTTTAGTCCGGTGAAGGAACTGAGTGCGGGCCTGTCGGTCCAGCGGTCGACAACTGTGGATTCGACGTCGGGTAATCCTGGACGCGACGCGCTGTCAGTCTGGGCAGCCTATCAGGCACGTCCGGTTTCTGCAAGCAGCAAGGTGGAGTTCAGGAGAGACCGTGGACGGGTAGAGCGAAATCAATGGTTGACATCCAATCGAGTCGATGTCAAGATCACCGAAAGTGCGCAGCTGCTGTCGAAATTGAACCTCGCTCAGACAACGCAGGCGATCAACGATGCGGATGTCGCTCACTTCGTCGAGGGTGCGATCGGCCTGGCATACCGTCCCGTGCGGCATAATCGGCTCAACCTGCTTGCCAAAGCAGTATACCTTTCAGACCTGCCTTCACAGGATCAGCGGCCGGCGAGAACCGACCAGGAATCGAGAATCGCGAGTATCGATGCGGCCTTTTCGCCAGCGAATCAGTGGCAGATTGGCGCCAAGGTCGCCGTGCGCGACGGTAAAATTCGCCCGTCGCGTGACGTCGAGGAATGGATCGAGAACGATGCCAATCTTCTCGTGATCCAACTACGCTACCATTTCGTAGATTCGTGGGACGGTGTTGCCGAATACCGAATATTGTGGTCGCGGGCGAGCCAGGACAAACGGAACGGAATCGTAGCCGGGCTCTATCGCCGACTTAATCGCTCGATGACTCTAGGGCTCGGCTATAACTTTACCGGGATCAGTGATGATCTGCGCGGTCTGAATGAGTCGTCCCACGGCTGGTTCCTGAACGCCATCGGGAGCTTCTAGAGGGTTGGGCGCAAAATGTCCTGGGGGTCGTGTGATCGGAGTAATAGGCGGAATGGGCGTCTACGCCGGAACTGACCTGGTCGACAAGATCAGCGCAGCAACCGTTGCCTTGAACGATCAGGACTACCTGCCGGTAATGCTGTTGTCGCTTCCGGATCGTATTCCGGATCGTTCAGCATTTGCTCTTGGAGCGGATACATCGGTCAATCCTGGTGAAGCTGTGGCTGCGCAGGTGAAGGTTCTTGCTGCCGCTGGGTGTCGTATCTGTGGGATTGCATGCAACACATTCCACCTCGACGCGATGTATCAACACGTACGACAGGTCGACGATGTTGACCTTGTAAGTATCGTCGACGCTACGTGTCTGGTGCTTGAGTCAAACGCCTCAGATGTCGGAGCGGTGGCGGTTCTTGGGACCAGGGGAACGATGAATCTGGGCTTGTACGAGTCGCGGCTGCGCGACCTGGGCGTTCCGACTGTACCGGTGCCCACTACTGTAGCGGACAAGGTGTCCGAGGCTATCCGGGCGGTGCCGAACGGTTTGAAGATTCAGGCACTTCGACCGTCCCGCGAGGCGGTCGAGAATGTCGTTCAGGCGGTTGAGGGGTGCAGAGAAGTTGGCGCAGATACGGTCGTGCTCGGCTGTACGGAACTACCGTTTGTGCTTCGGGACGAGACAGCCCGCCGCCGCCTCGCGATGACTGGGTTGAAGATTGTTGACCCCGCACAGCTCCTCGCTCGTGAGCTTGTCCGGCGGTTCGCACCCTCCAAGCTTGCCGCGGGTTCGTGGCACGTGGCCCTGGATTAATCAGGCGGCTTTTCGAGCGGAGCCGGTTTGCGACTCGGGCTTGTCGGCTGCAGGTTTTTTCGGCGTTTCAGTGTTGTCGACGATCCGAGCGGTAGATCCGCGGAGCATTCGCATCACGAAGATCACGCAGACCTTTCCGAGCAACATGGTCGCTTGCACACCCAGACTCGATACGAACGCCTTCACGACGGCACCGGCGATGCTTGCCCCGGCCGTCAATTGAAAGCCGAAGACGATCAATCCGATCGCCAGTCCGAGACGGGCGACGAACTGTTCGAAAGTCGTGGAGTCTTCCGACTGAGCCATCGGACCAATTGGATCGTTTGCTGGGTTCGATCTCGTTAGATGCTAATCGATGTCGCTCGTCCGTTGATGGGACGCCTTTCGATGAAGTTCATTCCAACGGTCCGGGAGGCCGGTCGATTAAAGTAGTCGTCAAGCTCCGAATCAGTGTAAGGATACCGGTCGAGCTGCAACGAATCGGCTGCAAGATCGAACGGAGAAAAGCGGTCCAGACCGCTGCCCGTGGTGAAGCGACGAGACGACGCGAAGAAGACGGGAAGCGAGTGTTGCAGCAGGAATTCGACCATCCGGCCTTTCCGCGTCAGTCCATCAAGGTGCGCCAACGCGAGCGCGTCCACGGACTCTGAGAGTAGTTCAACCTGGTGCTCCATGTCAGACATGTCTCTTCTGGCGTCGACGACGAGATGAACGGTCAGGCGATCGAGGCTTTCAAGGAGGCCGATGAGTGTGCGCACCTCTGCAAGCGCCATCTCGCCGTTGGTGGATAGTCCTGGCGAGTCGATTAGCAGCGTGTCGTACCGTTCAAGGACTTCGAGCGAATAGGCCAATTGCTGAGAGGAGTGCACGTGGAGCGTCTCAACGCCGGCATTGGCGTACGCGGCGGCACTTGAGCCGCGTTCATCAAGAGGTCCCGTCGTTAAGACGAGTGTTCGGCCGCTGCTCCGCAGGCTGAGGTCGCTCGCGGCCTTCAGAATCAGGTTGCTCTTTCCGCTACCGGCGTCGCCGATAAACAGGTGTCTTCCTCCTGCCGGCTGGGCGACGGTTGTCTTGTTGCGGCGACGAATCTCATCATAAACCTTCGCGCGGAGGTACGCTGTGTCTGCATTGGCCGGAACTCCACGTGAGGACAGCGTCGCGAGTAGCGAAATTGTTGTATCGACGGAGTATCCCGCGTCAACCATCTCAACAAAGAGCGGGTTCGAATACCAGCGGCCGGCGAAAGCCGCCGAGTCGCGGAGGACATGTTCCCGCATGGACGGGCGGGGCGAATCGCCTTCGGCGCGCTTCGTGGAGGTGTCGATATCGCGGACGACATTGTGCTGAACAGCGGTGTGCTCGTCGTGTGTACCGTTGCGAACTCCGGATGCACCCTCGCTACGCATGACACGGTCGGCAATCTTGTTGGCTGCCGAGATCAGCCTGCTGGAGAAACTTCCGCGATCGGGCTCGTCCGATCGGGTGGTCGCCGCCGGCTCGCCGCGGCCGTGCGTTGGTGCCGGATCGGCGTTTGAATGTGCCATGTCCGCAGTGCCAATCAGCGCCGCCGCGGCCGCCGCCTGGGACACGTATGCGTCTGTGATCCCTGTCGAAGAGGTGCGCGACCGGAGGTCGTCCACCGAATAGCCCCGAGCTGCCGTGCTTGGGAACGGCCGACGCTGTTCTACTCGATTGCGCTGTGGAAGATGGTTGTTTCTACCTGACGAGGCCGCCTCAAGCGCAACGACGATCTCTGCCTGGCGCGTACCGGTTGCGGGACGAGACTCGATTAGAATAATGTCGTCACCATGCTGTTCGCGTGCCTCAGCGAGGGCTGTCTGGATGCTGTTTGACTTGATCGTAATGAGTTTCATCGTCTATTCCTCGTTCAGAGAATTCTAATGGCGACGCTGCTATCTATTGCACCGATTCTGTTTCGGTCGGTGCTCCGATTTGAAGTTGTGCCACTACTTCGACCTGTGCATCTGGGACGAGGTCATTGTAGGACAGAACTGCGAGGTCTGGTACAAGCGGCTCGAGAAAGGCGAAGAGTGTCGGCCGAATCACAGGTGAGGTCAATAATGCCGGCGTCTTTCGGTCACTCAGAATCTGTTTCGTCATGGCGTCAGCGGCCTGAATAAGCCTGTCCGTTTGACTATTGTCCAGACCAAGTGTCGCAGCACTCAGCTCGCCCTTTTGTGCCCTGTCTAGCAAAAGCTGCTCCAATGACGGTTCCAGGACCGCCACGTGGAGGCGTTCGTCGTCAGCCTTGAACTGGCGGGTAATTGTTGCTGCCAGGGCAGCGCGAACATACTCCGTCAGGACATCAATGCTTTTGGTGATTCCAATATTGTCGGCAAGGGTTTCAAGGATCGTGACAAGATCTCTGATCGGAATTCGCTCTCTAAGAAGCCGTTTCAGGACCTTCTGAATCATGCCGACGGTCACCTGTGCTGGCTCCAGCTCCTCAACAAGGGCAGGTGCCGTCTGCTTTACTTGCTCCAGAAGCTTTTTGACTTCCTGACGATCGAGCAATTTGTGAGCATTCTTGCGCAGCACCTCCAGAAGATGCGTCGTAACGACGGCAGGCGCTTCGACGACAGCCATCCCGCGCATGGCCGCGTCATCAAGGCTGCGTTCGGAAATCCACATGGCGGGTAGGCCGTAGGTCGGATCAGTCGTCTCGATCCCGCTTGGGAGTGACTCGAGGCCGTCAGGGATCAACGCCATGTGGTACCCGGGGAGCACCTCGCCGGACGCTATCGGGTTGTTCCGCAGTTTGACGATATACGTGTTCGAGTCAATTGACACGTTGTCACGGATCCGGATGGGTGGAATGACGACACCAAGTTCCAGTGCAAGCTGCTGCCGGAGGAGGCCGATTCTGTCGAGTAGGTCGCCGCCCTGGGCAGGGTCAACGATCGGAATCAACCCGTACCCGATTTCCAGCTCGAGCGGATCGACCATAACAAGTTCCGACGGCTTCGTCTCGCTCGATGCCTCCTCGGCCTCCTGCACTTCGGCCTCAGCGGTCTCGGTTGCAATCGTCTGCATCCGAAATCTGCCGATACTGATTGCCAGCGCCGCGAGGATCCAGAAGGGAATCAGTGGGAGTCCGGGCACGACACCGAGGACAAGGAGAAAGCCTCCGGTAATCAGAATCGGGTATGGCTTGGCAAGTATCTGTCCCTTGAAGTCTTCGGCGATGTTGCTTTCGCTTGATGCCCTCGATACAATGATGCCGGCAGCGGTGGAGATGAGTAGTGCAGGCACCTGAGAGACGAGGCCATCGCCTATGGAAAGCAGCGAGTAGGTCTCGCCCGCGGAGGCCATGGGCATCCCTCGCTGAAACACGCCAATGATCAGGCCTCCCACGATGTTGATGACAGTGATGATCAGGCCGGCGATGGCGTCGCCGCGAACGAACTTGGACGCACCGTCCATCGCACCGTAGAAATCGGCTTCTCGGCCAACTTCTATTCGACGTCGTCTTGCCTCCGATTCGTCGATCATTCCCGAGTTCAGCTCACCATCGATGGCCATCTGCTTGCCGGGTAATGCATCCAATGTAAACCTTGCCGCTACCTCAGCAATTCGACCGGAGCCCTTTGTGATAACGACAAAATTGATGATCACCAGTACAAGGAAGATGATGGCACCGACAACGTAGTTGCCTGCCACGACGAAATTGCCAAACGCTGAGATCAGCGATCCGGCGTCTGCATTGCTCAGAATCAGTCGTGTGGATGCGACGTTCAACGAGAGTCGGAAGAGCGTCGTCAAGAGGAGAAGACCCGGAAAAACTGCAAATTCAAGCGGGCGGACTGCATAAAACGCCGTGAGCAGTATCGCAAGGCTGAATGCGATATTCAGAGCGAGCAGGAGGTCCATGATGAACGTGGGAAGCGGGATCACCATCACGAACAGGATCAACACTACCGAACTCGCCATCACGACCTCAGTGTTGAGGAAGGTTCTGGGGGCTGCCGGACTGATCGAGCTTACTGCCTGCATTTGCTATCTCGGGTTAGGCGACTCGTGAATTTCGGTTGCGGTAGATTTCAGCCAGGATCGCGGCGATCGCCTGGTACAGCTCTTCCGGAATCTCCTCGAGCTCATCTGTGGCGCTATAGAGCGCTCGTGCAAGTGGCTTGTTTTCGATAACCGGGATTCCGTATTCGAATGCCAATGCCTTGATTCTCAGCGCGCGCTTGCGCATTCCCTTCGCCATCACTCGGGGTGCGTCTGACTCTGAAGGATCGTACCGGAGTGCGACGGCGTAGTGAGTCGGGTTGGTTATGACCACGTCGGATTTCATTACGGCATGGTCGAGTCGGGGCCGAATCAGTTCTCGCGCCAACGCCTTTCGCCGGTTGCGCATGTGCGGATCGCCTTCGGTTTCCTTCGCCTCGTCCCGTACTTCCTTGAAGGTCATCTTCAGGTCGGACTGATACTTCCACCGTTCGAAGGCGAAATCGATGCCCGACACGACAAAGAGCACGGCGAGGATTCGGAGAGCAAGGGAGACGGCCCAGCCGATCGCCGTCGACACGATTGCGTCTGGCGCCATGTTCTGCAGCGTCAGGAATTCCGGAATCCGATCTCGAATAAAGACATATGCGATCGGGCCAACGATGATGATCTTTGCAAATGATTTTCCCGCGCTGAATAGGCCGCGTGCGGAAAAGAGTCGTTTCATTCCCTTAAGCGGACTAATTCGCTCTGCTTTGGGCATCAGCGGTTTTGGAGTCAAGTTCCACCCGGACTGCGCGATGCTCATGGCGACGCCCGCAATCATCATCAGGAGGAGGAACGGCGCCGTCATCAGGAAGATGGAGGATGTATTTCGGATCACAATGGCAACGACGGAATGGCGTGTCACTTCAGTCGTCGGCGCCATGATGAACGTGTGCTCAAACATCCGGCGCATGACGCCGAGTCCGGTCATCCCCGTAAAGGAAAGAATTCCCATGGCGAGTGCGAGCGATACCACAGACGTGATCTCCTGCGAGCGAAAGACGTTGCCATCCTCGCGCGCCTTCCGAATCTTCTGTGCGCTCGGGGCAAACTCCTTTTCATGCTTCTCGGGTTGGTCGCTCATCTACACACCCTAAAAGATTGGAGTCATCCCGGCGATGATTCGCTGTACCGTTTCCATTGTGTCGACGATGAGTCCGGGAAACGCAGCAAATAGCGCACGAGAGAAAAGAAGCGTGAGACCAAGGCCCGCCATGAGCTTGATGGGCAGCCCGAGGGAGAACAGGTCGGCCTGCGGGACAACCCGCGCGAAGATTCCGAGAGAGAATTCGACCAGGAGAAATGAGATAATGAACGGGGCCGCAAATCGAACCCCGACCGAGAACAGTTGCCCCGCCCACTTGACGAGCTCGCCGGACGGCCCGGCAAGATTTGCTTCACCAGGGGGAATCACCTGGATCGAGAGTGCAATTGCTCTAACGATATCCTGCGGCCCATCCAGAAGGATGAATACCATCAACAGGCCGAGGCTGATAAATCGGCCGATCGGATTGGTGGCGAGCCCCTCTGATGGTGCGTACACCTGCGCCAGCGAGAGCCCCATTTGAAACCCAAGTATCTCAGCGGCAAACTGTACGGACCAGAACAGAAACTGGGCCACGAACCCGATAGTTAGTCCGGTTCCGACTTCCACCAGGACCGCAGCCATAAGTGCGACGGGGTTGTCGATCGAGAGCGCCACCGGTCCTGACATCCCGGAGAGTGCAAATGAGAGCAGGATCGCAAAGAGGATCCGCACGCGTACCGGCACAGCCGTGTGGCTGAAGAAAGGTGCAGAGAGAAGCACAGCCCCAACGCGGACGAATATGAGGAAGAGTCCTACCACGGTGTGCTTAGTGGGCTACGTCCGGTATGAAGTGGAAGGAACTCGTCATGAAGTCGACTAGGACCTCGAGGAGCCACGGCGCAAGCAACAACAACACCACGCCAACGGCTATCATTTTCGGGATGTAACTCAAAGTCATTTCCTGGATAGACGTAACAGCCTGGATGAGACTGACGGTGAGGCCAACGGCAAGCGCCGTCAACAAGAGCGGAGAGCCAATCGTGATGGCAGTCTTCAGAGCCGACTGGATCCAGTAGAGTGCGACTTCAGAATTCATCAGAACCTTCGGTTATCAGCGGTATGCCGCCATGATCGATTCGACGAGGAGAAACCAACCGTCCGACAGAACGAACAATAGCAGCTTGATCGGCATCGAAATCATGATGGGAGGGAGCATCATCATACCCATGCTCATGAGGACACTTGCAACAATCAGGTCGACAACGAGAAAGGGCAGGAAGATGAGGAATCCGATCTGGAACGCGATGCGAAGCTCACTGATTACGAACGCGGGAACGAGGACATGAAGCGGAACGCTGTCCTCGTTGTCGAACGCATCGATCTTGCCAAGATCCATGAACAGCGCAAGGTCCTTGTCGCGAGTTTGGGCCAGCATGAAATGCCGAAACGGCCGAATGGCGTTCTCCGTTGCTTCCTTTTGTCCGATTGTTCCTTCCAGGAAAGGCTGCAGCGCATTGTCATTTACCTGCTCGAAGACGGGAAACATGACGAACAGCGTGAGAAAAAGCGCGAGACCGATCATTACCTGCGACGGAGGCGACTGCTGCATGCCGAGCGCCTGCCTCAGGATGCCCAACACGACGACAAGTCGCGTGAAGCTGGTCATCAGGATCACGATCGCCGGTGCCAGACTCAGGACCGTGACCAGCAACAGGATCTGGATCGGAACGGAGTAGTCGTTGTCGCCCGCAGATACGGAGATGGAGGGAAATCCGCCCTGTGAAAGGGAATCCGGAACGGCTTGTTGGGCAAGCACGTCGGGCGCGAACGCCGCGCAGGCGACGAAGATGAACAGCAACGGCAGGCAGCGCTTAAACATGGATGACCTCCCTGGATACTGCTTTGTCGCCCGCCACTGTCGTTCTTGCCTGAGTCAGGGTGTTCGCAAAGTCAACACGTGTTGAAGGCTGATCCGGCTCGAAGGACGATTGGCTGTCTTCGTTCGTCGAGTCCGGCGCCGTCAGGAGCGTGATGCCTGACGTGGATACGGCTATTGCTACCTCCTTGTCGCGAATCCGAATGAGCCTTATTTCCTGACCGTGTCCCAGAGGAAGTCTGGCGACGCTCGCAAGGACCGATTCGCCTGAGGTGGTCTTTGTTCTTCTGCGTAGCCACAGAGCCAGAGCGGCCCCCAAGGCGAGTAGGCCAAAGACGGATACAACTCCGCGTGGGGAGGAGTCGGCTGGTCGACGGATGGGGGCGGGGCGGAGGAACGGCTCACCGACTGCCGCGCCACGCGTCGAATCGGTAAGGGTTCGGTGCGTGAGTGGTGTTGCAGGACGTTCCGGCTCTTGCAACGCACGGATGGTTGCTGCCGCGCCGATCAGTACGACGGCAGTCGCACCGAGGATGACGAGTTTCCGCCCACGAACAAATGGGCGAGATGAAATAGTAATCATGTGCCGAACAATTAGCGCCGGCCCATGATTCTTGAGTCATTAATAGTGGGCACGGCTTAACAGGCGTTAAGCCAAAATGGTGCCAGAGGGTTAGGAGCCGGCGATGCCGCGCTGGGCGGAAGCGATGATGTTCGAAATGCGGATGCCGAACTGCTCGTCGATCACGACGGCCTCTCCATCTGCAATCAGGCGATTGTTTACATAGACTTCGAGGGGTTCGCCCACGAGCTTGTCCAACTCGATGATTGATCCGCGCGTCAGCGTCAGAAGTTCGTTGATTGGCAGACGGCGTCGTCCGAGCTCGACCGTCACATCGACCTCGACGTCGGCGAGTAGTCCCAGGCCATCGTGTGCGGCACTGGAAGGGGACGCTGTTGGGTCCAGTTCGGGTATACGCAGGCGTGCAGCGCCCGCATCGGCCGTCCCGCCTTGTGGGCGGATACCAACTATCAGGTTGTGTGGCGCGCCATCCTTCGTAAGCGTGAGTTCGACGTATTCGCGCGCATCGAGAACGGTCTCGTTGATCTCTCCCGGGCTGCTGATCTGAATGGACAGATTCTCGGCGCCGGACAGGGCCTGAGCAATATCGCTGGTGACCTGCTGAAGGAACTGCGAGTGAGCGTCGGGCCCGTCACCTGCCGTGAGCTGGTCAAGCGTATCCGATGCGATAAGGATCAGGAAGTCGGTTCCGGCGGCCGTGGCGACGCTGGCGTACGATGAGTCGAGACTGGCGGTCACATCGGCGTCTGTCGGTTGGCCACCGATCGACACGTGCACGTCTGTGCCGAGTGTCGATGAGATCGCTTCAGAAACGAGAGCCTCGCGCTCCCTGGCAAGTGTCAGGGTTTCACTACTCATTACTGTCTCTATTTTTCACCACGCTGACTCCTACAGCCATGTGACGCCCGACTTTTCCGATGCGTCCGCTGCAGAAGAGTTGATCAGCAATAAATACGTTGATTGGGTCTTTTGAGTCTGTTTGGAGCGGTATGACGTCGCCCTGTTGCAGGTTCTTTACATCGCCCAGGGAAAGTCTCGCCCGTCCTAGTTCGGCACGCAGTTCAACTTGTGTTTCACCAAGGTGGTGCGTGTATTGATCTCGAATATTGGCGTCTACGTCGCGTTTTGATCGCGAAAGCCATTGCTTGATGCCCGTCCTTCCAACGGCCTGCCTGAGCATCAGATAGGGGTAGCAAACATTGAAGTAGTACTCGGTCGAAAACGCGATCAGCCGGAACCGCGAAACAAGTACCGGCTCCGTGCCCGGGATTATCTGAATAAACTCGGCGTTCGACTCGAAATTCGTTTCGTGGAACTTCATGGTGGCAATTTCGCCCCATGCGGACGAAAGCTCGTCCATGATGCGGACGAGAATCTTGCTCATGAATCGTTGTTCGATTCGAGAAAGATGCCTCGCGTGCGACGCGGCGTTCCCTTCGCCTCCAAGAGACTTCTCGAGGTTAAACAGGATGAACAACGGGTCGACCTCGAAAACCATCTTATGGCCCAGGGCTGCTTCCTCGGCGACGAATAGCGCCGTCGGCTTCTTGCAGGAGCTTACATATTGTGCGTACGAAAGCTGCTCGATTGCGTCCACGCGAACTTCTACGATCGTCCGGAGTCGGTCCGACAAGAAGACGGACAAACCACGGGCGAAGGCGTCGTGCACGTAGTTCAGAAGTCTGATCTGATCGTGCGAAAAGATTCTCGGTTGCCGGAAGTTGTAGGCGTCGACTCGCCGTTCGCCTGCCGAGCGCCTCGGGGCGTCTGCGAGGGGAGCGGTATCGACATTTCCGGAGGGCCTGGTGGAACCAGCGACCGCGTCAGCGGACTGGACCCCGGCATCGGCTGTGGCCACGAATAATCCTTAACAGTTGAATATTCAAAGTCTACACTGCAAATAATCTGGAATGCAGATCAAATACCACGCCGCGCTCGCTATTGGATGACGTATTGAGTGAAATACAGTCGATCGACGTTCTGATTCCGGAGGATTTCGTTTATCGAGGATCGCAGGGACTCCTTCATTGAATCCCGTTGTGCAATGTCGGATAACTCGTCCGTTGTTTTGGCACCGAGCTCGCGGATGACCATATCCCGGATCACGATCTGTTTGGTCTCGACATCAGCGATCGCGTCTGCCGTGCCCTCCAGTCCGAGATTCAGCATCAGATAGCGTTTGCCCGCAGACTGCGACGGGTTGATGATAATCCCCGCAATTTCGAAGAATTCGCCGTATTCGACCGGTTCAGCAGTTTCCTCGGCCGGTGCTTCCTTGGCGTGCGTCATGGAGGCAATTCGCTCATAGGAGACAAATCCGGCCCCGCCACCGGCGGCAAGGCCGACGGCGAACAGTACGAGCTTCATGACGAGTCCGGAGCCCTTCTTCTTCGGCGCTTCGCCCTCAGCTACGGTCGGATCGGTAGGTTGTGCGTCGCTTGATTGATCCATGGTTCCCAACTGAATAGTATTTCAACTCGTCTGTTCTTCGCGCGCCCCTCAGACGTGCGATTGGTGGCGATCGGACGAAACTCGCCGTAGCCGATCGATACGTATTGTGAATCGGGCAGTGCGTTATCAAGGTCCGAAAGAAATCGAACGACTGCGGACGCTCGCGCGGTAGAAAGCTCCCAGTTCGACGGAAAAACCTTCGTCGCAATTGAACGGTCGTCAGTGTGTCCTTCGACAATGACTGACTCGACGCCTTCCTGAAGAACCTGAGAAACCAGGGCCAGGATCGAGCGGGAGGGCTCAATCAACTCAGCACTTCCCGTGGAAAACATCACTGAATCCGTAATTACGACGTGCATTCCGCGATCTGTAAGAAAGATTTCGACCTTGTCCTCAAGGTTCTGCGCCTCGATATAGCGGAGGACTTCCTCGTATCGCTCCAGGTCCTCGGCTGTTACCTGATCCAGGTTCTCGCGCATAGGAGCCTGTATCGCAGGCGTTGCCGCATCGTGCTCCAGAATGCCGGTCGAACCCTGGAAATAGGACAGCGCTGCCTTGAACTTCTTTACCTCGACCTCGGACATTGCCACGATCATGACGAAGAACGTCAGAAGGATTGTCGCCATGTCAGAGAACGTGGCCATCCAGAATGGGGCACTCGGCTCGTCGTCTTCTTCTTCCATGGTACTAGTATCTGTGTCTCACGTCACGCGGCCTGGGAAAGCGGCACGACGTTGTCTCCGTCTTTTGCGTCGGATCCTTCCTTCACGTACAGGGCGAGGCGCTGTTGGATAACCGTGGGGCTGTCGCCGTTTACGATCGACTGCACCCCCGCAATAATGAGCTCCTTGGATTGGAGCACAACGCCGATCTGTGACTTGGATTTTGTGGCCAACGGCAGAAAGATCAAGTTTGCGAAGAAAGCGCCGTAGAAGGTGGTTATCATCGCGACGGCCATCCCCGCACCGATCGCCGATGGGTCCGTGAGGTTCTGCATCATCTGCACAAGGCCGATCAGCGTCCCGATCATCCCGAAGGCGGGAGCAAAGGTCGCCGCCGTGTTCCAGAATTTGGGCACAACCGCCATGTCACGAATGTCGCCATCCATTCGGATCCGCATCATTTCGGTGATTTCGCTCGACTCGACGCCGTCAACCGCCATCTCAAGACCCATTCGGATGAGGTCATTCTCGATGTCTCGGACCTTTCGGTCGAGTGCGAGCAGGCCTTCTCGACGCGCGATCGTTGCCAGTTCGACGAATTGCGTGATCACCGTCCGGTTATCCGGTTCGGCAAAAAAGAGCATCGACTTGGCACCGGCCGCGAACTGCTTCAGTTCTGAGAATGAAAATGCAGCGAGCAGTCCAGAGGTCGTTCCTCCAAGCACGAGCACGATCGAGGGGACGTCCCCAAACGGACCGTAGTCGCCGCCCGCGAATATCGACCCGAAAATCAGGACGATGCCGAGCACAATCCCGACCAGGATTCCCTTTTCCATCGACGATAGGTAAAAATATTCGGGGTCCAGCCGCAGATATTCGATTATTGGGCGCGGACCCGGCACAAGACGATATTAGTGCCTACAGTATCGACAGGGCAGCCTCGGAGTTAATAGCCGGTGTCATGCTGACAGGGTGGAGGTGGGGCCCTTCGGGTCAAACCAAAGGGCCCCATCCAGCTTTACGATCGGGAGAGTTATCGTTTCAGCTGTACGACCTCCTGCAGCAATTCATCCGACGTTGTGATCACGCGCGCCGAGGCCTGATAGCCGCGTTGTGCAACGATCATGTCCGTGAACTCGGTCGCCAGATCCGTATTGCTCTGCTCGAGCGCGCCCGCGACGATCGACGTTGTGATCTCCCTGCCCGCGCGTCCCAGCATCAGGTCGCCGGAGCCGGGGGTCACTCCGAAGAAGTTGTCGCCGAGGTTTTCGAGCGCCTGGAGATTGTTCACCGTCCCGATAACGAGCTGGTAGGCCCTGCGTCGCTCGCCGTTGGTGAAGTTCAGCCACATCGTGCCGTCGGACTCGAAGTCGTAGCTCTCGAGTTGACCTGATGTCTGGCCGTCGCGATCAATAACCGACGCAGTCGAATTGCGATCGTACTGGGTGATCTTGTCAACTCCGATGCTCACCGTTCCACCGCCGCCGACATAGTTCGGATCCCACGTCAACGTTAGGGGAGTCGTCGTCGCAATGCTTCCGTCCACGTTGAAGCTGAGCGATCCGGTGATATCGGCGAACGGGGGCGTCGTTTCAGTGCCGGTGTAGCGGACCTCGTAGTCCCATGAATCAGCTCCCGTCTTTGTGAAGCGGATGTTCACAGAATGGAGCCGTCCCTGTTCGTCGTAGATGCCCGTCTGGGTATCCACGCTTTCGCCGACAGCGGTTGACGTCGAGAGGTTGTTCGCGATCACAATGTTTTCTGTCGCGGTCGGAGGCTCCTGCTGACCGTAGTCGAGCTTGATGTTTCCGAGCTGACTGACGTCGACATCTCCATTCACGTCAACGGCGTATCCCTGAATAGGAATGCCATCTGTCGTCACGAGCGTACCGTTTTCGTCGAAGATGAAATTCCCGGCGCGCGTCATCAGGTACTTTTCACTGTTGCGCGCGATGAAGAAGCCGTCGCCGTTCAGTGCGAGATCTGTGGGGATCGAAGTAAATTCCAGCGCCCCCTGGTTCCAGTTCTGGGCGACAGAACCAACCTTGACGCCGTAGCCAACAATACCGGATGTAACGCCGGAGTTGCTTGTGCTCAGGCCGAGAAGCCGCTGACCAAGTACTTCGTTGAAGACTGCACGGCTTCGCTTGAAACCGACAGTATTGACGTTTGCAATGTTGTTGCCCGTCACGTCCATTTTTGCCTGATGGGACTTGAGTCCAGTAACACCAGTGCGAAGAGATCTAATCATTTCTATTACTGTTCTTGCGCCGCGTCAGTCGGTCGGCGACGCAGGACGTCCCGAAAGGGGCCCGCCCGGTGAATAATGTCTGTAAAACTCTGTGCTAATTGTTCCGAAAACGTTGTGTACGTGTGTTGCTACACCTCCTGGTCTTTGATGATATATGCACTGTCAATATTGGTGAATGCACGGTCCTGCATTTCATCCGAGCCCATGGCCGTGACGACGATCCGCCCCGGTACGTTTACCACGAAGGCATCTCGTTGGGCAAGTAGAAGCGCGTTCGTCGCTCCTTTTCCGTGCAGTGTCGATACGGCCTCCGCAATCTGATCGAGGCGGTCCACCGTCAATTCGATGCCCCTTTCCATGATGCGCTGTTCGGCGTGACGCGACAAGGATACGGGCTCGAGGTACTGACGACGCTCGGCGTCTTTCAATTCGGAGGCGAACGAGGCCTTCGCAGCTTCGCGGGTCGCCGGTGGTGCGCGTAACGTGCCCTCCGAAGAGGGCGGGACAACGCGCGTCATCAATTCTCTGACCTTCATTTGCGTTCCTGTCTAGTGTTTCTTTCTTCGTTTACTGACCAACTGATGTGATGTCAGACATCTTCAGCGAGACATCCCCGATCCACAACACGATTCCATCAGACGTGAAGCTCACGCGATCCACGACACCATGGGTGTGCGTCGTGACCGAAACATCCTCGCCGTCAAACCCTTTCGCCGATGCCTCGAAAGTGTATGCCCCGGCGTCAGCTACATCTCCCGCGTCTGTTTTGCCGTCCCATGCGACATTGTTTTCGCCAGCCTCCAGGCCGCTCACCTCAATCGTCCGCACCACAACCCCCGAGGAATTGAGTATTCGCACGGTTACCGTGTCTGCGGATGAGTCCAGATCGAAATTCACGCTGGTCTCGTCCGTTCCATTCCAGTTCACGTCACTGCCGGTCGCTGAAACGGTCTTCCCGATAAGACCCGCAGCAACCCCGCTGTTCGTGCTCTGCGCGATCAGTGCGCTCAACGATGCATTTTCGCCAAGCGCGCTCTCGATGTTCAGCAACGCCTCGACGGAACTGAACTGGGCAAGCTGGGCGGCAAACTCCTGTCCTTCCAATGGATTCAGGGGGTCCTGATTGCTGAGCTGGGCGACCAGCAGTTGTAGAAACTCTTCCTTGCCAAGAGCGCTCCCACCTGGTGCGCCGAGGCCGGTGGGCTGGGTAGTCGGTGTGGTTGGGGATACTTCCATTTGTCCGTGTCTCCGTTGTTATCAGCCGACCCATCCGTCGTCCGCGGCAACATGGGTTGCGGCGGTGGCGGACGTCTCGCCGGCTCGTGGATCAACCGTGATCGAGTCGATTCTTTTTTCGTTCCTGCTTCGCCGCGTTTGATTGCGATCGCCCGTCTCACTTCCGGGGTCCCCCTGACCAAAGCTGAGGTCGACGGATCGACCATAACGATGCTCGAGGTTTGACCGCAGTCGATCGAGGTTCGCTTCGATCGACGATCTCACGGAAGGATCTGTAATTTCGAGTGTGACGCGTGTGATCTTTGTTTCCTTTCGCGCGCGGATAACGATGCTGCCTTTTCCTTCTTCCAGTTCCATCTGCACGGTGCGCCACGCCTCGCCCTGCCCCTGATGGGATCGCGCCAGTTGGAATGCATGGTGTCGTACGAATTCGAACGCGGGACGAGCGTGGCGAGTGCTGCCGAAGCGCGACGAGTCAGGTCCCAACCTCGGATCGATCTCGGCTTGTTGTGGTCCGAAACTGCGCAGCAGATCGTCGAGAGTTTCTGACAATCTGTTGAGAACAGCATTCTCGTGCGACAGGAATGTCGAATCAGCGTCACGCACTACGGCTGGTGCTTCGACCCGCGGCGCTAATGTCGTAGCCGATTCTCTTATTCCTGTTGCGGACTCCCTGTTCGTTGTAGTACTCGAAAGAGTGTGATCACTATCAGGCTTCTGAGGTTTGCCCGAATGTCCAGCGGTGTCCGCGCCATCGCGCGAGTGGCGATCGCTTGGGCGTTCCTCGCCGGAGTGCGTATTGCCTCGTACATCCGAGGTAGTTGGGGAGGTGGCGGACTCAGCCTCAATTGCGGAATGCCTTGGCTCCACTCGGCGTAGGGTGGTCGCCTCAGTCTGGGTGGTGCGTTCGATCGACTCAACTTCTGCCGGCGCCGATCTCGACGTGTTCAATG
>JAGQWL010000371.1 GCA_020437385.1 Bacteroidota bacterium
CTGTCAAAAGCGTTCCGCTCGAGGCCGGTCGGGCGGCTCTCGATCTGTCCGACCGGGCGGTTGGCACGTACCTCGTGCGTGTCGTTGCCAACGGAAAGCTCCTCGAGTCCCGGACGGTGCTCGTGGTGCGGTGACCTTCCTACTTGACGACGATCATCCGTCGTGTCTCGACGGATTTAGTCGTCCGAAGTCGATAGAAATAGACACCGGACGCATGTCGCGACCCGTCAAATTGTACGCTGTGCTCACCGGACGATTCCTGGCCGTCGACGATTCGATCGACTAGCCGGCCCTGCAGATCGAACACTTCCAGCCGGACGTGGTCGCTTTCGGGCAGCCGGTAGACGATTGTTGTCCGATCGCTGAACGGATTCGGATAATTCGGATCGAGCTGCACCGCGACCGGTAGTTCGGCGGCCTCCTCAACGGCGACACCGGTATCCGACGTTCGGAAGTTGCTCGTTTCGGACCAGGGTCCGTACCCGAGGTCGGAGCCCGAGCGAATTCGCCAATAAAACGTGGTGCTCGTCCACAACCCGGTGGGCGTGAAATAGCGCGACTGCGATTCGCCGTTGAAGTCG
The DNA here is from genome assembly GCA_020437385.1 of Bacteroidota bacterium. GTDB lineage: Bacteria > Bacteroidota > Rhodothermia > Rhodothermales > JABDKH01 > JAGQWL01. The sequence goes on from JAGQWL010000371.1 coordinate 582, forward strand.
ACCCATCGGAAGAGGGAATCTGTGCTTATCTCAACCTGGTAGCTATTCGCGCCGGCTCGCTGCTCCCACACGAATGTCGGGTCGGATGCAACACCTTCGCGTCCGCGTTGCGGGAACGAGACGACCGGTGGCGAGGGCGTGGATTCGATTCCCGCTGCCAGTGCGAAGTATCCGAACGCGTCAAGATCCCGGGCACAAAGAAAAACACCCTCGTTGATAGCCTCGCGGGTGGACGCCACAGCGCGCCACGGATCACGGGCGCTTTGCTTCGTCACGACCACAGCCAGGTCCGGATCGGTGATCAGGTTTTCGTTTCCCTCGACGGCGAAGCACGCGTCGAAGATCAACCCGTCAGAAAGCTGGTTTCCAGATGTGTTGGCGACTGTCGACCGTTTACCGGCCGTTGGCGTGGTACGCACAACCCAACTTGAATCTGACACCGCGGCGGGGCGGACCGTGGAATTGTTCGGCGAGGTCACGCGATCATCGGTGATCTCGGGGTTTGTGGAGAGTGACGAAGCGTTGTACAGGTTGATGTTGAAAGCCGCCGCGGCTGGGTTGGCGGTCACATTCACGTTGACGTTCGGCGCGCTCAGGGACACGGTGTTTTGTGACGCAGAGATGTTCACAGATGCCGTCGGCGCGACCGGATTCGCAACCACAACGAGCTCGGCGTCCAGTTGGGGGTCATTTTGCGAAACGGCGGAGATCGTGATCGAATTTGAACCCGACGCGTCAGCGGGAACCGACAGGTCGAGGTCGAAGGGAGTTGGTGTGAGTCCGGCGGGCAAGCTGAAATTCGTTGCCGAGGTAACCCAGGCAGACTCGTCGGCGACTGTCAGATCCGCGGTGTCGCTGGCGTCGAGCAGGTTGCGGATCTGTGCCTGTACGACTGCCGATTCGCCCGGGATCACGCTGATGTTCTCACGCGGCGTCGACAGTACAAGACCGACGGGCGCATTGAGCCATCCGCTGAACTCCACAAACGTACTCACGGATGCTCCAGAACCCGGTCCTTCGCCCGACGGTCCGGATTCATCTCCCCACCAGTTTCCGGTGGCATCGACAGTTCCAGTAGCGTTGGCATTGAATACGCCGTAGCCAGACGTGGCCGGAATATTGTTTCCGTTGATGACCGCGTTCGTACCGGTGAGAACGAACAGGTCGCCTGCGGCTCGTTGGGCGCTGCCCTTGCCCGCCTGCTTGTTGTTTGTAATCTCGACGTTGTTGCCCGTGGCTCGAAGCTCCGAATCATCCGAATCGATCACGGTACCGTTCTGCGTGACACTGAACGTGGACGTCCGGAAGTCGGCAATCGTCTTGTTCCGCAGACGCGCGGACTTGGCGGCGTCGAGCTGAATCATTTCAGCGATCATCTGCGTCTGCTGGAGGTCGAGTCCGAGCTGCGCCTGCTGAATTGAAAGCTGGACAACGTCGACCTGCGAGTCAACGAACCTTGCGCCGGTGCCCCCGCGAAGCGTCATCGTATTCCCGCGCGTCGCATCGCCGATCTGGGCGTTGGTGACCCCCTCGAGCAGAATTGCCGGCACGTCCTCAGCCTGGTCTGGCCCATCGGGGGCCGTCACGGAGTTATCCGTGACCTGAACACGATTTCCCTGAACAACGTGCACTGCCTCGTGCGCAATGATTTCATTGCCCTCGCTTCCCGTGGCAACGTCCGTCGATGTTTGTGCCCGCGCGCCGATCACGGCACCGTCTGCACCACGAAGCCGGATTGCCGGCATGGGTATCTCGGAGGCCTGCTCGACGCGATTGCCGGACAACTTGAAGTTGAAAGAGTTAAGTCCATCGATGGCGGACTGGATCTCCGAGAAGATGTTGTTCCGCTCCACGGTCGTCAGTTTGTCTGACTGCAGCTTCAGCATTGCGCCGACGTTCGGGAACGGCAGGAGCGAACCAGGCTTCCGTCCGAAAATGTTGCCGTTGATCTTTGTCAGCGACGACTCGATGGCCTGGATCGCATCGGAGAGGTTTCCGCTGACGACGTTCTGGCCGTCCTCTGTCCCGTCGCCGATCTCCGTCTCTGATGCTCCGTCGATCTTGATGCCGGGACCCGTATTCGGCACGGCTTCCGAACCGTTCAGGGTTGTGCCAATCATGTTGGCGAGCATCTTGGTGCCCTTCGTAAGATTGCCCAGCAGGGTGACTGCCGCGTTCGTGGAATCTGTTCCGTTACCGGAGAGGATGTTGCCAAGTCCCGGCAGGCCAATTAATGTGTTCGTGGAGTTTCGCACGCACAATGCACCGAGCGCATTCCCGAAGTTTATCATCTCCGAGTTCTTCCCATTCGGGCCTGTTGGGAGGTCACCGAGATTCCCGACGTTGCTTTCGAGTACCTGCGTTTCACGGGCGCCGTCAAGGAGGAATCCGTACTTACGGTTCGAGAGTACGATACTTTTCTGTCCAAACAGACCCTTGATGATGTTTCGAAGTACGAGCTGGCGCATCAGGTAGCCGTTCTCGAGGTTCGGGAAGGCCGTTACCTGTGATTGGTCTGACAGACTGGCCCACATGCCTATCGCCCCAATCCGATTTGCCTGAAACAGGTTGTCGACACTCAAGGGACCGGCGACCTCAACGCCGTTCTTCATGTTGCCGGCGATGGTATTCAGGCTGGCGATGGTCTTCGCGGCATTGATCATGCAGATCCCGTTCAGGAGATTGCCGATGTTTTTTGGCACGTTTCCGACCATCATCGCACCGATCAGGTTGTGCGACACGTTCCCAAAATTGATGGCGGATGCCGCAACCGTCTTCGCAACAGCGTCGGACGTGGTTTGCTCGAGCGCCGGACCCTTGAGGTAGATTCCATTCCCGGAGTTCGCGCCGATGATGTTGCCGAAAGGTTCGGAGTCTCCACCGATCGTGTTTTCGTCAGCACCTTCGGTGACGAGAACGCCCGAGCCGAGGTTGCCGATCAGGTGGCCAAGGGGATTCGTTCCGATATGGTTCGACTGAATCAGATTCAGCTTCGTTAGAACACCCTTGAGAATAATGCCGGCATGGTCCTGCGTTGAGCCATTGTTCGAGATGATATTTCCGAGTCCCGGCTTGCCGATGACGTTTCCTTCCGAGTCCTCGATACAAAGACCGCCCAGTACGTTGCCGATGTTGATCATCGGCGATCCATTCTTCTCCGGGACGTTCTCCAGACTGTCTGCGGGTACACCGATCAGGTTGCCGCTGATGTCGTTGTTGTTGCTGCCCGTGAGCCGGAATCCGTAGTGGCTGTTCCCGACTACCGTGTTGGGTCGTTTGCCGAGGAATCCAAACAGGTTGCCGAATGGCCCGGGATGCAGCATGAAGCCGTTCATCTGGTTGCCCATTGCGACGACCTTGTCGAGCGAGTTGCCGGTACGCATGAACCATCCGCCGACATCGTTACCCGTGAAGGTATTTTGCGTGGTACCGGCCCCGCTGATGTCGAAGCCGTTCTCGCGGCTGTTCACGATCGTGTTGAATGAAAAGAGTCCACCCTGGATATTCAGCATCCGGATCCCGTTTTGCAGGATCTGCAGGGCCGTGGGGGTGTTCTGTGGGCCGATCAGTGCGCCAATCAGGTTGTTGGAGATGCGGATGTTGATCAGCGCGTGCGCGTTTTTGCCGAGTGCTGCGTTGTCGGGCCCCTTCAGGTAGATGCCGTCTCCGCCCGTGTTGCCGATCGTGTTGCCGAGGCTCGCGTCGGACTCCGAGCCGACGGTAAGGTTGTCAAACGAACCTTCTGCGAGGATGCCGCTCTTTCCAACGCCGTTCTCGGTACCGATGTGCATCCGTGTGATCAGCACACTCGCTCCTGTCACGCGTATGCCGTTGCCGCCGAAGTTATCGATTGCGAGTCCGGAGACGCCGGATCCACTTCCCGAAAGTGTCAACCCGTCGGTAGCCGTCCCGGCACCCGAGCCGTCGAGTACAACGACGGGCTTCTTGTCGTAACCCGGTTGCGTTGTGCCGTCGATCTTGATGTTCTCGCCGGGTTCGGGAAGCGGCGAGCTGACGGCGATCGTGTGTGTACCGGTTCCCGGAATGTCGAAGGTGATTCGTTTTCCGGTCCCGTCCGCATTCGCGGTTTCGATCGCGGCACGTAAGGTGCACTGCTCACCTGAAGCCGATTGATCCGCATCGCAGATCTCGTCGTCGAGATTGAAGTCCGAGTCGTCGTCGGTTGAGTTCACAACGATCTCTTCGGCTGGAGTGACGACAAGTCGGAAGGCAACGTTAGCCGATCCATTCCAGCCGTCCCCAGTGATCACCGAGCCGTCCGGCGTTGCACCCGTAACTTCTCTTAACTGAAGGCCGGATGTCGAGAGGCCAAGTTCAGTGATCAGTGACTCGATTTTGCGAAGGCCGTCGGTCGGATTCCAGATAAACACGCCGCGGTCGGTTCCAATCCGGGCGTACCAGGTACCGAATACCGTTCCGTCGTTGAGAACGACAGTTGGCGACTGAACGCCGGCGCCCTCGACGAACGGGATCGGCACCAGCCCCGACCCAATCTCGTAGCGCCAGGCCTGTCGCTGGAGGCCGTACGATCCACCGGCGACATACCTGCCGTTGGAGCTCATCGCCTGCGTGTACATCTCCGCGTTGGGCTCGATCTTCGGGATCGCGTGCATGGATCCGTCCCAGTAGAAGGCATCGTAGATCTCGAAGCGGGTTTCGTGCGAGCCTCCGGCGATGATCGATCCGTCCGCCGAAATGCCCGCGGACTCTGAGAAGACGTCGCCACTCAGAAACCCGAGCGGAGCGACCGTCGCCGTGCTGTCGACGTAACGAAAGGCCTGCCAGCGTTCCGCCGGGTCGAGCGTGTAGATGCCGGTTCCGGAGAGGGTCGACCCGTCGGCGGAGATCCCGTTGAACGAAGCGCTTGTCGGCGAGAACGGAATGGTAACAACCCGCAACTCGCCGTTCGTCCAGATGGCTGCGTTGGAGTAGCCGTCCGATCGCTGCAATGAGCCGACAGCGATGGAGCCGTCCGGGGTGGACGCGACTACGTTCCCTCCCACGCCGCTTCCGAAGGGCAGGGCCGTGGTCTCTCCGTCTCGCCAGGCGTACGGCGTGTTGTCCGCCCGCAGGAAGATCGTCTTGCCGTCGGGCGAGATGGCGGTCGCATACGTGAGCGACGCATTGTCGGGCGAGGGCAGTATCTCGAATGATTGCGCGGCGGCAGGGTTCGCGAACAGGACGCAAACGAGCGGCAATAGGAGGCGGTGCATCGGAAAGGGTACTGATTAGAGAGAATTTGCACCCGTAATACCGAAAAACCGCGACCAATTGGGTCATTCACCACCATATGGCAAACCCATTCGACGACGGGGCGGCAGTCTCGTTCGGTATCACCAATCCGGGCCCCATGGCCCAAACCGACATACTGAATCTCACTTTCGCGTATCATGGCTGGTGCACGGCTCCATTCGATCCGCGCTCGAAACCAGCGGCCAGCCTACCCATCAACAGCCATGAGCCAGCACAACAAGATCAACTACATCGAATACCCCGCCCGTGACATCGAGGCGACAAAAGCCTTCTTTACAAAGGCGTTCGGGTGGACGTTCACCGACTACGGTCCGGACTACGCGTCCTTTGGCGATCAGGGAACGGATGGCGGTTTTTACCGCGCGAATAACGCCGCGTTGGTTTCGAATGGAAGCGCCTTGATTGTGCTCTACAGTGAACACCTCGAATCGACACTGTCCGATGTTGTAGCGGCCGGTGGCACGGTGACGAAGGATATCTTTTCGTTCCCGGGCGGACGGCGGTTTCATTTCCTCGAGCCGAGCGGGAACGAGCTCGCTGTTTGGTCGGAGTAGTCGCCCGCTCCGCTCGCGAAGTTGCCAGTGGTCAGTTGCCACTTGTCAGCCGACCGTTCTTTTATTCCGAAACTTTCGTCATGGCCACCAACACAAAGAACAATCAACGGGTCGCCCTGGTCACGGGAGCCGCCCGGGGAATCGGTGAGACGATCGCGCACGTCTTCGCCTCAGCCGGTTATTACGTCGTAGCTATCGATATTCTGTCTGACGAGCTGAATGCGCTTGCAGATCGCATTCGCGCAAGCGGCGGAAGCTGCGACGCCTACACCGTCGACCTGGCAGATCTTTACGCGGTCGAGTCAACCGTTGAACAGATCGGGGAGTCGCTCGGGCGTATCGACGTGCTTGTCAACAACGCGGCGACGCGATCGCTGCATTCGGTGCGCGGCATCACGAAGGAGGCCTGGGACAAGGTCCTTGCGATCAACATTACCGCACCGGTGTTTCTTTCCAAATGGGTAATCCCGTGGATGCGTCGAACAGATGCGCGTCCGCACGGTGGAGCGATCATCAACATCAGCAGCGTCGAGGCGAACATCCCGAAGGGAGTCGCCGTCTCGTATGCCGTAACAAAGGGAGGGTTGCTGAGCTTCACGTACGACGCCGCGGCGTCTCTTGCGGATATCGGGATCCGGGTCGTCGCGTTGAGCCCCGGCGCCATCGAAACGGCCTTTGGCGCCGACTACGGTGACGCGGATAGCGGAAAGCTTGAGGCCGACATGCGGGCGCACTCACTCCAGGTCATTCCGATGGGCCGATGGGGAACGACCGACGAGATCGCCAAGGCCGTTCTCTGGCTCGCAAGCGACGACGCCTCCTTTGTTACGGGGACGGAGTTCCGCGTCGACGGCGGCATGACCCAGACCTGGATGGCCCACGACGTGAAGAAGCAGATCCTGCCGGATGAGTTTGAGTCGTAGCGATTCCGCGATCGAAGATCGCGACCAACCTGTCACCGCACCACCATCATCCGCCGCGACTCGCGATAACTCCCCGCCTCGATAGCATAAATGTAGACGCCGCTCGCCAGCGCGCTTGCATCCAGTGAGGCCGTGTGCCGCCCGGCAGCAAAATCGCCGTCCGCCGCGACGCCCACCCGCTGCCCGAGCACGTTGTACACGCTGATGCGAACGGAAGATGCCTCGGGCAGGTCGAACGGAATCGTCGTGTGTCCCGTGAACGGATTCGGATAGTTGCCGTACAGCTCGAACGCGGTCGGCAGCCCCGTTTCACCTTCCGTCGCAATCGTCGACGTTACGGTGACCACCACAGACTCACTCGTCACAGCCGATTCGGTGTTTGTCGCGACCAACTCATACGTGCCGCTATCGTCGGGTATCGCGTTCTCAATGCGAAGCGTGTCGTTTCGGACGCCGGCGTATCGATCCTGCGGCGCTAGATCCGCGCCGTCTCGCCGCCACTGATACAACAGCGGCTCAAGTCCGGCAACATCGGCGGTGAGGGTGACGGACTCGCCCTCTTTGACCTCGACCGCGCTCGGCTGGCTAATGAATACCGGATCGCGCGATTCGACGACAAGCAGCGCCGGCGACGACGTAACTTCACCCGCCTCGTTAGATACGCGTACGGTGTAAGCGCCCGCATCACCGAAGTCGACCGTGGCGAAGAAGAGTGTCGACCCCGTGGCATTGGCAAGCTCGACGCCGTCCTTGAACCACTGAAAGGAGGGCGCGGGTTGGCCCGTGGCTTCAACATTCAGTACAACTGTCTCTCCGACAAGCGCGAGGCGATCGAGCGGTTGGCGCACGATCGCCGCGGGCTCGATCTCGGACAGCGGATCCAGCCGACGTCGGAACAGGTTGAGCCCGGTGCCCGCACCCACAACAAGTTCCGAGTACTGCTCTACTGTCACCCACCAGGCGTACGCCCCGTTAGCACTGATACCACCTTCGGCAATCCGTTGCGAGGACGGAATCGCATCGTTCAGCCAGTTGATCGCCTCGATCTGATCGGACTCCGCGAAGAGGTCGATCTGGCCGTTGTTGTCTCCCGCGACCACCGCCGCCTTGTCTGCAAGGTAGGCAGTACGCGGACCGTCGATGCCAAAGGGATTCGACAACGTTGGCGCATGATTGGGTGCGATGCGCCCGCTGACCGCAGCCCCGGTTCCGTCGGTGCTGAC
>JAGQWL010000047.1 GCA_020437385.1 Bacteroidota bacterium
AATCAACGCGGCGACGAGCCCGATGGAAGCGAGCACCTTGAACCACCACGTTTGCCACATACGCGGAAGCACGCGGACGGCTACGACAGCAGGTTTACCCGCCGGCGCCGACCCCGGCGAGGCAACGGCAATCTGAAATTCGTACCGCCCGGGCGAAAGGCCGGAAAACCGTACGCTGCGACTCTGACCGGTAGAAGTCCATTCGTCGCTTGCTCCCACGAGTCGGTAGACATAATTGTGATTGGGGTTCGATCCAAAATCGAGGACTGCGTAGTCGAATCCGACGAATTGCTCACCTGGCCTGAGCGTGATTCCAGAACGCATTCCCTGCAGCGAGCTGATCTCGACAAGTCCGCTTCCTTTTGTTTTCTGGATTCGCGTTACCACGACCTCGTCGTGAAGCGACGCACCCAGATAGGCGTTCGGCCTGAACCGCACGATGCCGTCGCTGCCGCCGAACCAGAGCTGTCCGTCGTCGCTCATGAATCGTGCGCGTCTGTTGAACTCGGCCGATGTCAGATCCCGGTTTTCTCGAAGGGATTCCACTTCAGCCTGCTCCGTGTTGAACAAGGCCAGTCCTCGACCGGTACTCAGCCAGAGGTTATCTGCGGCATTCACGATACCGAAGACGAGGTTGCTGGGAAGCCCATCGGCCATTGTCCAGATGCGGGCGCTGGAACGATCGGCTTCGATTGCGATCAGGCCCGATTCCGAGGCGAGCCACAATGTCCCATCACTTCCTTCAACGATGTCGCGAACGGCCGTCCGCAGCGGAAGGTCAAGGCCGGGAAACAGGGCTTCTGAATCGGTAACGTTTACTGCACCGCGACCGTCAGGCGAGAAGTCGACGCGAAACAAGAAGTTGAATTCGTCGCCAACCCAGACAGTGCGGTCCGTTCGCACGTGGATCGCCTGGACATTGGACGGTCCCGGCTTCTGGCCTCCCCGGCTGCCTGCAATCCAGTCAACTTTTGTTGCACCCTTCCTGATGTGCATCAGGCCCGAACCGCCGATGTACAAGCCCCCGCGGCCGTCCGACGCCACGACGTTCACAGAAGGGCCAGCGGCTTCTTGCGGCAGTGGCACTGACAAGAATCGACTTGTTTTTTCGTCAAGTACAGCAAGGCCAAGGTTCGTGCCGATCCAAAGCCGTCCACTCCCGTCACGGTGAGCGGTCCAAACGATGTCACCAGGAATGCCACCTGAAGATCCACGATACCGTCGAACGACTGCGCCGTCGCGGAAGTGGATCAACCCAGCTCCTATGGTACCGAACCAGGCAGAATTGCCTTCCACCAGAATTGCCGAAACGGCAACGCCCTTGATCGCAGGTTCGGCCCAGAACAGCGGTTCGCCAAAGTCTACACGGAAGAGACCTCCCAACGTTCCGACCCAGAGTCCACCTTGCTCGTCCTCTGCAAGCGCCCACACGTCGTTCGAGAGTGCCCTCGAGTCGGAAGGATCCAGGCGCACTCTGAACGAGGACCGGTCATCGCCCGCGCGAAAGAGCCCCTGCGGCCCGCCGGTCCATACATCGTTCGCCGAATCGATCAACGCTACTCGACCACCCGAATCCGCAATGCGCGCGACAGAATTATCATTCAACAAACTCCAGGTCCCCGATGCTGACACGTAGTTCGCAACCGCGTTGGCGCCGGCATCCAGGGCACAGAACGCTGACGAAACAGTGTCGGAATTCTCGATCATTTGAAGCGTTGACGGATCAGTGCCCACAAACAGTCTCCCGGAACCGGAGTACACGAACCGATCGCCGCATCGCTGCACCGACGGCAGAAACTGTGACGAAGAGTCCTCGCGGATCGTATCCAATTGACGACGGGACAGGTCGTAGCGATACAAGCCTGTCGGGGTCGCGATCCAGAGGTCGTTTTCCTCGCGCATGACATCCGCCACCTCCGGAATTCCGACCACCCGGGACCAGGTCAGACTGAACGGGTCGTAGCGATTCACGCCTGCGGTCGTGCCAATCCACAGGACCCCTTCCGAGTCCTCATCGATAGCGCGGATGTTGTTCGACCAGAGCGATGTCGCGTCAGACGGGTCACGGAAGAACGACACGAAGTCGTGTCCGTCAAAACGATTGAGCCCGTCGGCAGTGCCGAACCACATGAACCCGGTGGCATCCTTGTGAATGGCTCGGACGGAATTGTTTGACAATCCGCGCTCGATCGACACCCTCGTAATGCTCCCGTTGCGACCTTGCGACTTTGCAGACGTACACGAAACCAGAAGTACTAGTATCAGGAGAGCAATCCGCACGGCGAAGTGGTTGAATGATCAGCGGCGCACAACAACAGCGCGCGAATCAACGGACTCACCAGTCTGTATGCGCACGAAATACACCCCGGACCCGACTACCTGTCCGGCGTCATTTCGGCCATCCCAGACGGCCGACTGCGGACCTGGGGTCGCAGCGGTTATTTCGAGCCGTCGCACGACTCGACCCGTAACATCGAAGATTCGAATATCCGCAGCATCTGCGCCGTCGCCAGTATACGCAATCGTCGCGGTGGAGCGGATCGGATTCGGAAAGATCGACAGGATCGCCATCCGCCGTTGGCTTTCCCCGGGGTCGATGGCCGTGACAACGTCAACTGCCAGATGCCGACCAATGGTGTCGTACACCAGTACACCGGGGGTTGCTGCGGACTTGCCGCTGGCCGGTGTAAGCACGACGGTGAAATCCAGTGTGGACGACCCTATTGGCGACGCAAGTCGGTACGCGACGCGTTCGCTGCTTCCGGCCCCGGAGATGAAGAAGACCGGCGCATAACCCGTGTAACCGTCGAGCAGGATCTGGACGCCTGTTTCGTTCGCGATCGATTCCGTGGCCGAGTCACTGTTGTTGTGGATTTCTACAACGACGGGATCGGATGATCCGGTCGCGTTAACGAAACGGGCGGCCACGGTGCCGGGATTCCCTTCGGGCAGCGGAAAAGCGGCGGTGAAAGAACCAACATGTGCGTAGAAGCCGGCTTCGGTGGCATCCGCATAGAATCCTGTCTGGCCGACAAAAATCGCCGGAATAGCCACGGCAAACGATACAGCCGCTCCGGCGTCACCCGCTGCAAGTGACTGACTGATGTTGGTACCGCCACCCTGGTAGGAAATCGCATCAGCGGCAAGCGGCGCGAAGGCTTGATGCACCTCGTAGGCGAAAGGAAGGCTCGCGTGGAAGAGTGACGGCAGTCCGTTAGGCGGCGTTTCGCTCCACGGATTGATGGTATTGAGTGAGCCACCATCATGAACGACGCCACCGATGTGTGCGATGGATCCGATCATATCGATCGACTGCGCCTGGACGCCGTTTCCAAAGTTATCGAAGACCTGCAGCGTGTCTCCCAGTGAGTTGTAGAGAGCGACCCGCGACTTCGTGTTCCCGCTATCGTCGTAGGTCGAAAGGACGGCCGTGTTGCCGTACGGATCAGTGGATGTGTTGACAATAAACTGATTTGCGGGTCCGGTCAGGCGCCGCGCGAACAAATACTCGAGCGTCTGGGCATCGTAGGCAAGTATGGATGCGCTCGCGTTGTTGATGAAGATCGGTACACCGGAGTTCTCTGGATCGTACGAAACGAAGTTCGGTTGGGTGGACTGAGCCGCGGCAAACAGTTTACCGTCCGTCGCCCACATCCCGCGAACGGTCTGATTCCCGGCACCGGTGAGCTGAGCCGTGATGAAATACGGATCGGAGATGTCGCCACATGCAATGATCGTATCGAGGCTGTCGGAAAGGACGTACGCGGTAGGACTGTTATCCGGTTTGCGCAGGTCTCCGGAGAAAATCGTGGCGGAGCAGAATGGATCGGATGCGGCGGCGCGTTTCCCTGCCGGACCGGGGTTGGTGGAGAAGTCCAGGGTCAGGAAAAGATTGTCCGACACTTCGGCGGCGGTTGCATTTCCCTGCGGCCGGAAAACTCCATTGATTGCCTTAAGACCAAAGCCCTCGTCGTTGTCTGCATAACCGAATGAGGCGTTGCATTCCGCCGGTTCGCCCGAGCATCCGGTAAACCCCGCATATGCGATTCCGTTGACCATCGGTTCCGCATCATTCCAGCCGGCGCCGATTCCGATTCCGTCGTCCGAAATGCTGGCAGAAAGTGTGAAGGCGTTAGAATCAAAGAACCCGCGGAAAGCCGCCTCTTCCGACCCGGTCGAACCGCCCACCAGTTCTTCCGCCGGTCCGGTATCGCCAACCAGGAGTTTGGCGAATGCGTGATAGGTCTGTTCAAGGGTCACTTCGTCCGCCACGCCGCTTCCGTCCAGAAGGGTGTAGTAACTCGA
>JAGQWL010000048.1 GCA_020437385.1 Bacteroidota bacterium
CCTGATTCCTATCGTCAGGCTGCCGAGGCTATGGGCGCAACGCGATGGCAAATGATTTTCAAGGTCGTCCTTCCCGCCGCTCGGAACGGACTTGTCTCGGCCATTCTCCTGGGCGTCGGTCGGGGATTCGGCGAAACTATGGCCGTGCTGCTTGCGAGCGGCCATGCTGTCAACATTCCGCATAGTGTATTCGACTCTGTTCGCGCGCTTACGGCGACAATTGCGGCAGAGCTGGGTGAAACGGCCGTCGGCTCAGACCACTATGGTGCGCTGTTTACGCTCGGAATCTTCCTGTTTGTTGTAACCTTTGTAATCAATCTGACCGCCGACCTCGTAGTGCGGGGAGTTCGCCGAAAGAATGTTTGAGGCAACCGAGCTCAACATCAGAAACGACCGGATCCAGGAGCGTTTCAGGTATCTTTTCCTGGCAATGGCCGTCGTCCTGATTGTACCTGTCCTGGTAATCCTGTCGCTTCTTGTGATTAAGGGAGGACCCGTACTCAGCTGGTCTTTCCTCACGGAATTTCCAAAGAACGGAATGACGGAAGGAGGCATCTATCCTGCGCTCCTCGGTACCATTTTTCTCGTACTTGTCGCGCTGCTCTTCTCCGTTCCCCTCGGCGTCGCCGCGGCCATCTACCTTTCCGAGTATGCAAAGGACAACTGGCTCACACGGGTTATCAATCTTGCCATCATTAATCTCGCGGGCGTTCCGTCGATAGTTCACGCACTTTTTGGCGTGGGCGCGTTCGTCATCTTCTTCGGATTCGGAACGAGCATCCTGTCGGCGAGTCTGACGCTGGCGATCATGACCTTGCCGGTTGTTATTGTCGCGACCAGGGAGGCGTTGCAATCCGTTCCGCATGCGTTTCGCGAAGCCTGCTGGAGCCTCGGTGCAACCAAATGGCAGACCATCCGCAAGGTCGTCCTTCCAAACGCGGTAAGCGGCATCTTGACGGGTGTGATTCTTGAAGTTTCGCGAACCGCCGGCGAGACCGCCCCGATAATGTTCACGGGCGCAGTCTTTTTCGTTCCGTTCCTGCCGGAGAGTGTCTTCGACCAAACAATGGCGCTGTCACTCCACCTGTATACGCTTTCCACACAGGTCACGGATGTACCGGAGAACCTGCCGTACGGCGTCGCTTTGCTCCTCATTCTGATCGTTCTGGCAATGAACGCGCTGTCGATTGGATTCAGAACCTACCTGCGCAACAAAAAGAAGTGGTGATGACGGGTATGACTGAAGCAGGTACGCCAACCGACAAGCGGGTCGTCCTCGACGTAGAGGAACTCTCCATCTCCTACGGAAGCAAGTCCGCCTTGCGCGACGCGAGCTTCTCTGTCTACGAGAACGAGATCTTTGGGATCATCGGACCCGCAAATAGCGGCAAGACGTCTCTGCTCAAGGCGATCAACCGAATGGATCTCGTGACATCGGGAATGAAGGTTGACGGCCACGTCCGCTTTCTTGGTCGCGAGGTTCGCAAGTGGAAGAATGTCTTTGCGCTGCGCCGAATGATCGGTGTCGTGTTTCCGCTACCGGTGGGCCTCCCGCTTTCGATATACGACAACGTATCCCTGGCCCCGAAACTGGCCGGCGTGAGCAAGAAGTCCGAACTCGACGACATCGTTGAGCGCTGCCTGACGCGCGCTGCCCTTTGGGAGGAAGTCAAGGATCGGCTGGACTCGCTCGGAAGCCTTTTGTCCGGTGGGCAACAGCAACGACTGACAATTGCGCGCGCGCTCTCACAGAATCCTCGCCTTCTGATGCTGGATGAATTTTCGATTGCCGTCGACCCCGTCACGACGATGCGAATCGAGGACGTGCTGAAAGAGCTTCGACAGGAAGTCTCTATCGTACTCGTAACGAACCTCGTGCAGCAGGCGGAACGGCTGGCCGATCGCACCGCGTTCTTTCTGAATGGAGAGGTTGTGGAGATCGGTGCCACGTCGGCGCTGTTCAACGGGGAGTGCAGCGACACACGCACCACAGATTATATTGAGGGTCGATTCGGATGACGGACTCCCCCATGACCCCGGGCGGGGAAACCAGACGTAGCAATTCAGACGTGGAGATGGCCATCCGTACCCGCGAACTGAATCTGTGGTATGGAGACTTTCAGGCACTCTACGACGTCGATTTCGACGTCCGCCGGGGACAGATCACGGCACTGATTGGTCCATCCGGATGCGGCAAATCCACATTGCTTCGCTCGATCAATCGGATCAACGAGCGACTCGGGTACGTGCGAACTGAAGGCACGATTGAAGTGCTTGGAAAGAACATCCTGGATGAAAACGTCTCGATGCCCCAGCTTCGCAAGGAAGTCGGGATGGTGTTTCAACGACCGAACCCTTTCCCACTTTCGATTCGTGACAACGTTTTGTTCGGCTATCGGCTTCACGAGGCCAAGGCAACACGCCGCTCCTCGGTGAATCGCAGGCAGGAGGACGAAATCGTCGAACAGGCGCTTCGTGAAGTGCTCATGTGGGATGAGTTCAAGGACAAGCTGGATGCCAATTCGATCGAGCTGTCTCTTGAGGCGCAGCAGAAACTGTGCATCGCCCGTCTCCTGCCTATCAAGCCTGCCGTCCTGCTCATGGACGAGCCGTGCTCTGCCCTCGACCCGGAGGCGACTGCCGCAGTCGAAGAACTGTTGTTCCGTTTGAGGGGCGACTATACCATTCTGATCGTAACCCACAACATGGCACAGGCGCGGCGCGTAAGCGACGAATCAGCATTCATGCTGATGGGCAAGATGGTCGAACACTCTAGAACAGACGAGATGTTCGTGACGCCGAAGTTCAAGGAGACCGCAAACTATATCGAAGGCCGTTACGGCTGATCCGTCACTCCGCGCCTTCGCGATCCTGCAAATAGCGCACAACGGCGACAGCTCCAAGAAACCCGACCAGGGCGATCAAGCCGAAAAGCATCGCCTCACCTGCACCGGGATAGCCATCGCCGATAAGTGCCATGGCAAGGGCGTACACGGCCTCAAAAAGAAGGGCGAAGACGACGGCCGTAATCACTGTCGTCGGCCAGTGCCTGAAGGGGCGATCTCCGAACACGTCAGGCTGCACTGTATAGGTTTCTGTTCAGAATTATCTCGCGAACTCCGTCGGGAACGAGATAGCGGATGGAGTCTCCTCGCCGAATCCGCTCTCTGATGAGTGTGGACGAGATGTCGACCATCGGCGCATCGATGATATCCGTGTCCGACAACACGGGCTGCGGAACACCACGGCTGTCGACCCCGCGCCGGGGGTACGCTGCCAGCCTCGCCATCCGGAGAATCACTTCAGGTTCACGCCATCCGGAAAATCCGTAAAGACTGTCCAGACCCACGATCAGCGAGAACGCGTCGGCCGGACGCGACTCAGTTAGGATCCGTAGCGTGTCAACCATATAGGACTTGCCGGAACGCTGAAGCTCGATATCTGAGAACTCAAACGCGACGTTGCCCGCAATCGCGGAGCATACCATTGACGCCCGGTCTTCCCCCGAAGTGTTGTCCTCGAGTGTCTTGTGCGGCGGGATACTGTTAGGTATCCACAGAACCTTGTCCAGCCTGCACGCTGCAAGTGCCGTCTCGGCCACGATCAGATGACCAACGTGTGGTGGATTGAATGATCCACCAAACACCCCGACTCGCATCAGTTCATCGCCGCAAGTTCGGCATTGTCTTCGATCAGCCGCCGCGCCTCATTCGTTGCCGGGCTGTCTGGAAAGATCTCAACCAGCGTCTTGTAGTTATCCACCGCAAGCTGGTACCGCTCGTCCTGCTTCCGATCCACGCTCTGCTTCGCAAACGCAATGAAGTTCTTGACCGCACCGAGAAGCGCATCATCACCCCATGAGGTATCCGGGTATCGGTCGAACACCGAAACAAACGTCATGGCTGCCGCCTCGTACAGTTCCCTTCGTTCGTACAGCTTCGCAGATTCGTAGTGTTTGTGCGCCAGTTTTTCGCGCTGAACGCGAATCAACGAATCGGCCTGACTGACATGCTCACTGCGGGGATACCGATCGATAAAGAGCTGGAACTGGGCGATCGACTTTTCTGTGGCCGTCTGGTCTCGCTCGTACTTTGGGGATTGCTCAAAAAATGTCAAGGCGTTCTGATACTCGGCCTCTTCCACCCGCGGATCGCTTCTGTAAAGCTGCATGAAACGCTGGTATTCGTTCGCTGCAAGGAGGTAATTGCCCTGTAGTTGTTGTGCCTTGGCAAGCATAAACTGCGCATCCGCAGCAAAAGCATGGGTTCGTCCAAAATCAAATGCACCCTGGAAGTACTCGACTGCGCGAGAGTATTTACCCGCGTCGAAATACTCCATCCCCTTCGTGTACGCTTCCTCGGGAGAATCGTATCGAAGTCGATTGCCACCACTGCAACCGGATAGAATCACCAGAAAGACTGCAATTGTTCGGTTCATCAGTGTTTTCGTTGAGAATGTTCGGTGGCGTCAGGATTGGCGGTACGACTGGGCGTCCGACTGTGGTGGACAAACGTCTGGTGCATCCAATTTAGTGCGGATGGACTAGCGCAGGAGTTCCGTCCGTCCGTTCCGGTACCGCTCGTAAAACATCGCCTGGTTCACATTACCCCCGCCAAAGTTGACCTTGACAGCCAGACCTTGAAACGGCGGAGCAAACCGGATTCGCTCCATCAAGTCCCTGCCATCGTCCGTGACGAGCACCCTCGTCAGAAATCGACCCAGGTCGTAGCCGACGAATGCGAGCTGATTCGGTTCCTCGGAGGCGAGGGTTTCGTAGGTCGAGCGGAATGCCTCAACAAGCGGATTCTCGCTATCGACATAATAGTCGTTCGTGTACGTCGCCAGGTATTTGCTTGCCTGCGTCCGATTCGAAAGACCATCCCACTCCTTGTTTCCGAGAAGCTTGACGGTCAAGCCCAGCCGATCGACGTTGTCCATGGCTGCCTTGATCAGCGACGGCGCTTTGCCTCCCGTAATCGGGAGGTAAATCGCATCAATGCCGGCCAGCGAGTCTTCCTTCAGTTCATCAGCAAGACGAAACCACCCGTTCGAGCCGTTCAGCATTTTCACGACCCGAAGGTTCTTTCCGAGCCGTTCGACCTCATCCTGGAAGCCCTCGGCCATCCGCTCGGAAAGCGAATTGTTGTACTCGGCAACCACAGCCAACTCGTCCATGGTCAGGCTCTCGACGGCAAATTTCGCCATGAGACGGCCGCGCATGGAAGGAGTTGGATTTGCCTGAAACACGAACCGGAGCCCGTCGGAGACGTCTTCGTCTGTAGCCAGCGGCGTCAACATCACGATCCCGTGTTCCTCTGCAAGCCTCGCGGCCTCGACGGCCTCGCGACTGTACAGTGGGCCAAAAACCAACGTCACACCCGCGTCGGAAAAGTCCTGAAAGGTTTCCTCCATCGTCCCGGTCGACGGCGCGAAGACCATCCGGACGAGATTCTTTCCGTCATCGGATTCGTTGTGCTGATCGACGGCAAGCCTGAAGCCATTGAACAGCGCCTGGGTCAAAGAGATGTCGTCTGCGGTTGTCGGGAGAAGAACCCCAATCTGCAGGACATCCGCCATTTCACCGATCTGCTTCTCCGCCTCGCGAGCAAGCGCCATCGTCCTTCTAGCAGACTCCACGTAACGCGAACGGGGGAAGGCACGAATGAATCGTTCGAGACTGTCAATCGCACCATCGTATTGTCCCATCCGGTAAAGTGCCTTTCCCGCCATGAGACGAGCAGCTGTCGTCTTCTGATTGAGATCGTATGAATCAACGACCTTCCGAAACGACTGGTAGGCCGCGTCATACGATCCCGCTTCGAAGCTCCGAACGCCGGCCTCGAAATCGTTCTCCGCCCCGACAATCGAGGGGATGCCCTGCGCATAGATGTTGCCCGGGCGAACGATGCCGATCAGGCAGACCAGTACCAGGAGGAATGAGGCTACCTTTGCAGGATGCCAGGAAACCGACTTCATCGGGTGCATTGTGTTTCGTCTACGCAGAACTACAAGGAACGGCGACACTATTCCCACTCTATCGTTGCGGGCGGCTTCGAGCTGATGTCATAAACGACACGATTGATGCCTCTCACCTCGTTCACGATCCGATTCGAAACGTGGGCAAGAAAGGCTGACGGCAGTACCGACCAGTCTGCCGTCATCCCATCCACACTTGTCACAGCGCGAAGGGCACAGACATTTTCATAGGTTCTTTCATCACCCATGACACCGACGGTCTGAATCGGAAGGAGGACAGCGAATGCTTGCCAGACCTCGTCGTACAGACCGTGCTTCTTCAATTCCTTTATAAAGATGTCGTCGGCTTCGCGAAGCAGGTTCAGTTTGGCTTCCGAGACATCGCTGATAACCCTGATGGCAAGGCCTGGTCCCGGGAACGGGTGGCGATTGACGATGTCGTCCGGTACACCGAGGAGGCGACCAATTTCCCTGACCTCGTCCTTGAACAGTTCCCGGAATGGTTCGAGAATCTCGAAGTTCATCTCCTCCGGAAGGCCGCCGACGTTGTGGTGCGACTTGATGGTCGCAGAGGGTCCCTTGAACGAAACGCTTTCAATGACATCAGGATACAGCGTACCCTGCGCGAGGAAACGCGCCCGCTGACCGCCTAGCGTCGCGATCCGCTCCGTCGCATCGTCGAAGACATCCACGAACGTGTTTCCAATTATCTTTCGCTTCTTCTCGGGATCGGTAACACCGTCGAGGCGCGACAAGAAGAGGTGGCTGGCGTCAACAGCTTCGAGGTTGATATGAAAATGGTCACGAAACGTGTACTGCACCTGTTCCCATTCACCCTTGCGCAGCAGCCCATTGTTGACGAACACACAGGTAAGCTGATCGCCAACGGCTTGATGCAGAAGCACAGCGGCGACTGACGAGTCGACACCGCCCGACAGCCCGAGAATTACACGATCCTGCCCGACCTGCTTTCGAATTTCAGCTACCTTCTCCTCGATAAAGGATGCGGGGGTCCAGTCTCCAACGCAGCCACAGACATGCCTCGCGAAATTGGACAGCATGCTCCTGCCATATTCGGAATGAACGACTTCAGGATGAAACTGGACGCCATAGTGCGGCTCCGAATCTGACTTGACCGCCGCGATCGGTGCATTGTCGGTACGCGCAATCAACCGGTAGCCGGGCGGCAGGGCGGACAGATGGTCGCCGTGGCTCATCCAAACGAACGAGCGCTGCGGCACGCCGTCGAACAGCGGATCCTCTTCTACGATGTTCAGTTCCGCTCTGCCGAACTCCCGCGCATCCGCCCGCTGCACGGAACCGTTGAGCACGTGGGCCATCGCCTGCAGTCCGTAGCAGATCCCAAGGATCGGCATCGGCGAACCATCCTGTCGTTTGAGCGAAAGGACCGCAGGATCGAGTTGCGGTGCGCCCGGCTCATAAACCGATGCGGGCCCCCCTGAAAGCACAATGCCGGTCGCCTGCAGCGCATTAATCTCGGCAGTCGGCGTATTGCACGGAAAGATCTCCGTATAGACGCCTGCCTCGCGTATTCGGCGTGCAATGAGTTGCGTGTATTGTGCTCCGAAGTCGAGAATGATGAGGCGCTGGTGCATCGGGGAGGACGGGTCAGGCCACGCTTGCGGCGTATTCTTCGTTGGAAAGCAGTGAGTCGAGTTCAGACGGATCTGCAACCTTCAGCTTGATCATCCACCCGTCACCGTAAGGGTCTTCGTTCACTTTTTCCGGATTCGCATCGAGCACCGGGTTGATCTCCTCGATCTTACCTGCAACCGGCGCATAGAGTTCGGAAACGGTCTTGACGGCCTCGATCGTTCCAAAGATCCCGTCGGCAGAAACTTCGGTCCCAACGGCCTCTATGTCCACAAAAACGATGTCGCCAAGCTCTCCCTGCGCAAACTCTGTAATCCCGATAGTCGCGATCGCGGTCGCGGAGTCGAACTTAATCCATTCGTGTTCCTTCGTGTACTTCAGATCAGCGGGAAACTCCATGTTGGTAACTCCTGTTTCGTAAATCTGGTAGCAGATATCCTGAAGAAATCGTGCTATGGTTTCAGCTCGAATGATTCAAGAAATGTCGTGTCGAAATCACCAGCGACAAATCGTGGATCAACGAGGAGCTGCTGGTGAAAAGGGATTGTCGTGCTGACGCCTTCAATCACGAATTCGTCCAGCGCACGCAGCATCTTCTTTATCGCGAGATCCCGTGTTCTGGCTCGGACGATCAGTTTCGCGATCATCGAATCGTAGTGCGGCGGAATCACATACCCGGCATACGCATGGGTATCTACTCTGACTCCATGCCCACCCGGCGGGTGAAAGGCCGTCACACGTCCAGGTGACGGACTGAAATTGCGGAAAGGATTCTCAGCATTGATCCGGCATTCGATCGCGTGTCCGTCCATCTGGATTGGCGTATCAGACAAGCGCTCACCCATCGCGACGAGCAACTGAAACTGCACGAGATCACAGTCTGCCACTTCTTCCGTAACGGGGTGCTCGACCTGAATGCGGGTGTTCATTTCCATGAAGTAAAAATTCCCATCCGCATCCAGGAGAAACTCAATCGTTCCAGCACCCCTGTAGTTGACCGCCATCGCGCCGCGGACCGCCGCCTCGCCCATTCGCGCTCGCAGGTCCGCATCGACGACCGGGGACGGCGACTCCTCGACCAGCTTCTGATGTCGTCGCTGAATCGAACATTCGCGCTCACCAAAATGCTTGACGCGCCCCTGACCGTCGCCGAGAAGCTGGATTTCGATGTGGCGCGGCTGGCTGACAAATTTTTCGACATACACGCCGCCGTCTCCGAAGGCAGCCTCCGCTTCGTTGCGGGCAGCGTTAAAGTTGGATTCGAGCTGCTCCGCTGAGCGGACGATCCGCATTCCACGACCGCCGCCGCCGGCCCGCGCCTTTACCATCACAGGATATCCGATCTCGTCGCAAATCGCGCGAGCCTCAAGAGCACTCTCGATGACGCCGTCAGAACCGGGGACGACGGGTACACCCGCAGCACGCATGGTGTCCTTTGCAAGGCTCTTGTCGCCCATCAGCCGAATCGTCTCGGCGGTGGGGCCTATGAAGACGAGGCCGTGGTCCTCACAGATCGCAGCAAACTCGGCGTTCTCGGCCACAAATCCGTATCCGGGATGAATGGCATCCGCCCCGGTAACCTCTGCCGCTGCGATCAGCCGATCGGGACGGAGGTAGCTGTCTCGCGAGGCGGGCGGACCAATACACACCGCTTCATCGGCAAAGCGAACGTGAAGCGAGTCACTGTCTGCCGTCGAATGGACGGCAACCGTATGGATCCCCATCTCGTGACACGTTCGGATAATACGAAGCGCAATCTCGCCGCGGTTCGCAATCAGGACCTTATTTATCACGGTTCGAGATTGGGAAAGTGGAAACCAACTGCTCAAGTTATTCAGGGTTCGATTACGAACAGAGGCTCATCATACTGAACCGGCTGCGCATTATCGACAAGAATGCGCCGCACGGTGCCACTGACCTCAGCCTCGATTTCGTTCATCAACTTCATCGCTTCGATGATACAAACGATGTCGCCCTTCTTCACGGTGTCACCGACGCGCACGAACGGATCTGCATCGGGCGACGGCGACGAATAGAACGTGCCTACAATTGGCGCCTTGATCACCACTTCATTCTGCGAAGGGGGCGGACTCGACTCGACAGGCGCAGACGACTCCTGAGCGGGCACAGCGGCGGGTGCCGGAAGCGTATGCACGGCAATTGGCTGCTGCGCCGGGGGCGCCGGCGGGACCGCTGCGGCGGGTGCCACCGCGTGCGACGTTCGAACGACGAGCCGAAACTCTTCGTCCTCAATCTCCACTTCGGCAACTCCGGAGTCTGCGACCAGCTTCAGCAGTTCCCTTATCCGTTCAAGATCCATAATGACGTTCGATAGATTTGCGTTTCGATCAATCCGGAGCCGTTACTCGTATTAAGACGAGCTCACACGCGTCAGGTACTCGCCGGATTCAATGTTTACACGGATGACATCGCCCTCGTTGATGAAGAGCGGCACGTTGACGGTTGCTCCGCTCTCGAGCCTGGCAGGCTTCGATCCGCCCGTGGCCGTGTCGCCCTTCAGGCCAGGGTCCGTTTCTACGACCGCCAACTCGACGGTCTTCGGGAGTTCTGTGGCAAGCGGTTCACCTGTTTCTGCATAGATGAGTACATCAATGACTGCTCCCTCCTTGATGTAGTCTCGCGACGGCACCAGCGCCAACGGGATTGCGATCTGCTCATATGAATCAGTGTTCATAAAGTGCAGACCAAAGTCGTCCTCATAGAGGAATTGGTGCGCGTGGCGTTCAACTCGGGCGGTTTCGATCTTCTCCCCTGCGCGAAACGTATTGTCGTTGACGCGACCCGTGCGAACATTGCGCAGCTTCGTGCGCACAAATGCGCCTCCCTTGCCGGGCTTTACATGCTGGAACTCGATGATCGACCACAGTTCGCCGTTCCAGACTATCGTGAGCCCGTTTCGGAAATCGCTCGTAGAGGCCATTAAAAAACGCGTTTTCGCGTCAATTTGTGCGTTATAGGTAAACTTGGAATATACCAGCGCCTCCGGCGGCAGTCAATTGAATCAGGCATGGAGTTTCGGCGCGTGGCTTCGGCACTTACCTCCGAAACTGCCTGATCAGTTCGTCAATCCGCGTCTCGTCGATTGCAAGGCCGACCTTCGTTTCGGCCTTCGCATCCGATACCGCCGCTTTCGATGTCGCTGAGGGGGCTTGTTTCGTTGCGGAAAGGCGGCTTGCGGAAGTTCGTTCACTGTCGGGCGCAATACGGGTCTGCGGCTGATTGCCTGCCCTCGCTCTCAGGCGGTTCTCGATCTCGGTTATCCACTTTGTCGGGACCACTCCCGTCGTCCGGGGCTTATCTGCCACGTCGGTACCCACGTGCCCCGCCGAAACCGGATTCGTTTCAAAGGCAACGCGTTTGATGTTGATGAGGTGCAACGGCGAGATATTGTCACTCGTGATGGACCCACCGACCGTCCCGGGACCGAGCGTCATTGCGGGAAAAAGGCCGGTTGTATACCCGACAGACCCCAAGGCCGCCACCGTGTTGACCACGATCCTCATCGCTGGCTTCTCAAGCGCAAACGCCTCAATAACGTTGCGAGCCTGACAATGCAGTCCCAACGTGTGACCGATGCCGCCATAGTTCAGTATGGCGATACACCGCTCGCACCCTGCTTCCCAACCGTCCTCGGTATAGAAGGTCAGGATCGGCGAGAGCGTTTCCATCGAGAGTGGTTCCTGTCTGCCGGTTTCGGTGACTTCGGCGACAAGGGCGGTGGTATTCTGGTCAACACGAAAGCCCGCACCGGCCGCTATCTCAACTGGTGGTCTTCCTACCTGCTCGATGTTCAACTTACCGCCCTTCACGACAAATTGTTCGAGCTGGGACCTCTCGCCAGCGGAAAGAAAATGGGCGCCGCGTCGTTTCATTTCCTCGATCAGACGTTGCCGGATGGGCCGATCAGCGACCACGCTCCGCTCCGTCGAACAGAGCGTTCCCCAGTCGAACGAGACACCGTAGATAATATCTGCAGCGGCCTTCGCGACATCCGCAGATCGGTCGACATAGACGGGAACGTTTCCTGACCCGACCCCATAGGCCGGCTTGCCTTTCGAGTAGGCAGCCTTGACCATCGGCGTGCCACCGGTTGCGAGAATAACATCGACAAGAGCGTTCTCCATCAGTTCCGCAGTTCCGGCAAGCGATACCTCGGACATGCATGCGAACAACCCCTTCGGGGCACCGGCCCGATAGGCGGCCTCCGCGACCGCTGTCAGCGCGGCGGCGGTACAGTTGGCCGCACGAGGGTGCGGGCTTACCACGATCCCACATCGCGCCTTCGCCGCGACAATCGCCTTGTACATCGCGGTCGATGTCGGATTCGTCGAAGGCGTCAGGGCGGCAACGACTCCCATCGGTACGGCGACTTCCCATACAGCGTTATCGGTCGACCGGCTGATCACGCCGCAGGTCTTCATCTGACGCGTCTGGTCAAGCAGCGTCGTCGTCGCAAAAAGATTTTTCTGGACCTTGCTCTCGACTCTCCCGAATCCCGTTTCCTCTACGGCATGCCGCGCAAGCGTTTCAGCCGCCCGTGCGCCCGCCGCAGCCATCCGCTCAACGATACGATCCACTTTTTCCTGCGACGCGTTTGCAAATTCCTTCTGCGCGGCGCTCGCCTTCTGAAGGAGTTCGCGTGCCTGTTGGATCGAGCGGAGATCGGGATCCATCTGAAGAAGTCTGTATTAGAAGTGCAGATTGTGCTATCAGCGGCCGGATTCGGCGAATATCCGCATTGTATCTTTCGGCCCGACAGTGCCGGAAATATCCTGTTTTGAGACACGGGAAACAATTCGTGATAATTCCGGAGCATTGCGCTTCGCCGTCGCTCTTAGAATCCCATTTCGCCTTTTTTCGTCGTTAGTAATAAAACTGAAATGCCCGCATCCAGGGCACCGTAAAACGAACCAGAGCGATCGGTCGAGCGTGAACAGTTCCGTAATCTCGTTGTCTGAATTCGCGGCCTTCCTCGCCGACGAACTTGAGCCTGCCCGCCGGGACGAGCTGACTCGGTATTTTGCGGATCACCCGGAGGCCCGTGAACTGCTTCAGATGTCCTATGAAGCATGGCGTGCGGGCGGGTCCGGCGTTCGACGAAAGCCAACCGAGACAGGCCCGATCGTCAGACGCGGATAGGGACCGTGCAGGTGTACGACTGAACGAACGAGAACAATCATCCTCCAGATGTCAGAGAAGAACGAGTTCGCAGCAAAGATTACGTCCGGCCTGGACGTCGTCGACCGAGCGTGGGGAGGTCTCTTCAAGGGAGGCAGCTATCTCGTCTACGGACGTGTATCCAACGGCCGTGGCCTGCTGGCCCTCGCTTTTGAACAGGCCGGGGTAGCGCTGGGAGAGCGGGCGATGTTCGTATCGAGCGCACGCGAAAAGGATCTTCAGATACAATCGACCGCGATCGGCTTCAACGTGATCTCGGCAAATGAGAATTCGCTCTTCCGGCACGTCCGCACGCGCGACCTTGCCCCGTCCAATCCCGAAAGCGCCTCAGCAAGGATTGAGCATCTTACAGAATTGATCCTGGACTTCAGACCCGCGCGACTCGTGGTAAACGACCTCGTCTCGCTCATCAACGTCGGCACGGAACTCAGCCTCGGTGAATTTCGAAATCACTTTGTCGAATTACTTGAGCGGATTGAGCCGATTGAAACGACCGCCGTGTTTACGCTTCCCGAGCCTGGAAATGACTCTGCCCGAAAGCTTGCGGAATTCATCATGAGCCGGTGCGCAGGAGCCATCCATGTCGGCGCAAGGGAAAGGGATTCGGAGGGATACAAGCTTACGCTGCTTCCGCAGCTCGGCCACGTTACGAGACGCACCGTCGTTTCGTGGCCGCTGCACGATGTCGTTTCCCGATTCGAGGACGTCGAGGGCTCCTACCGCGCACTGATGCAGCAGCGTCACGCAGCCCTCGCCCAGCTCGAAAACAGATCCGACTCGGCCGTGGTCGAACGTGAGCCCTCGCGAGAGCCAACCTCTCATCGCGAACCTCCGATGTCGGAGACTACCGACACCGTTCAGGCGTCCACGCTCGACGATCTCGCAACCGGATTAGGTCTCGGCGAGGCATTCCCGACCTCCCTGACACTGGAGGAGGCACAATCGAGACGACAGGTACGCAGGGACGCACCTCGCAGGTCGCCGACCGACTTCCAGAATCGGGCCAGGTTTGCCGAGTCATTGAAGGGACAGTTCTCGCAGCTTGCAACGGGTGGGGCGCCGTTCCTCCTCGTCGCCATGCGTGTTGACCCGACGCGTGAACCGGTTCGTCCATTCGACTTCGAATTCCTTTCGGGAGTCGTACTCGAAACGCTGAGAAGCGCTGACGACGCATTTGTTGACCTGCAGAAAGAGCGACTCGTGCTGCTCTTCCCCGGGTCAAACGCTGATGATTCACAGGAATTCTTCTCGCGTGTACGATCACGACTGCGCGAAGACGCACCTCAACAAGCAGCACACCTCTTGAATCTCGTATCGGCAATCGTGGTGCCGAACGGCAATCCGTTCTCGAGTGCTGACGCCTTTCTAAACTACGTTCTCGACGCGAACTAAAACCGACGATGTCCGATTCTGTA
>JAGQWL010000372.1 GCA_020437385.1 Bacteroidota bacterium
AACGGGAGCGTAACCAGCCGTTCCACTCGCCGCATTCGTTCGTTCGACGCGAAGCAACACCTGCGAAACCGCATCCGTTGCCGGCGCGAGAGCGATAGTGATGTCGCCGGTTGCAGTGTCGTACGAAACCGATTCGAACGCGCCGGACTCGATCGTCAGCCACAGTCCCTCGGGCGCGATGAAGACCCTCCGTCGTGCGGCATCGCGTGGATGCAGTACAACTGCGCCGCCGATCTCCGAAACCGATCCGCCGAACGCGAGCCAGCCGAACTCCGGATGGTGCGTCAAGTACGTTCCGGTGTTCACGGCGTGGCCGAAGAAGTTGGGTCCGTAGTCTCCGGAATAGCCGTCGATCTCGAGCGTGGACGGATACGAGTGAAAACCGCTCGGACCGAATCCATCCTGCGTGACGTTCGCGATCGATCCCATCAAACCGCCGTACCCAACGCGGAGCAGGTAGAAGTCATCCGGACGTTTCCGGTACTCTGTGAGCACGGGGATCGCGTTCAGCCCCGAACCATAATGATGAAGCTGCCGCTCCAGCCGCGAATACTTGGGGTGCCCCGCGTACCAGAAATCCCAGTAGCGACGCGCGCTTCCGTTGTAGCCCCAGTGCGGCACGGTCGGCATGTAGCCGAGTATCGCGTTCAGCGTAACCAGCGCCTTGTCGTCAAATCCGAAGTACGTGCACCATCCGTACACCTCTTCCTGTCCGGTCGAATCCCACGGCATCTCGCTGCCGAATGGATAGTCCAGTGCATCCCAGACATCCGCACGAGCTCGCATCGTTTTTTCGAGTGCCGTCGCTTCCGACATCATCCCCTCGCGCTGAAGATCGCGGAGGATCGTGAGGAAGATCGATCCCTCCATCTGACCGAACTGCGCGTAGTCCGGCGCCAGCGCAACCATCGCCTCGCTCGTGTGATAGGCTTGCTCCAGATACCATCGCCAATCGTGATTGGTGACGAGTCCGTCGTAGTTGCGCGCGATGTGGTAGAACACCCAATACGCGGCTGCGACGTGCGGATAGTTGTACGACCTGCCCACCGTTCGGGCATGCTCCTCGTTCCAGCTTGACCATCCGCCGTAACGGATGCTGTCCGCATACGTCCCGGTGGGCATCCGATCGGGTTCGTAGTAGAAGAGGCTCTTGCGCACGCCGTACTTGAAGTCGCCATCCGAATATTGGAGTCCGCCCCACAGCGTCGAGTCGACGAAGCGTTCAAGCTTGCGGATCTCATCCGCGTTCGGCTGTACGAGCTGCTTCATGAACGCGGCAAGCCACGAACCCGATCCGCCCTCGTCGCCGAGTCCGGCGATCCACGCACGATTGTCCTGCGTAACCTGCCGCTTGTTGTAATAGTCGTAGCTGATGACAGACGGGTCGCGTCCGAACGGATCGTCCGGATCGTCGAACCACTGCTCGTTCGTGAGGAAGCTGCCGACATCGGCAACAAGATCGGACTGCGACTTGATGACCTTGTAGTGGACCGTCTGTTTCGTGCCGTCCGCGTAGTCGATCGTCAGGCGCGAGCGGCCCCACGTGTTTCCGCGGACGGTGTAGGCGGACCATCCGTTGGTTCGTTCGCCGTCGTAAAAGACGGACAACGATCCTTCGGGTTCGACCGCAATCGACGCTACGGTGGCGGCGGACTTCACAAAAAGCTGTGCGTCGAGGTCCATCGGGACGACATAACCGGGGACGCCCACCGCCACGGGACGGCCGTCGCTGATGAGCGTCTGTTCGATTCCGCGGATGGAATCCGCAACGAGGAAACGAACGCCGTAACTGCGCGACGCTCCGGACTGAAGCGTCGCGGATGTAGGCGGGTTCCACGGATCCGCATCGCGCCATTCAGCTCCGCGTCGGTCCGCCTCATTAGGATTCGCCTCGTCGCTGCCGTCCTTGTACGCGAGCGTGTGGGCCATCCACTCGTAGAACCCTTCGAACGTAACGCCCGTCCGCGTCGGATCCGAACGAAGCGGATTGTACGCCTCGAACGACGTGCCTTCCATCGGCACCACCACGAGTGCCGGGCCTGCGCCGTTCAGCCGTGTGACCTGCAGGTATCCGGCGTCGAGGCCGACGTACGGATCGTAGAACACATTGACCGCGTGCGCCTCCTCGAGCGATCGGTCGGAGAGAATGTTGTTAAAGACCATCGGCATGCCGAGCGCCCCGATCTCGACGGGTGTGGTGCCGGTGTTGGTCAGCTCGAAGCGGAGGGCGAGCGCGCCGTTGTTGTTTTCCCAGTAGCGGCGAATGCGAAGCGGAATGTCGGATGGGAGGGACGCCGACAGCTCCGCGGCGGCAAGCACGTCGCCGGATGCGGGCAGCGCCGTGACAGGTGCTCGATTGGAGGCCGTCGAAATCGCGATCCACGGTTCGGATGACGACGATCGGTACCGGATGTTGATGTCTCCGAGATGGAAAAAGCCGTTGGCCTGCCGTTTGTCGAGCCAGTCGCCTGGTGTGAAGTCGAATGAGGATGTGGAGTCGGTACTATCCGCGCGATCATGTGTCGGATTGCTCGACGCGGACGCCGGCGTGTGCAGACCGGCAGCGGTCTGCGACGATCGAACGAGCGACAACCCGAGGTTCGCAGCTGCGTAGTTGTCGATGCCGAGCTCGAGTCGCAGGGCATGCATGGAGTCGGGCATTGCCGGCTGGGTTTGGCGAGCGCTCGTGCTTTGTGCGCTGAACGTTCCGATCGCAGAGAATAGGATCGCGGCGAAGCTAGTCAATCGGCGCCTGCGAGAGGCGGACGCGACGATTGGACTGCCGGTGGCAATCGATGGCGATTTGGTGTTGAGTTCGGGACGCATCGTGCGGATGATCGTGTTCGGAAGATCCGCAAAATAACGAATGCAAACCTGAGGCGACGTTGCTTGCTAATTGAGGCATTTTCTTCATGCTGCCTGGTGTGTAGGCAGCTTACCGCCGCGGCCGGCGCAGGCTCAGTCCCCAAGCAACACCGGTTCTACTACGTCGCTTGCGGATTGTATCCGCTCCTTTCCGCGTCCCGTTACCTTCGACAACACCGCCTCCAATAGCGGCGTCATTACTCCGAGCCTCCTGAGCTGAATGACGACGTTCCAGATCGGTTCGAATTTCTTCCACCCGCCCGCGTAGAAGAGGTGCTTAAGCTGGTGCTTCGCGGAACCGTGAAAGAGACTTGCCCTGGCGATTGCACTCCATCTGTAGAACTCACGATACGACCAGTCGTAGCCCGACTTCAGTTTGTGCGGGTCCATACGCGATTTGAAGACGACGTGGCGCGTGTCGTAGAGATCCCAGTCCGTTGTTTCCAGGCGCTTCGCAGTCTGCATGTCGCGAAAAAAGTTGGTGCCTGGGTACGGCGTCGCGATATGGAAGGTCGAGGTCGTGATGCCGCTTTCGATTGCCCAATCAACCGTTTTGCGAAACACGTCCGGCGTGTCTCCGTCGAGGCCGAAGACAAAGCTTCCGTTGATCATGATTCCGAGGTCGTGCAGACGATCAACCGCGCGGCGGTAGTTCCGACCGAGGTTCTGTTTCTTGTTGCTGATTTCAAGGTTCGCTTCATCGAGGGTCTCGAAGCCGACGAAGATACTTCGCAGTCCCGCTTTTGCGGCATCCTCGATCAGGTCTCCACGGAGGATCGAGTCGACGGTGGCGGCCCCCTGGAAGATGCGATTCATTCCCATCATCCCGTCGAACAGGCCCCTGGCGAAACGCTGATTGCCAAGAAGGTGATCATCCAGAAAGTAGAGGTGACGCCCAGGTAGTCGATCGATCTCGGCGAGTGCATCGTCGACCGTCTGGGTGTAAAATGATCGTCCGCCCTCGAAGAACGCATCCTTATAGCAGAAGTCGCAGTGGTGCGGGCATCCCCTCGAAACCACGATCGAGTTCGGCACCAGGTAGCGGTCGCGATGGATCAAGTCGCGTCGGATTGGTGGAATCCGCTCGATCGTTCTGTTGCGCGATTCGTAAACCCGTTGTGGCTTTCCGTCCCGAAAATCCCTGAGGAAGCGGGGAAATGACTCTTCGGCTGGACCTATGAAAAGGGTGTCCGCGTGAGCAGCGGCCTCTTGTGGAAGTGACGTCACGTGGAGTCCGCCGAGGATGACGTACGAACCTTTCGCGCGATACAGATCCGCTATCCGGTAAGCGCGATAGGCGTTGGTGATGTAGACCTGGATCGCGACGACATCCGGTCGATCCGATGTGTCGAGCGTCTGAACGTGCTGGTCGACGATCTCCGCGTCGTCATCCGGATCGAGATACGCGGCGAGCGTCGCGAGCCCGAGGGGCGGAAACAGCGAATACTTGATCGGTCGCCAGAATGGACTCTCGGCTTCCGTGAGGGCGGGGAGGATGAACTTGATCTTCATCGGTCAGATCGCTCGCGGCAGCTCAAATGGTTCCGGATGCCACTGTCTATTCCTCGGTTTTCACGAGGTTGCGGTGTTCACCTCCGCGATACACTCGATCTCGACAAGCGCGTCGAGCGGGAGACGGCTGACCTCGACGGTGCTGCGCGCCGGACGGTGATCGCCGAAGACCTCGCCGTACGCGGCGTTCATGGCGGGGAAGTCGCGGAAGTTCTTGAGGAAGACGGTGGTCTTGACGACGTCGCTGAGCGAGAGGCCTTCCGACTTCAGCACGGCTTCGAGGTTGGCAAGCGCCCGTCGCGTCTGCGGACCGATCTCGCCGTCGACCATTTTGTTGGTCGCGGGATCGATGGGGGTTTGTCCGGAGCAGAACACGAAGCTGCCGGATCGGATTGCTGCCGAGTAGGGGCCGATGGCGGCGGGGGCGTTTGGGGAGGAGAGGGGGTGCATGGGTTGGCTGAATCGTGGATTCGTTGATTCGTGGCGCGTCGGGGACGTCCTGCTAAATGAGACGCCGCGGTGGAGGGGACGATCGGAGTAGGAATGTAGGAAACACTCGCTTCGCTCGCGAAGTGAGCAGTCATCAGTGACCAGTGATCAGTGTGCACGAGCGCGGGCGCCGGATCCCGCGGTCTCAACGGAAGGAATGGGAGAACGTCGCGACCTGGGCTGACAGCCACGATTCTACGAATCCACGATTCCGCGATTCATCGCACGGTCGCGCGCGCCTCACTCGCGCCACTTCTGCTTCCACCTGTCCTGCCATGGATCCGGCCAGTAGTCCGGGTGCGCATCGAGGTTGTTGTACTTCGGGACGCGTTCGTCGAGTGATGCCGGTTCGCCCATCGTTTCGCGGAGCCAGTCTTCAATCGTTTCGACTTCCGACTTGAACTTGAGTCGGCTGGCGCCCTGAAAGCGATGATCGTAGAATTCGATTTCGACGGCGTCCGGATGTTTGTACCAGCGTTGGATCGCTACCGAGTACGCGCGCGTCTGTGGCGTGCCGGTCAGGAACTCGATCGGCGCGAGAACTGGATTTGGAAAGAGCGATTCCGGAACGACCAGCATCGAGGTAACGGACAGCTCGATCGTTGCCGAATTGAATACAAGCGGATTCAAGGAAGACGTGCTCGGTCCGAGCGGGCCGGCTTCCTCCACGTAGAACGGCACGCACGTCACGCTCGGAAGTTCAACGGACCGGCCGAGTCTCCGGCTCGCGTCTCTCCCGCGACGATAAGCGACGGCCACGGACGCGATGACAAATAGAGCCAGCATCGCGCCACCAAGAAGGCCGAAGGTCGTTCCTACTGGCTCACCGGACACTCGGATCACGAACAGTGTCCACAGGAAGATGACGGCCAGGGGAATAAGGACGATCTTGTGCCGGCCGACGAACGAGCGGAACGACTCGTCGGCGAGCGATGCGGGGCTGTATCGGGGGATTTTCTTCACGGCGTCGTTGCGCGCAGTCGCTGGGTTGTGGTTTCTGCGTTTTCGGAATCTACGAGTATCGCATTCGAGGTGTTCGCGGATTGTCGCGGATGCTCATGTTGCCGAATGGCAACATGGCCTTGTTTTCTTTTGATTGACACCTGCGGCGCGTATGTTTTCGGGCTCTCCGGTTGGATGGAAAGGCAGAATGAGTCATTCGCTTGATCCGGAGATGCGATCAATACAGAAACAGAGGCACAGGATATGGGTAACTCAGGCAGCAACCCGCTTGGCGTTCCTGTAGGATTCGGCGACGTGGCCAAAGGACTGAAGGCGGGGCTGACACCCCTGCAGATCAGGGATGAGCTGATCGCGGAGAAAAGCCTGTCGCGACTTGCTGCAGGCAAACAGGTCGAGGCGACACAGAAGTTTTTGAAGGCTGGACGCACCGCGATGATCGGCGGACCGATCGTCCTGGGCGCCCTCGTCGTTTTCGTGTTGATCGGAGTTGCGGGCCCACTGACGCTGCTGATTCTTGGAGCCGGCGGCGTGGGCCAGATCGCATTCGGACTCAAAGTTCGAAGCGCGTTCAATCGGGCGATCAGTAGCTGGGACTAGCTAGCTGTTGATCGATTCGATGCGAACGAACGCTCCCGCGTCCGATGAGCCGTTGGGCAAATGCATACGCCTTACGTCTTCGACGCCGTCGACCCAGACGACGACGTTGACGTCGCCTGGCAGCAGGTCCATCCGTTCGGCGGGAATGACCCAGTCGGAAGAGACCTGTGCAAGACTTACAGTTTTTCCAGATCCCTCGAGCCAGAGGCGAACCTTCGATGAGTAGCTGGCGTGGCGTGATTTCATGAGCTTGACCGAGGAAGTTGCACTGGCGATCGCAACGGAGTTCGCGCGAGCGTCCGGGGTCCGTGTTTCCGGAAGGCTGGTTCGGTTTCGACGGATACGTCTTTCGAACCAGCCGCGGAACGGCAGTAAAGGTATTTGCCTTCGGAGCAGAAGTACCAGACTGAGCGATCCGTATACGAGCGACTGAATCGGCTCAAAGTTAGAGAGATTGGCGGACATTCGGTACCGCAGCTACGGCATCACAGTGAGGATCTTCTGGCAATAGAAATGTCGATCGTGCAGCCACCCTACCTTCTGGACTTCGCGCAGTCCACTTTGGATGCGCCGCCAAACTTCGATTCTGAGGCGATGGAGATGTGGCGAGCCGAGAAGGCCGAGATGTTCGGCGACCGCTGGGGGGAGGTGCGGTCGGTGATGACAGCACTGGAGCTGCGATGCGGTGTCTATCTTACGGACGTCAATCCGGGGAATATTACATTCGGAGACGTTGGTTGAAGCGATTGTCGGCAGTCCTGTTCTCGGTGAGGCACTTGTCCCCGACGGGTCGGTAGTCGAAGGAATTCGATGAAGAACGAAAAGCGAGACCATCGTGAACGCAGGCTTTTCCTTTCGCGGAAGAACCTCGGGCGACGGATGCGCGATGACTATTTTCAGGCTCTGTCGGCTGAGCTGGGAATTGTGCCGGATGACGGGAACCTCCTGGATCTCGCGGCGAGCGACGAATTACATCGGCGGTTCACTGCCATGACAAAGCCCGTCGTCGCGAGGGGCGATAAATCGGCAATTGAAGTTCCTCGCGAACTTCTTGGCCAATGGTTAAAGGATTTCTTCGTCCGCAATCCCGGCGAAGTATTCCTGTTCTCCGACTTTTCCGAATATTGCGGTGCCTATCGGGTGCGGGGGAGCGATTTGATCGTCGACGCGAACCACCTCGACGCCTTCGTTGATTTTCAGTGCTGCGATGCGGGCGCGAATAACGGGCTCCTGTGCGATTGTCAGTTTGACCTGATGCTGGACGCGTATCTTGTGTTTGCCTGGGGCGACCGTTGGGGTACCACGTTGCGGCAATCGTGTAATTCGGATGGATGAGTTCGTCACGGAGATCAGGAATTCGGCGTACGGCCGGGTCAGTCGTGACAGGAAGCGGCCGATCGGGACTTCAATCATTGCCTCTAGGACGGTGACGAGACCACATGAGCAGGACTGATCCCGGAATCGACGACTCCCGCTGGCGGAAGGTCTTCTTCAGGCTTGAACCCGACGAGGACGGCTATCCGCCGGCAAGCTGCGAATCCATGTGGGCGATAGAGCTTGCGAACGGGCACTATCGGATCGAGAACATTCCGTTCTTCGCAGTGGGTGTCAGCTATGGCGATGTCGTCGAGGCGCAGACGACGACGGACAGCCTGGATTTTGTTCGGGTCGTTTCGCCGTCGAAACATAGTACGATACGACTCATCGTTTTCGATTCGGCGAAAGTAGCGGCGGTGCGGGAAAAGGTGTCGTCATTCGGTTGCGATAGCGAGCGCAGTCACTTGCCGCGACTGATTGCGATCGATGTTCCGCCGCAAGCAGATATTGCCGGGGTTGATGCATTCTTGATCGAAGGGATCGAGGATGGGATGTTCGATGTGGAGATGAGCAATGTCTGGTGGTAGTGGCTTTCCTATGCGCTCGCTGAAAGGCGCCAAAGCTCCAGTCGCCATGTTGGTTACGATGGTGGTCGTCTGCAGCAGCTGCACGACGCCGGCGGTGTCGCCAGTTGAATTCCGCCTTTCGGAGTTGCAGATTGGCGGGCAGTCCGCCGTGCGATTTGTCGTTCCGGATTCGTCGGCAGATTTTCCGAAGACGTTTGCTCGCTATGAGGACTGGCCCCTTCGGACTGAGTCCGGCGACACGCTTGTCCGCGTAAAAGATGTGCTGGCCTACGACCATTTCCAGGTCGACTCGGTCGGCCGCTACTCGATTGTTACGTTTGTGGATTTCGACAGCGTCGACGTCGCGTTGCGCTACGGCGATACGGATCTTCGAACGCGGTCCGTTGACGGAATCGCACATCTGTTTCGGCCAGGCGACACCGAAAAGCTGT
>JAGQWL010000049.1 GCA_020437385.1 Bacteroidota bacterium
GTCGTGGTCATCCGATCCAGGAAGTAGCGGTCGTGGGATACGATAACGACCGTACCTGGATACGTATTCAGGTAGCCTTCGAGCCAGCCAATGCTGTCGATGTCAAGGTGGTTTGTCGGTTCGTCAAGCAGCAGTACATCGGGCTTGCGGAGCAGCAGCTTTGCGAGCGCGACGCGCATTCTCCAGCCCCCGGAGAATGTGTTCAGGGGACGCGATAAATCCGACGTCTCAAAACCCAGGCCGGCGAGCACGGACTCGGCGCGCGGCTTCATGAAATGCGCGTCGTGGTTCACCAGAACGTTGTGGATCTCTTCGAGATCGTGGAGGAGTTTGTGGTAGGCATCCGACTCGTAGTCGCTGCGACGCCCGAGTTCCTCGGTTATCTGCTCCTCTCTCGCATGCAGGGCAAGGATCTCGTCAAATGCCTTCAGCGTCTCATCCAGCACCGATCGGTCGGTACCGATTTCCTGGAAGTCCTGCTCAAGATATCCGACTGATAAGCCGCCGTAGGAGATCGTGCCGCCGTCGGGCTCCATGCTGCCTGAAATGATCTTGAGCAGTGTCGACTTTCCCGCACCGTTCGGGCCGATGAGACCGATTCGCTTGTCTTTCGTTATCGTCCACGTGAGGTCATCCAGAATCGGTTGACCACCGAACGCCAGGTCTATGTGACTGAGTTGAATCAAGGTCGATGGGGGTAGTCCGTTAAAGCGTGTATCAACGCGGGAACGAATCGATCGTTCTCCGGATTTCCGGGTGGGCGCTGCGAATTTTTGTGTCGTCGGGCCCCGGCCTAGTAGGCATTCTCGTGGACGAAACCACGAAGGACTGTCAGCGCGATGATCTTCAGGTCCAGGCCGAATGACCAGTTCTGGATGTAGTACAGGTCGTACTCGATCCGCTTTTCGAGGGACGTGTTGCCGCGCCAGCCGTTGACCTGGGCCCAGCCGGTGATGCCGGCTTTCGTTTTATGGCGAAGCATGTAGTGTGGCAGCTTCTCCCGGAACTCGCGAATGAAGACGGGGCGCTCGGGTCGTGGGCCCACGACTGACATGTCCCCCTTCAACACGTTGAAGAACTGCGGCAGTTCATCGAGCGAGGTACGTCTGAGCAGGGCGCCGACGCGTGTCGCGCGGCTCTCCCCCGGCTTGGCCCAGACCGCCCCGGTGTCTTTTTCGGCGTCTACGGGCATCGTCCGGAACTTCAGCATCTCAAACGTCGCCCCGTTCAATCCCATGCGCTCCTGCCTGTAGAGCACCGGACCCTTGGACGACAACTTCACGGCAACGGCGATCAGCAACAGCAGAGGGGAGGTCAGGATCAGGAGCACGACCGACATCCCGATGTCGAAAAGACGCTTCAGAATCCGCGAGAACTCAATCG
The DNA here is from genome assembly GCA_020437385.1 of Bacteroidota bacterium. GTDB lineage: Bacteria > Bacteroidota > Rhodothermia > Rhodothermales > JABDKH01 > JAGQWL01. The sequence goes on from JAGQWL010000049.1 coordinate 1,384, forward strand.
GGGCCTCGTCGATGACATGAATAATCGGTAGACCGTCGAGATGCGTCACCCGGCTGTTGAGCAGGTCAAACTGAAAAAGATCCGGCACCATGAGAACGCTGACTGACCGCGTCGATAAGCGGTCGATCGTGATGCGGATCTTCTCGGTCGCGCCGACCGGAAGCGCAATGTAGACAACGTCGACGGGCCGCCCTTCTTGTTCAAATCGGTCAACGACGTCGAGTACCGCCTCCGTCTTGCCGAGCACGCCGCTGCCCTTGAGTTCGTCGTCATCAAGGTACCCGACGATTTCGAAGCCCATCCATGGATACTTGTCGAACGCGACGGCAAGTTTACGGCCGACGACTCCGGCGCCCACGATGAGGACCCGCTTGATTCCCTTGCCCTGGAGCCTCCGTCTCCGTGCAAGGCCGTACAGTAGAAGTCGCTCGGCTACCATCGCGATCGGAAGAATCATGCCGAAGACGAGGAACATCAGCCGCGAGAACGAGAACGCCCGATACAGAAAAAGCGATGCGAACAATACGACGATTCCAACGGCCACGGATTTCGCGACACCGAAAACGAGGTTGATGAGACTCTGTGCCCGCGATGGCGCGTACAATCCGGTCGCCGTGAATACAAGCGCCGTCACGATAATGGTCCACGGAAGGTAGACGAGGTATTCTTCCAACGGAACCCACTCGGGCGGTGTGAGAACTTCGAATCGGATCCAGTACGAAAGGAACCAGCTCGCCGCGATAAGAAAAAAATCGCCGACGAAGAGCATGCGCTGGAAGAATCGACTCTGCTCCTGAAGCATGGAGTGATTTACGGATTACGGGAATTTGTTAGCAGTAACCGTGGCCCATGCAGTCAATCCTGTGTGGAGAGGAACCGGCAGTGATGTGTCCTGAACAAATATACACGTTTGTTGCACAACCACTGATCGAATCCGTGCCGTCACGGCCGTTTTCAGCTGAGTTTGACCGAAAGCGAGATGTCGAGAGCCTGCACGGAATGCGTGAGGGCGCCGCTGGAAATGAAGTTCACGCCGGTTGCGGCAATCGCCGGGACCGTTTCAATCGTCACGTTGCCCGAAGCCTCTGTTGATTTCCGTCCGGCGACGATTTTGATTGCCTGTTCGAGCATCGTCGTATCGGTTCGGCCACCCTGGATCCGGACCATGTTGTCGAGCAACAGTCTGTCGACGGCCTCAAGCGCGGCACCGACACGGACCTCCTCCAGCGTTCGGGCTTCCAGCTCGATTTCAAGATCGGGATTGTGTTCGCGCCGCCAGCGATCCGCCGCACCAACGGCCTCGGCGATGCCGCCGGCGGCAGCGATGTGATTGTCCTTAACCATGATCATGTCGAACAATCCGATGCGGTGATTTTCGCCGCCGCCCAGGAGCACCGCCCACTTGTCCAGCAGCCGGAGTCCGGGGGCCGTCTTTCGTGTGTCAAGGATCGTGGCGCCTGTCGTTCCGCACGCGTCAACCATCGCCGCTGTCAGCGTGGCGATGCCGCTCATACGCTGAAGGATATTGAGAGCGAGTCGCTCGGCTACCAGAATCGCAGCGGCCGAGCCGGTGATCGCGCCAAGGAATTGTCCGGATTCGACGCGTTCGCCATCCGCCGTTTCCCACTGAACCTGGAGTGACTCGTCCACGGCATGAAAAACGTGTTCGGCGACGCGCAGCCCGGCCACCGTTCCCGGCGCCTTGGAGGTTAGTTCGGCGCGTGCCCTCGTAGAACCGGGAATTGTTGCCGCTGTTGTCACATCTCCAGTTCCGACGTCCTCGAGCAACCACGCGGCAATCGCGCGATCAAGGTCGTAGGTGCGGATGTAGTCGGGAAGGTCCATACGCGACACCGGGAAAGGCGACTCGGTCAGGTGGTTGAAAATGCGGCAAGCAGCATCTCCGGAGCACGCGTCGGTCGTCCCGTTTCGCTGTTGACAAAACAGAGTGTTACGTGCCCGCTCAACAGGTGAACATGGTCCGACTCGCGATGGATCTCGTAATCGATTCGGACGCGCGCAGTGGGGCGCGTGTCACCGAAATCCGAGGTTACGACAATAATGTCGTCGTAGCGTGCACCCTCGAAGTAGCGAACGGCGAGGTCCACAACGGGCATGATAATTCCCGAATCCTCGAGCCGCTTGTACGGCAGGCCCAAATCGCGGAGTGCCTCGGTTCGTGCTGCCTCGAGGTAGTCGATGTAATGCGTGTGATACACGATCCCCATCGGATCGCATTCACGGTAGCGTACTCTGTGTCGGTACTCGAACTTCGGCATCGGGCGCGGCGCGACAATCAGTGGTTCTGCGCGCGAAAAGCCACACCGTTGCTCGCGGATTCGAATGCCCCGATCCTGTCGAACTTTTCGATTCGACGGTCGACAAGCTGTTCGCGCGGCAGCGCATCGAGCTGGTCGAGGGTTCGCGCAATCGCTCGGCCGACCGTGTCGTACATCCGTTCCGGATTTCTGTGCGCGCCGCCGATCGGCTCCGGAATGATTTCGTCGATCACACCGACCTCGATAAGGTCCGGTGCGGTGAGTTTGAGCGCGCGCGCAGCGTCCTCCTTGTAGTCCCACGATCGCCAGAGAATTGACGAGCAGCTTTCCGGAGAGATGACCGAATACCAGGCGTTCTCCAGCATCAGAATGCGATCGCCGACGCCGATGCCAAGCGCACCGCCCGAGGCGCCCTCTCCGATAACGACGACGACCACCGGTACACTCAGCTTCGCCATCTCAAGCAGGTTGCGTGCGATAGCCTCCGCCTGGCCGCGCTCCTCCGCCTCGAGCCCGGGAAACGCCCCGGGTGTATCAAGCATCGTGACGATCGGCTTGTTGAACTTCTCCGCAAGCTTCATCAGCCGGAGAGCCTTTCGATAACCTTCCGGATTGGGCATCCCGAAGCGGCGAACCTTCCGCGCTTTCGTATCCCGGCCCTTTTGATGCCCGATCATAACAAGTGAGCGATCAGATGAACCGAACAGCGATCCGCGAAAGGTCCCGATGCCCCCGACTATCGCCGGATCGTCAAAAAACAGCCGATCGCCGTGCAACTCGTTGAAATCCGACATCAGCGCCTGGATGTAGTCCAACGTGTACGGACGAAGCGGATGTCGCGCGATCTGGACCCGCTGCCAGCGCGTAAGATTGCGATAGATCGAGACTCGGAGTTCTTCAACCCGAGCCTCGAGATCGGTGATCTGATCCGATAGATCGATCTCTACCGATTCCGAGTTGATGCGACGCATCTCGGTCAGCCGCTTTTCAAGCTCGTTCAGCGGCTTCTCGAAATCGAGGAGGTATTGTTCTTGTTGCTTGGCCATCAGGGGTCGGCACTGGTTTCCTTCAAGATACGCAAGCCTTGGGAATTCAGAGTTTGCCCCCTCTTGTGCCCCTCAAGCGGCTTTTTTCGGTATCGATCGGTCCCGACCGCTACAGACGGTGTCGTGCGATCTTGACGCCGGGATCTTCCGGATGCGGTTGGAGCGTGAAACCGAGATTCTCGACAAGACCGAGCATCCCGTGATTCGTGGACAGGATCTCGCCGTTCATCTCGGTAAAACCCTTCTGCTGCGCCGCTTCCAGCAGCGCCGTCATCAGGTTCGTGCCGATTCCCTTGTGCTGCCATTCGTCGGACACCACCAGGCCAAACTCACACGACGTCCCATCCACACTCGCCCCATACCGCGCGACGCCGACCTGCATCTCGTCCGGCTGGCCGTTGTTCAGCACGGCGATCAGGCCAAGTTCGCGGTGATAGTCGAGCTGCGTAAACCGAACCAGCATCTCGTGCGTGAGCTCGTTGACGCTCCTCATGAAGCGGAAGAACTTCGACTCCGGTGAAAGCCGACGCACGAAGTCCTGTTCGATCTCGGCGTCCTCCGGACGGATCGGTCGAATCGTGATGGTTGTACCGTCAGCGAGTTGATACTGCGATGTCAGGTGTGCGGGGTACGGATGGATCGCAACGTGATCGTACATGTCGAGTGTCGGCGCGTGACGTTCAACAACGATGCGCGCATCGACGACAATCACGCCGTTCTCATCGGCGATGAGTGGATTGATGTCGAGGCCGGTGATCTGAGGAATCTCGCAGGCCATGTCGGAGACGCGAATCAATGTCTGGACGAGCGCTTCCATGTTGACCGCCGGCATTCCGCGGAACGCCTTCAGCAGTTTGGACACTTTAGTGTTCGCCACCATCTGTTCGACAAGGAACTTGTTCAGCGGCGGAAGTCCGACTGCGCGGTCCCGTAGTACCTCGACACGTGTACCGCCCGCGCCGAAGGTGACAGTCGGTCCGAACACCGGGTCCTTGATGACGCCGACGAGCAGCTCGCGGCCGGACGTCGGCGAGTGCATCGGTTCAATGGTGACGCCCTTGATCGTGGCGTTGGGGACGAGTTCCCGAGCCCTCTCCACGAGTTCGTGATACGTGCCGCGCACCGCGGCAGCGTTGGTCACGTTGAGCCGGACCCCGTCAACGTCCGACTTGTGCGTGATGTCCGGTGAGTTGATCTTCATCGCAACCGGGAAACCGACGGATTCGGCGGCAACCAGCGCGCTCGTTGCGGAATCCGCCTCCAGCACCTGCGTTACGGGAATGCCGAATGCACGGAGTACCGCTTTCGATTCATTCGAGCTGAGGACGCTGCGGTGGTCGGCAAGGACACCCTCGATAATCATCCTCGCACCTTCAGGATCCGCCGCCTTCTGATGGACGAGTGGCTCCGGAACCTGCATCAGCTTCTGCTGGCTTCGTGCGTACGAAGCAAGGAAGGCGAACGCCTCAACAGATGATTCCGGGCTCTGGAAGGTCGGGAAGTGGTGCTGCGAGAAGTACTCTCTCGCCGTCTCGACCTGTTCGCCGCCCATCCAGCACGTCAAAACAGGTTTGGAGCCGCCGTGCTCCTTCACGGTGTCGACGATCTTCCGGGCGCACTCGGTTGGGTCCGTCATGGCCTGCGGAGTCAGCATGACCAGGACGCCGTCGACGCCATTGTCGGACAGGCACGCGTTCACCGCGGCGCTGTAGAGATCGGGCGTCGCATCCCCCAGTACATCGACCGGGTTGCCGTGCGACCAGTGAGCCGGCAGCACCGCGTTGAGTGTTTCAACCGTTTCGTCAGATAGCTCGGCGAGCTTGACGCCGAGGTCGACGGCGCGGTCGACTGCCATCACGCCGACGCCACCGCCGTTCGTTACGATCGCAAGGCGATTGCCGCTCACGCGTTGTTCGGTGGAAAGCAGCTGGGCCGCGGCAAAGAGCTGCTCGATCGTGACGACGCGCACCGCACCCGCCCGCTGCAGGGCGGCGTCGAAAACGTCGTCCGCACCAATGATCGCTCCCGTGTGCGTCACGGCCGCCTTGGACCCTTCCTCGTGGCGTCCGGCCTTGATCACAATGACGGGCTTCATCCGGGCGGCAACCCGGAGGCCGCTCATGAAACGACGCGCGTCGCGGATTCCCTCCACATACAGCAGGATGCTCTGCGTCTCGGGATCCTGGGCCAGAAAGTCGAGGAGGTCGCCGAAGTCGATGTCGCCGGCATCGCCGATGGACGCGAGTGCCGAAAATCCGATGTCGTAGGCCGCCGCCCAGTCAAGAATCGACGTGCAGAGGGCTCCAGATTGTGAAACCAGCGCGAGGTGGCCGGGCTTCGCAGAATTTTTACTAAACGTGGCATTCATGCCCACGGATGGCCGAATAAGCCCTAAACAGTTGGGCCCCATGACTCGCATGCCATAATGATGGGCCGTTTGGACGAACTGGCGCTCCAGGGCAGCCCCTTTTCCCTCGCCCTCGCTGAATCCGGCTGATACAACTATGGCAGCTTTGACCCCTATCTCTCCACAAGCTTCAATGATCTTTGGAACGGTGGGAGCGGGAGTAGCGATGACGGCGAGGTCAACCGGCTCTCCGATGTCGGCAACGGAAGGATAACAGTCGACGCCGAAGACCGTCGCGCGACCGGGATTGATTGGATAAATCGGACCAGCAAATCCGCTCTTGCGGAGATTGTCAAACACACGGCCGCCAACTGAATGCTCGCGCTCACTGGCGCCAAATACCGCGATCGATCGCGGGGCAAAAAGTTGATCGAGATAGTGAGCACTCATATCCTCCCACCGAACATTGATTGTTAGAAGACTACTTTAAGACAAGCATACCAAAGTTATGCCGCAAGGCGTCGTCGAACTATGAGGATTTTATTCATCTCACATGCAGAGTTTACACTACACGATCCGGGTCCTCTGCACCCCGAATGCCCACGCCGCATGCACGCAATCAATGACGAACTCATTGCAAGCAGGCTCAGTGACGTGATGGATTTCATGGAAGCGATTCCAGCAACGCGCGAACAGCTTGAGGCCGTGCATACGGGCAAGTACATCGATGCGATCGAAGCGTTGAACCCGTCGTCTGGAGTGGTGAAGATCGATGGGGACACGATCATGTCGCCCGGCACGTGGAACGCGGCAGTCCTCGCTGCAGGCGCCGTCGTTCTGGGAGTTGATCAGTCGCTGTCCGGCGAACACCCGCGCGTGTTCTGCAGCGTGCGACCGCCGGGACACCACGCAGAGCACGAACGCGGAATGGGTTTCTGCTTTCTGAACAATGTTGCCGTCGGAGCAGCACATGCGCTCGACCAGCACGGACTGGAACGGATAGCCATCCTCGACTTCGATGTGCATCACGGCAACGGCACGGAAGACATCTTCAGCGACGACACGCGAGTCCTGTACTGCTCAACCTTTCAGTATCCGCTGTTCCCGTTTACGGGAATTGAATTCGTCGCCCCCAACGTCATAAACAGCCCGCTGCCGGCAGGCCTCGATGGCGAAGGGTATCGGAAGGTCGTGGCCGAAGAATGGCTCCCGCGACTGGACGAATTCAAGCCGCAGCTTGTCCTTGTGTCAGCCGGGTTTGATGCGCACGAACATGATGACCTCGGCGGACTCCGACTGCACACGGAAGACTTCGACTGGATCGCCGAGCGGATCGTTGAAGTCGCGGAGAAGCACTCCGAGGGGAGGATCGTTTCGGTGCTCGAAGGTGGCTATAACCTTCCGGTGCTTGGTCGATCGGTTGCGACGTATTTGCGCGCGTTGATGTAGCAGAGGTTCTGATCAGGGCCAATCGTGCGCAGCTGCGACCGCGAGGACCGTCACGCGACTCGTCTGTTGCCGATCGACTGAACGAATCGCCGGTGAAAGCCGGGGCGGAGGGCACCTCGTGACTGACCGGGCATGGAAGGCGCCGGTGGCAGCGACTCGGGCCCGGATACCTTCTTTCGTGGCCCGCGACGCTGTCCCGACCTTCCAATGAAAACGAGTCCGGCTACGAGAAGTGCCGTTGCCACGAACAGCCGTCCGGAAAGCGTTTCGTTGAGGACGATCCAGCCAAGCATCACGGCAACCACGGGGTTTACGAAGGCGTGTGTCGAGACAAGCGACGGGGCCGCGTGTCGCATCAGCCAGACGTATGCTGTGAACGCAACGATGGAACCGAATACTACGAGATAAGCCCACGCTGCGAATGAAGCGAGGGTGATCCCTGCCAGGCGAAGATCCGTTACTTCGCCCATGAACAGACCCGCAACAAGGAGCGCAACACCACCCATGCCCATCTGAACAGCCGTCGAAAGGAAGGGGTCGGTCGGCAGATCGGCATGCCGGCCGAAAAGTGAACCGATGCCCCAGCCCACAGTCCCTGCAATGAGGATGACCGCCGCCGTGACGTTGATACCGGTACCCGTAAGGACACTCGCAGGGTCGAAGAGGACCACGATCCCTGCCAGTCCGAGTATGATGCCGGTGACCGTGAACGCGTTCGGTTTTGGTCCAGACTTCCAGAGCCAATCCAGCGTCACCATCCAGATCGGCGAGACCGTGACGAGCACCGCGGCGAGACCGGACGGGATGAACTGCTCGGCCCACGCAAGTGCGCCGGTTCCGACGCCAAGCAGCAGCGTGCCCGCAATGGATGCGTTTTTCCACTGGACGCGCGTCATGCGCGCGCGTCCGCGAGCCGCGACCCAGGCGTACAAGAGCAGTCCGGCAACCCCGAAACGCGCGCCGAGCATCAGCATCGGCGGCATCGACTGTATCGCCACCGCAATGCCGAGGTAGGTCGATCCCCAGATGAAATAGACCAGTCCAAGTGCGACAAGCACTTTCCAGGGTGCCTGGATGCCGTAAAGGGGGTGAGACATTGCCGATGTGCGGGGTTAACTGAGCGACGAAACAAATTTACCGCGATCGGGTGCATAAGTCGAATTGATAATTGTTATTATTTGAATAATCAAATCTTATAGTTGGCGCCGCCTGGCACATGGAAAGCACTCTCTCGATCGATCAGCTCCGAAGCTTCGTCACCATCGCGGAGACGGGGAGCTTCACGCGCGCCGCGGCTGAACTCTTTCGGACGCAACCGGCGCTCAGCATGCAGATGAAGCGCCTTGAAGAACAGGTCGGCACCCAGATCTTCCTACGCGAAGGCAAGCAGGTCACCGTCACGGAGGCGGGGCAGCTGCTGCTGACCTACGCCCGCCGCATCCTCGCGCTGAACGAACTGGCGTTGTCGAAGCTCTCGGTTGTTGAGACGGAGGGATCCGTCCGAATTGGCGTACTGGAAGAGGTTGCGCTGGGGCCACTCGTCGACCTTCTTACCAAGTTCGGACGGCTCTGCACGCGCATTCGTCTCGAACTCGTGGTTGCCACCAGCTACGAGCTGACGAGCATGATCGAAGGCAACCGAATCAACCTTGCCGTCGCGAATACGGTGCACACATCGGGTTCGTTTAGTGACCTCTGGGAGGAGTCTTACGTGTGGGCGGCGAATCCCGCCTACAAGTTCGAGACCATGGATCCAATTCCGCTTGTCCTTGATCCGTTGAAGATTCCATGCCCGCTGCGTGACGTGTCGCTTCGTGAGCTGGATGAACGCGGGCGAAAGTGGAACGTGGTGTTTTCGAGTGTCAGCCTCACAGCCATGCAGGCAGCCGTGTCAGCCGGACTGGGGGTTGGTATCATCGCTCGTTCCGCGCTCACACCAGACATGGCGATCCTCTCGGAAGAACATGGCTTTCCGGATATCGAACCGGCGAGGATCGGATTGCTTCGATCGAGCGATTCGCACAGCGAGGCTGTCGACTGCCTTGCGGATTTTCTGACCACGCATCTAAGGGCAGATGCTGTCGGAAGAGTTCGGCTTGCCGAAGTAACGTGAGACCTCGAACTGACCTCCGGCGGCGCTACTGGCTCAACCGGCCGTAAACCTTGTTCCAGCCTTTGACGGTTGCCGCTGCAAGATCCAGCGTCGCCTCCCACAGCTGCTGCCACGTGTCGATTGCGACGTCCGAAGCTTCTCGGAGGTTCGCGGCCGTCCCGCAACGAGGATTAGGTGCCGATGCGGATCGGCGCATATTCTCGGGCGTGAGCCGTATCTCGGCAAACTTGCCTTCAAACTGATCACGAGCGAGAAGGGCAAATACACTGCGCGTCTCGCGAGCGGCATCCCCATTTCCGGCGAACTGCTCCTTCGAGAAGTGGTCGCCCAATGCACTCTCGTAGTCTTTGGACAATTCGCGCAGACGGGTCTCCACGCGGTCGGCCTCGGCGCCAAGCAGGGTCCGACATTCCTGAGTCGTAAGTGGCGGACCTGGATCGGAGGAGTGATCCGATTCCACCTCTAGATCGACGAACGCGTATTCATCCTCATCAACGAGTCCGTTGTTGTTGCGATCGATAACAAGTGCAACGTGAACCGTCGCCTGATCCGGTTTCCCTGTCCATTCGAAATCGCGGAAGCGGGTAATTCGGGAATCGCCGATGCCAAGTGACCGGCCCTTTTCGAGCTCGAGGTGGGTCTCGCCAGTACCGACCGGGAGCATCCAGCCGTCGATGGCATCGCCAAACTGCGCGTGCTCGGCCTCCGCAAAACAGGGAAGGGAATGAATCAGTTCGCCAGGGCGCGTCGTGATGAAGATCCGATCCGTTGAACTTGCGCAGATCCGCAGAGCCGCGTCACCCGCGGACAAGACAGTCAGCTCAAACGGTTCGTCGATCAGCCTCGCGACAACTCGGTTGAACTTTCGCTCGGTCGAACGCAGCGAGCCGTCCTGCGTGATCGAGATGTCGAAGTCGAGCGCCTTATAGTGATAGTACTGTGCGGCGGCAGATCGCGTCACGACAGACGCAAGCAGCAATGATGCGGTCAGAAGTTGGACCGCCGGACGAAAAGGGGGATTCATCGCACCAGTCGTTTGGGGTATCTCCCTGGTATCGACCGCTGCGTCCGATGATAAACAACCGAATTACGTTCACTCAGCAACGCCTCCCGGCTGCGTCCGAACGTCTTCTGACAGTCGCCGACGAACGATCGCCCAGTCGATCGCGGCCGACTGGCGCATGGCATAATAACCGTAGCGCCGATCCATGTCGGGTTGGCACTCCACGGATTCCGAGACGGCGAAAAGGCCTGGTTTGATGCCGTAGTCGACCGGCGGGCGGTATTCCGTTTGCTCGTCGAATCCAACGATCGACCGGCGCCCCACGATTACCGACAGCAACAGGTTGAACCGTGACAGCAGCACGGCGGACTTCCGGCTTCCGAGCGACCGTGCGAGCAGCAGGACCGGTGTGGAGAGCAGCAGTGCGGAAGCGACCGCTACATCGAATAACCGATGGCGTGTTCGGCCTCGGGCAAGTCCCAGCGCCTGATCTGCCTCAACAAGCGAAGGCAGTGCAAGTTCGTCGACGGATGACTTGCCGATTACATGCGACTCGGTCGATCCGAGCATTTTGAACTGGAGCGGCAAGTCGCGCAAGCGCTGCATCCAGCCGAAAATCTCTTCGTTCTTGAGCGCGCCCGGCACGAAGACAATGCACCCCGCCGATTCGAAGCGGGCGATGTCGCGAAGCTGGCTCAACTTGCCGAGGTTTCGAACGCGCGAACTCTGTTCGGTTCGACCACGATCGGAACTGGTATCTACGTAGCCCGCAAGAGTGAGTGGTGGCTGAGGGTTGTCAAGGAGCGTCGTCTGCAGACGATCTGCGACATCTTCTGATCCAACAAGAATAGCGCGACGGGAGCGCTCGCGATCGCCTCGCCACACGAGCCGCCACAGCGACATGCATGCGGCCGACAGCGGGGCTCCCAATCCGACAACAAATCGCGAGAACGCGATCTGCTTCAGGAAGAACGAAAGGGCCGCTACAACGACGAGTCCGACGAGCGGCGCTACGACCGCGTATCGCAGCTTCGTTCGCTGCCCGAATCGGTAGCCCCCCAGCACGGCGACGAGTGCCACCACGGAGATGGAAAAGACCGGAGTGACTGTTGTGAGCAGCTGTGGCGGAATGGCGTCGCTCCCAAATCGCCAGAGCGCGACGCCCGCGAACGACGCCGAAGACAAGATGAGATCAAGAATGGCCGGTGCCAGACGACGCAGCAATCGGCCGGTAGCAGAGATTGCTGCCCTGCCGAGAATTCCCGCCCTCAGAAGCAGAATAAGCAGGCCGGCGTTTCTTCCCTTGAAATGCTTCTGCGCGAAGAGCAGCATCGCTCCGTAAAACAGTTTCACGTACCGCAGATCGCCCTTCTTCGTGCTTTCGCCCTTGTAGTGGATGATCTGCGTGGCCGGTTCGAAGTAGAGCCGCCATCCGTCGCGTTGGATCCGATAACACAGGTCCAGGTCCTCACCGTACATGAAAAACTGCTCGTCGAAAAGCAGCCGGGCGGCACCCGTCTCGGGATCGATCAACGCGTCACGACGAATCATCATGCACGAGCCGCTCAGCGCGTCAACCTCACACCGTTCGTCGGTCGGCAGAAAGGTCAGGTTGTACCGGCCGAAAAACCGGGAACGCGGAAACAACTTGCTCAATCCCGTCATTCGTGCGAAGGCAATCGCCGGCGTCGGAAAAGAACGTCGGCTCTCGAGCGCGAAGGAACCGTCCGGGTTCAGGATCCGGCAACCGACAGCGCCTGCGTCAGGAGTTGCATCCAGAAACGATGCGAGGACGCGCAGTGAGTCCTCCTGCAGGATCGTGTCCGGGTTCAGCAACAGCACATGCCGACCCCGTGCCGCGCGGATCGCCTGGTTGTTCGCCGCACCAAACCCCACGTTCTGCCTGTTCACGGTAAGCTGCACGTCGGGAAACTGCGACTGCACCATCTCGGCCGAACCATCCGCGGAGTCATTGTCGATGACGATCGTCTCCACCACGAGTCCGGCAGATGCGCGCTGTACGGAGGTCAGCGCCTGCTGCAGAAACTCGCGAACGTTGTAATTGACGATGACGACTGTTACGTCTGGTGCGGCCACACCTGGCTCCGTCTGGTAACGGGATCTCTGGGAGGGCGGAAGATACAGCCCGCGCGGCATTTCGGTTTCCGCCGAACGTTTCGTGACCGAAGCTCGGGGCCTTACCTTTGTCGGCCAACCAACTCAGTAATGTCGACAGGTTTTCATCAGTGACCGCACTCAGCCGCTATCGACGCGAAGCAGCAGCGACGATCGTGCTCGCATTGCCCGTAATCGTGACCCAGGTTAGCGGTGTAGCGAACGGCTTTGTCGACAGCGTGATGGTCGGCAGGCTCGGTCCGAATCAACTGGCCGGCGTTGCACTCGGAAACACGCTGTGGTTCATGCACATGGTTCTCGGAATGGGAATCGTCACGTCCGTCAGTCCGATGGTGTCGCAGGCATTCGGCCGAGGCGACGTCGACGAAATCGGCCGATCCGTCCGGCAGGGGCTGTGGCTGGCTCTCGGTCTCGGACTGGCGATGATGTTGAGCGTCCGAAACGTCTGGCCTCTGATGATTCGCATGGGGCAGGATCTCCACACAGTCGATCTTGCGCGCTCGTATGTTCGGGCGGTGTCCTGGGGGATGCCCGCGTTTCTTGGATTCATCGCCCTTCGCGGCTTTGTCGAAGCGCTCGCGCGGCCATTGATTGCGACCGCGATCGCTCTCGCCGGCGTGCTGCTCAACGTGGTCGCGAACTACACCTTGATGTACGGTCACTTCGGTTTTCCGCGGATGGGCCTTGTCGGCACCGGCTGGGCCAGCACCATGGTCTACTGGTTCCTGTTCCTTTCGCTCTTGCTGGTAACCGTGTTCAACAGGGAATTCGCGTCCTATGCGGGGTATCGCAACTTCCATCGTCCGGACCCGGCCTTTCTGGTGCGGCTTGTTCGACTCGGGCTTCCGATTGGTGTGTCCCAGGGAGTTGAGGTTGCGTTGTTCATGGCGACGGCACTCATGATGGGGCTGCTCGGTCCGACAGCCCTTGCCGCCCACCAGATCGCGATCCAGTGTGCGGCCCTCACGTTCATGGTGCCGCTGGGCATCGGTATCGCCAGCTCGGTGCGAGTGGGTATCGCAACCGGACAGCATGACAAGTCGGGTGCTCGTACTGCCGGCTTTGTTGGTGTACTCCTCGCGTCGGCATTCATGACCTGTACTGCCACCGGTTTCTTTCTCTTTCCGGATCGCATCGTGTCACTCTTTCTCGATTTCCGATCCGCGGAGAATGCTCCGGTCATCGCAATCGCGACGATGCTGATGGGCTATGCCGCTGTGTTTCAATTGTTTGACGGAATTCAGGTGTCGGCAATCGGCGCACTTCGAGGGCTGAAGGACACCTTCGTACCGATGATCCTTACAACTATCTCGTATCTGCTGATCGGACTTTCGGCCGGCTACTATCTTGGATTTCCTGCGGGTCTCGGCCCGCGAGGCCTGTGGTCGGGGCTTGTCGTTGGACTTGTTGTTGCGTCGGTTCTGCTGCTGTGGCGATTCGTTGCGGTTACGCGGATGGGCGGACTGCACGGTGAACTGCTTCCGGAGCAGACCTAGGCGCAGCCGAATGACATTCCACGCGTGATATCTTCCAACATGCTTGGTCGGAAGCCCCTTTTTGTTCTAAATTCAACGAGGCAGACCTAACTTTCTGACGCGATACTGTACCTTTGGGCCGATTTTGTCTGGTCTGCCCACGCCATTCCGGTCGGTCCGCCCTGCCTGTACGAGAGGTTCAGCCTAATTACAGCTTAATTACAGCGAGCGCGCGCGAAGCGTAAAACAGCAAAGCATGCCGCAGATTTTCCCCAAGAAGGCAAATCTTCTGCCTGTGTTGTCCCTGATCGGGGCCGGTGCCGGTGGAGTGTTTGCCATTTTCTTTGTCTGGTACTACTTCTCACCTGAATACACTGACGTCGGCTACATGCCGGAACAGCCGGTGCCGTACAGCCATGCGCTGCACGTCGGTCAGGTAGGCATCGACTGCCAATACTGTCACTCGAACGTCGAGTCGTCGGCACACGCGAATATTCCGCCGACGCAGACCTGCATGAACTGCCATTCGCAGATCAAGACGGATTCGCCGAAGCTGCTGCCCGTTCGTGAAAGCTGGGCGACGGACCTTCCGGTTGAGTGGATCAATGTCCACATGCTGCCGGACTATGTTCATTTCAGCCATCAGGTGCACGTCAAGAATGGGGTAGGGTGCGAGACCTGTCACGGCCGGATCGACCAGATGGAAGTTGTTCGGCAGGTCGAGCCGTTGTCGATGGGCTGGTGTCTCGAGTGTCACCGGCAGCCGGAATTGTATCTGCGTCCAAACGACCAAGTGACCACGATGGGCTTCGTTCAGCCGGCGGACTTCGTTGAGCGGAACGCCCAGCGAATCATCGACGAGCAGATTCTCCCCCCGACGAATTGCTCTGCCTGTCACTACTAATCCCATTTTTCAGCGATCCGCTGATCATCCGCCATTCGAAGTAGAACATGATCGAGTTACCGATTCTGGACGAAAGCAGACAGTCGACAGTCCGTCAATCGAATCAGGGGGCGTCACAGCAGAAGCTTTGGCGGAGCGTCAGCGAGTTGCGCGACGCGGAATCGCTGCAGGAGCTTGCCCGCCTTGAGTTTGCGCCGGGCGCAATGGACGCCCCGACTGAGAGCTCTCGTCGTACGTTTCTTCAACTGATGGGCGCCTCGATGGCGTTGGCCGGTCTCGCCGGTTGTCGTAAGCCGTACGAGAAGATTCTGCCTTACGCACGCCATCCTGAGGAGATCATCGAAGGCGTGCCGATGTATTACGCTACGGCAATGCCCTTTCGCGGGTCGCTCCTGGGGGTGCTCGTCGAGAGTCATGAAGGTCGGCCCACCAAGATTGAAGGCAACCCCCAGCACCCGGTGAGCCAGGGCGCAACGGGTGTCTTCGAGCAGGCATCCGTTCTCGACCTCTACGACCCGGATCGGTCGAAGACCGTGATGGAGCAGGGCGGACAGACAACGTGGGAAGCCTTCGGCGCCGCCGTTGCTGCACTTCCCGCCAGCACGCGTCTGGCGGTTCTCTGCGAGGAGACTTCGTCGCCGACGATTCTCGGCATGCGTTCAGCGCTGGCCGCGCGGTTTGCGCAGACACGCTGGGTGACGTATTCCGGCCTCGGTGATAACACTGAACTTGCCGGGTACGCGTCCGCGTTCGGTCGAGGTGTGCGCCCGTTGTATCGGTTCAGTCAGGCGTCTGTCGTCGTAAGTTTTGATGCGGATTTCCTTGCGTCAACCGACCGCAATTTTGTCAGCAACACGCGTGAATTTGCGGCCTCACGGAGCACCGAGAACGCAACCATGAGTCGGCTTTACGCCGTCGAAGGGATGTACTCCACCACCGGTGGCATGTCTGACCATCGACTTCGCGTGCGCCCGTCCGAAGTTGCGTCCGTGGCCGCCGCAGTGGCAGCCGGGGTTGGCGCGATTCCGCCTCGCGGAGGCGACGGATTTGCCTCGAACCCCATGGTTCGCGCGATCGTCGAGGAGTTGAACGGAGCGGGCAGCCGCGGCGTCGTTCTCGCCGGTGAGAATCAGCCTCAGGTCGTCCATGAGCTCTGTGCTGCCATCAACAGCAGGCTCGGTGCCATCGGCACAACGGTTGATCTCGTCGACGTGTCTGGTACAACGACCGCCTCGGACGCTGACTTCCGTCGGTTGGTGAGTGACATGAAGGGGGGAGCAGTCGATGTGCTGCTGATGGTCGGTGTCAATCCGGTGTATGACGCACCAGGCGGTTTCGATTTCGGCGGTGCGCTCGGCTCCGTCGGAACGACGATACATATTGGTACGCATCGAGATGAAACGGCAGCTGCTTCGACCTGGCACCTTCCGCGAACACACTATCTGGAATCATGGGGTGATGGTCGGGCCTACGATGGCACGTTGTCGGTCATCCAGCCGCTGATCGCGCCCCTGTACCCGGATTGCCGATCAGAGATCGAGATTCTCAACTTGATCGCCACGGGCGAGCAGGCGAGCGGTTATGATCTCGTTCGCCGCCAATGGAGCGGCGTTCTCTCGGGTGACTTCGAAGCGGCCTGGCGCCGTACGCTTCATGACGGCTTTGTGCCGGGTTCCGGGTTTCAGAGCGTTTCCGGCCGCGCATCGGCACCGTCAACCCAGGTGCCCGCCGCCTCGACGGGTCTGGAGATCCAGATTCGACCGGACACAAGACTGCTGGATGGCTCGTTCGCGAACAACGCCTGGCTGCAGGAAACGCCGGATCTCGTGACCAAGATCGTCTGGGACAACGTCGCCGTGATGAACCACGCGACCGCCGAGGCACTTGGGGTTTCCAATACTCTTACGAACGGCCAGTATCACGTAGACGAGGTCGAGCTGACGTTCGATGGCCGAAAGGTGCTGATCCCGGCATGGATTCTCCCGGGCGTCGCTGACAACACCATCGTCCTGACACTTGGCTCCGGACGAACGCTGCTATCGGACAGGGCGGAACGCAAGCCGATCTTCTTTGATACGGACGCCAAGACCGACGTCTATGGTGACGGTCCAATCGCCAACGGTGTCGGACAGCGGGTCGCGCACCTTCGGTCGACGTCCTCGTCTCGAATTCTTTCCGGTGTGACTGCCGCACGATCAGGCGCGACGAACTATCCGATCGCAACGACGCAGGATCATGGCGCCATGGATACGCCGGATATCCGCGAAGTGATTGCTCGGCGTGAGCCGGTACGCATTGCCCCGCTCGCCAAATACAAGGCACACGAGGCACACTTCCAGGAGCCGCCGCTTGCCGGCGCCACGGAGCCGTGGGAGTCCTACCCGGCGCTGTGGGAAGAACGACATCCGACGAAGTCGGACGCGTACCGCGACAGCCCCTACTTCCAGAATCAGTGGGCGATGACGATCGACCTGAATCTCTGTACGGGCTGCAATGCATGTATGCTTGCGTGCCAGTCTGAGAATAATATCCAGGTCGTCGGGAAGGATCAGGTTAATCGCGGGCGTGAACTGCATTGGATCCGCATCGACCGATACTTCATGACGGAACACGGCGAAGGGGACATCGACGATGCGAAGATGGTCGTTCAGCCGATCCCGTGTCAGCACTGCGAAAACGCGCCATGTGAGTCCGTTTGCCCCGTTGCGGCCACGGTCCATTCGCCGGACGGGACGAACCAGATGATCTACAATCGGTGCATCGGGACACGCTACTGCGCGAACAACTGCCCATACAAGGTGCGCCGATTCAACTTCTACAACTGGACGAAGACACTTCCAATGTCCGTTCAGTTTGCTCAGAATCCGAACGTAACCGTCCGCTCTCGCGGTGTGATGGAGAAGTGCTCCTACTGCATTCAGCGAATTCGGAAGGCTAACAAGCAGTCGAACGTTGAGAACCGACCGATACGGGAAGGCGACGTCAAGACCGCCTGCCAGCAGGCCTGTGCGGCGAGCGCCATCACCTTCGGCGACCTCAACGATCCAACAAGTGCGATTTCCAGGAAGAAGCAGAGCGATCGACGCTACGAACTCCTCGCAGAGCTGAGCGTGAAGCCGCGAACCTCCTATCTGGGACGGATCACAAATCCGAATCCAGCACTCGAAACCGAAGCGTGAGTGGCCGGCGGGCGCATCAATCGGTTGTCCGCCGCCTCCTTCAGACATAGCCAGATTGTAATACGTGAGTTCTAAAAGAACCGATATCCTGCAGGCTGCCACGGTGGCTGAGCAGAGCGACGACCCACTGCTCGTACACGGTGGGCTCTCGTTTCACGACATCACGGATCTCGTATCGTATCACACCGAGAAGAAGACACCGGTCGCATGGCTCGGCGCGTTCGCCCTTGCCAACATTGGACTGCTGACGCTCGTTGCGTGTATCGCCTACCTCTTCTGGAACGGCGTTGGGGTGTGGGGCCTGAACAACCCGGTCGGCTGGGGATACGCCATTGTCAACTTCGTCTTCTGGGTCGGGATCGGTCACGCGGGCACGTTGATCTCCGCGATCCTGTTTCTCTTCAGGCAGAAATGGCGCACCGGCATCAACCGATCTGCCGAAGCGATGACGATCTTCGCCGTTATCTGTGCGCTCGTATTTCCGGGTATTCACGTTGGTCGTGTCTGGGCGGCTTACTGGATGCTCCCGATCCCCAACCAGATGCAGATGTGGCCGCAGTTCAAGAGCCCGCTGCTGTGGGATGTGTTCGCCGTGTCGGTCTATTTCACCGTGTCACTGGTTTTCTGGTATATCGGCCTTATTCCGGATCTTGCGTCGCTGCGGGACCGCGCGAAGACATCGCTCCGCCAGAAGGTTCTCGGCTTCTTTTCGATGGGCTGGACCGGCGCAAACCGCCACTGGCGACACTACGAAAAGGCGTACCTGCTTCTCGCCGCTCTCGCCACGCCGCTCGTTCTGTCTGTGCACTCGGTCGTGTCCTTTGACTTCGCCGTCTCAGTCGTGCCGGGCTGGCACACGACGATCTTTCCGCCGTACTTCGTTGCAGGTGCCATCTTCTCCGGATTCGCCATGGTGGTCACGCTCCTGGTGATCGCGAGAAGGATCTACGGCATCGAAGACATCATCACCGTCGATCACCTGGAGAAGATGAACATGATCATCCTTCTCACAGGAACGATGGTGGGCTTCGCGTACATCACCGAGTTCTTCATCGCATGGTACTCGGGCGTGCAGTACGAGCAATATGCCTTCAAGAATCGTGCATTCGGCCCGTACGCCTGGGCCTACTGGACGATGATGTCGTGCAACCTGATTTTCCCGCAGTTCTTCTGGGTCAAGAAGCTTCGCCGCAGCGTACCGTTCATGTTCGTCATGTCGATCTTCGTGAACATCGGGATGTGGTTCGAACGGTTCGTAATCACCGTGACGTCGCTCCATCGTGACTACCTGCCGAGCTCGTGGGACTACTACACGCCGACGATGATCGACGTGCTGACGCTCATCGGTTCCTTCGGGTTGTTCTTCACGCTGTTCCTCCTCTTCCTTCGCTTCCTTCCGATGGTCGCGATGGCGGAGGTCAAGGGCGTCATGCCCGAAGCCGATCCGCACTTCTACGGACACGGCGACGGTCAGGCGCACGCGCACCCGCCGACGCTTTCACCGACGGTTGACTAGATTTTTATCCACAGATGCTAAACGATCTACGCGAATACATCGGTGCCTCGATGAGCATCTACAGCCCACGCGAAGATGGGCTGTATGGGATGCTTGCCGAGTTCCGGAATCCGGGCGAACTCGTCCACGCTGCGGAGGCCGTCCACAAGGCCGGCTATCGGCGATTCGATACGCACAGTCCGTTCCCGATTCACGGAATGGACAAGGCGATGGGCCTCGGCAACTCGCTGGTTGGCGCATGGTCGCTCGGCGGCGGCCTTACGGGACTCGCAGCCGGCTACCTGCTGCAGTGGTGGACCGGAGCGGTCGACTACCCGATGGACATCAGTGGCAAGCCGGCCTTCGCGGTCGAGCCGTCCGTCCCTGTCATGTTCGAGCTGACGATTCTGTTCGCCGCGCTTGGTGCGGTTATCGGGATGTTCGCCATGAACGGACTGCCGCGGCCGTACAATCCGCTCTTCAACTCCGAGCGCTTTGCTTCGGTCACCGACGATGGGTTCTTTCTCCATGTTGCGGCATCCGACAAGAACTTTGATGTCGCGAGCACTGACGAGCTTCTTCGAAAGATCGGCGCACTTTCCGTCGAAAAACTCTACGACCTGGACGACACGGCCGAATAACACGCGATCGTGGGACATCCCGCAACCGATTCATGAACAACGTTCGACTACTGACATTCCTTTTTTCCGCGACCGTGGTCCTCGGTGGATGCCGTCACACCTCGTCGGATAAACCGCCGATCCACATCAATCCGAACATGGATTTTCAGGAGCGGTTCGATCCGCAGGAGGCCTCGTCCTTTTTCGCGGATGGCAGGGCCATGCGTCCGCAGGTCCCGGGCACGGTCGCTCGCGGCTTTCTGCGAGATGATTCGCGGTTCTACTTCGGAAGAGAGGCGGATGGAAGCCTCGTCGTTCACGCACCCGTTCAGGTTACCGCCGACATCGTAAATCGCGGACGCGATCGCTACAACATCTACTGCAGCCCATGCCATGGAAAGGCAGGGGACGGGCAGGGTCCGATCATGACCGGCAACTACGGGTTCGTCCCGGCGCCGTCCTATCACACGGATGTGATGCGTGCGAATCCCGACGGCCACTACTTCGAGGTAATTACAAACGGCATCCGGACCATGCAGGGCTATGCACAGCAGATTCCGGTTGCCGACCGCTGGGCGATCGTGACCTACATTCGGGCGCTTCAGCTCGGTCAGAATGCGACGGCCGATGATGTGCCTGCCAGCGAGATGGCACGTATCGCGCAGTAACGAAAATCTTCAACGTACGAGAAACAGCGTCGCTTTATGGCGAACACACTGAAATCATCGTTTGTGACCGGTTGGCTTCTGGATCCTTTCCAACCGACGGAGCAGCATGCCCGCGGACCTTTCCGTCCGGTGCTCAACAAGCTGCTCTGGATCGTGCCGCTTATGGTTGGGATTGCCGGTCTTGCAGTTGCTCTCGTCGGGCTGTCGGTCGACCGTGAACAGTTCTTCTTTTCGTATCTCGTCGGCTGGACGACGTGCCTGACAATTGCACTCGGCGCGCTGTTCTTCGTCCTGATCCAGCATCTCACCAAAGCTCGCTGGTCGGTCGTCGTGAGGCGTATCGCGGAAAGCCTGACCTGGTCGTTCCCGCTGCTCGCCCTTCTATCGCTTCCGATCTTCTTCGGGATGCATGACCTTTACCACTGGGCGCATCACGACGTGATGGATCCGTCCAGCCCGCATTTCGATCCGGTGCTGAAGGGAAAGGAATCGTATCTCAACGTGCCGTTTTTCATCGTGCGCGCAGTGATCTACCTCGGCGGCTGGACACTGCTATCGTTCCTTCTCTATCGAACGTCACTGCGGCAGGATGTTGACGCCGATCCTTCGATTCCGGCCCGGCAGCGAAAGATCAGCGCCATCGGCCTGGCGTTCACTGCTGTTTCAACAGCCTTCGCGTCGTACGATTTCGTGATGTCGACGGACCCGCACTGGTTCTCGACAATCTTCGGCGTTTATTTCTTCGCGGCGTCCTTCTGGACGGCACATGCTGTTATCGCGCTCGCGGCCGTGCTGCTGCAGAAGAGCAACGGACTCAACGGCGTTGTGACGGAGGAGCACTACCACGATCTCGGCAAGTTGATGTTCGGATTCACGGTATTCTGGACATACATCGCGTTTTCGCAGTACATGCTGATCTGGTACGGCAATCTTCCGGAAGAAACGCTGTGGTATCGGGAGCGACTCGAACACGGATGGCAGACGCACTCGGCGATCTTGCTGCTCTTTCACTTCGTGGTGCCCTTCTGGGTGTTGCTCGCCCGGACGGTCAAGCGCAATGGAACGCTGCTTGCGGGCGTCGCCATCTGGTTCGTCCTGATGGACTGGTTTGATATGCATTGGCTGATTATGCCGACGCATTCGCCGGAAGCAGGCATCAGCTGGATTACGCTTGCGGCAGGGATTGGCCTGCTTGGCATCTTTTTCAGTGCTTTCATGTACCGATTGAATCGGCACAGCCTCGTTCCGCAGAACGACCCGAACATCGCGAAGTCAATCGTTTTTGCCACATAGGCAGCAGCGTCAGTCAGCCGAAATCGAGCAAGTAGAATCTCAGAATGGAAGAATCAGGACACGAGTTGCACATTGCCGCTGAGCCCGAAGGGCTCGAAGTCGGGCCGATCGTTGTTATGGTAACGACGCGCGTCATCCTGCCGATCGTGGCTGCCGTGCTGCTCATCTTTCCGATCGCGAACCGCAACGTGATCCGCTACGAAATGGAGGCCACGGTCGAATCGGGCTTTCCGGTAAAGGACAACGCAGAGGCGGAGGCGGCTACGAAGCTGAATAACTATCGAGTCGTTGACCGTGCCGCGGGCGTCTACCAGATTCCGGTCGACCGCGCCATCGACATCATGGTTGCGCAGGAGAAGCAAAACGCGGATCGTCGAATCTCGAACGTCCTGCCCAAATAGTTCAACGGGACACATTGCGGCGTTGCCGCATATCAGGACGTGTGTGATTTTCGACAGGACGCGTCCCAACGGTAGAAATGCAGTTTTTCAGGCAAGCAGCTCCGATGCCGTCAACCATATTCGTGGTTGCGGCACTTTCTTTTTCACTGGCACGCAGCGGTTCGGCGCAGGTCGACGCCAGGCTTGGTGCCACGTATGAAAAGGCCGGAGTCGTCGAGCACCTTGGCGACTACTTGCCGATGGACGTTCGATTCGCGAACGAGACAGGTGACTCACTTGTTATCGGTGATCTCTTCAACCGCGGGCGACCCGTCATTCTCAGCTTTGCGTACCACGACTGCCCAATGCTCTGCAGTGTCGTACTTGACGGTGTCTCCAAGACATTGTCGAAGATGGACTGGATGCCCGGGGATCAGTTCGATGTCATTACCGTCAGTATCGCAGCAAATGAAACGCCGGATCTCGCCAGCCGCGCAAAAGAGCGTTTCGTATCGCAGGTTGGCAGGCCCGGTACTGACGCTGGATGGCATTTTCTGACGGGAAAGGAGGAGAATATCGAGAAGCTGGCGAACGCAGCGGGCTTCAAGTTCGAGTGGATCGAGCAGGCAGAGCAGTTTGTCCATCCAGCCGTTCTTATATTTGTCGGTCCGGACGGAAAGATTACTCGTTATCTTTACGGAATCGAGTATCCCCCGAGAGACGTTCGCAATGCCCTCGTGGAGGCCTCTGAAGGAACGATCGGTACCAGCCTTGACCGATTGATCCTTTTCTGTTTTCAGTACGATGCGACCGTGAGCGGTTATGTCCTCCAGGCGACGCGCCTGATGAAGCTTGGTGGAGGATTGATGATCGCCGCTCTGGTGCTTCTGTTTGTCGGGCTCCGACGACGGGAGCGCCGGGCGTCCTCGCAGTCAGCTCGAGTAGGACACGCCGCCCCTGCGGCACACACTTGATCAACAAGCAGTAACTAACAGTCAGTAAGCATGGGAACCTTCTGGATGCCGGAGGGAGCCTCGACCATGTCGGGCGAGGTGGATTCACTCTTCTACCTCGTGTACTGGATCTCGGTCGTGATCTTCATCGGAGTCGTCGCGGCGATGGCGTACTTCGCTATCAAGTATCGGCGGACGCGTGAGTCTTACGTTCCACCCATCGTCCACGAGAATCGGTTCCTGGAGGCGGCGATGATCTTCATCCCGCTCATCCTCACGATGGTTGTCTTCACGTTCGGTTTCAAAACGTACCTGAAGATGAACATCGCTCCGCCAACCGCCTACACGATCGAAGCGGTCGCGAGCCAGTGGAAGTGGGACTTCACGTACCCGAACGGAAAGCAGGTAACGGGTGAGCTCCACGTGCCGGAAGGCAAGCCCGTCAAGGTTCATTCGACGAGCATGGATGTCCTGCACAGCTTCTTTATCCCGCAATTCCGGGTGAAGCAGGACGTGGTGCCGAATCGATACTCCTCGGTCTGGTTTCAGGCTACGAAGGTCGACTCTTTCGACGTGTTCTGTACAGAGTATTGCGGGACATCGCACTCGGGCATGCTCGCAAAGGTTATCGTCCATAAACCGGAAGACTTCGAAGCCTGGCTGAACGCAGGCGACGACCGCCCGCTGGATGTGCAGGGCGAATCGTTGTTCAAGGCGAACAGCTGTAACACCTGTCACTCGATCGATGGCTCCAGAATCGTCGGCCCGACATTCAAGGGCCTCTTCGGCAGCTCGCGTACGTTTGCGGACGGTACGACGCGTACTGCGGATGAAGACTACCTGCGTCAGTCCATTATGCAGCCTGGATCCGAGATCGTGGAGTCGTATCCGAACGTGATGCCGGCGTCGTACGGTACGACGCTGCGGCCCGACGACGTGACGAAGATCATTGAGTACATCAAGACCCTCAAGTAGCACTCATGAGCGAGACAGTGGCCGTTCCGGCGTCGATTGATACGTCGGTGCCGAAGAATTACCTGAATCACGACAAGTCGATCAAGTCGTGGCTCCTCACGCTGGACCACAAGCGTATCGCGCTTCTTTACCTCGTCACGATCTCGATCGTGTTCCTGGTAGCGGGGGTCCTGGCGTTGCTGGTTCGTGCGGAGTTGTTTACCGCCGGCGAAACGCTGATGAAACCGGATACCTACAATCAGTTCTTCTCGTTGCACGGGATCCTGATGGTGTTCCTCTTCATTGTTCCATCGGTTCCGGCGATCATGGGCAACTTCGTGATGCCCATGCAGCTCGGAGCGATCGACGTCGCCTTCCCACGGCTGAACCTTGCGAGCTACTACATCTATCTGATTGGTGGCGTTCTTGTTGTGACAGCGATCCTGGCGGGCAACATCGACACGGGCTGGACCTTCTACACTCCCTACTCGGCGCGGCTCGGATCAAGTGTCATCTTCATGACGCTCGCGGTATTTATCGCCGGCTTTTCGTCCATCCTCACCGGTCTGAACTTTATTGTCACGATCCACAAGATGCGTGCACCCGGGTTGACGTGGAACCGCCTTCCACTGTTCGTCTGGAGTATCTATGCGACAAGCATCGTGCAGGTGCTCGCGACTCCCGTGATCGGCATCACGATGCTGCTTCTGCTGCTTGAGAAGACCCTGCAGATTGGCATCTTCGATCCTGCCCTCGGCGGTGACCCGATCCTCTTCCAGCACTTCTTCTGGTTCTATTCGCACCCGGCCGTCTATATCATGATTCTGCCTGCGTTCGGTATCATCTCAGATCTGATGGGCGTCTTCTCGCGGCACGAGGTGCAGGGTTACAAGTTTGTTGCGTTGAGCTCGGTAGCGATCGCATTTCTCGGATTCCTCGTTTGGGGACACCACATGTTCGTCTCGGGACAGTCCGCAATCTCGTCGATCGTGTTCTCCCTGATCACCTACCTGATCGGCATCCCGACCGGCGTGAAGGTCCTCAACTGGGTCGGAACGATGTACCGCGGCTCGGTCTCCTTCAAGACGCCAATGCTGTACGCGTTGAGCTTCCTGTTCCTGTTTACGATTGGTGGACTCACCGGCGTGGCGCTCGGTGTATTGGGGCTCGACATCCATCTTCACGACACGTACTTCGTTGTGGCGCACTTCCACTATGTGATGATGGGAGGGACGGTCATCGCCGCAATCGGCGGACTCCACTACTGGTGGCCGAAGATCACCGGGAAGATGTACAACGAGACCATGGGGAGTATCGCGGCCGTCCTGATCTTCATCGGTTTCAACGTGACGTTCTTCACGCAGTTTGTCCTGGGCACGAAGGGAATGCCGCGCAGGTACTACGATTACCAGATTCAGTACGAGGCGCTTCATCAGATCTCGACTGTCGGATCGTGGATCCTCGCTTCGGGTCTTTTCCTCGTGCTGTTTACGTTTATCCACTCTTTGATGAAGGGCAAGAAGGCGGGATCGAACCCCTGGGGAGCCGCAACGCTTGAGTGGACCCATACTGCGTCGCCGCCGTCTCCGCATAATTTCGACGAGCAGCCGATCGTCACGCACGGCCCCTACGACTATCACGCGCTCGCCCGTGTCAGTGGTGACGGCGCCGCACAGACCTCTGAACCCGAACTGTCTGAGTCGCGTCACTAGGCGTCCTCGGCAAGTTCTTTCTGTAACCGCAATCAGTACGACATGTCAGCACCGGTAACACATGCTGCGCACCATCCAAAGCAGCAGCATCACTTCGCGTCGATGGATCAGCAATTCGACGCCTCGAAGATGGGGATGTGGATCTTCCTTGTGACGGAAGTCCTGCTGTTCTCGGGGATGTTTGTAGCGTACACGGTCTATCGCGTATGGCACCCGGAGACGTTTGACCTGCTTAGCGGCGCGCTGGATTGGCGGCTCGGCGGTTTTAATACACTCGTTCTGCTGGGTTCTTCGTTCACGGTGGCGATGTCGATCCATTCGATCCAGAAGAGCGACAAGAAAGCGACGGTGATGTACCTCGTGATCACGCTGATCTGCGCCGCCGCGTTCATGGTCGTCAAATACATCGAGTACACCACGAAGTTTGAGCACGGCGTGTTTCCCGGGGCGCACTTCGCGCCGCATGGCGAACACTACGCCCCGTTTGACGTGCCGTATGCGCCTCAGTTCTTCTCGATCTACTTCGTCATGACCGGCATCCACGGGGTTCACGTGCTCGTCGGGATGGGCGTGATCGCCTGGATCGCCATCCGGACGGCGAAGGGGCACTTCGATTCGCAGTACTACACACCCATCGAGCTGACGGGACTGTACTGGCACCTTGTCGACATTATCTGGATTTTCCTCTTCCCGCTTCTGTACCTCATTTAATTAGGCATTTAATTAGGCCCAAGCGGAATCGATCGCCGACCTTCGGGTCCGCTCACTCTAACGCTTCCTCCAAAAGTCTGCAATGGATCACGCGTCTCACGGTCACCACATCACGCCCAAGTCTCTGCTGATCAAGGTCTTCGGCTCACTGATTCTCTTGACGATCCTCACGGTTGCTGTCTCTCGAGTCCATCTTGGCGCACTGAACGTGCCGGTCGCGATTGCAATCGCCGTCGTTAAGATGATGCTCGTCGTGACGGTGTTTATGGCCGTCAAATGGGACAACAAGGTGAATGCGCTGGTGATCGGATTGAGCGCATTGTTTGTCTCGATTTTTCTGATTTTCACGCTCTTCGATACCGCTTACCGCGGTGATCTGTCGAACGTGGATCGGGTCCCGATCTCGGATCAACAGCGGCAACAAAGCGCCGAAATGGCTCCGGCCGATGCCGGCGCCGCAGCCTCTGAGATGCCGGCATCGGGCCACTAGGTCCGCTGAGGCTTAACAGAATTTGCATAAAGCAGTATCGCGTTTTGCCTCTTGATCGCCTAAGTTCTTCCATTCAGACAGCCGCTCGCGCTCGTTTTCCCTGCGGCGCGCGCTAGTGCCAATCGACAAGAATCCCGTGTCGATCCACCGGTTTGGGCAAGTGGTTGTTTCCCAAGGCTTTCTTAGAGATGCTTCTTTTCCTCACGCTCGTCGCGATACCGATCGTGTTCTGCATGATCTCGTGGGTGGTGTTTACCACTTCGCGGATATGCCGCTTCGAGGACACACACGCAGCAGAGCAGTACGCACTGCAGGCCAGACGCCGCATTCGTGAGGCCGCCGCGTCGTCAATCCGCGTAGGATCTGCTACCATACAGGACGAACTGGGCCTGCAGGTTGCATCGGGCTACGCCAAGTCGTACCAGCTTCGATACGACAAATCATCGGGAATCCCTTCACTCTGGCACGACGAGCTTTGGACTCGCCGGAACTGAAAGCGCTTCTAGCCAGATTCAGGGCGTGACTGCCGCTACTCCCTGGTGAAGGGAACGGCCGTGTCCATCAGAAAGGTCGAGAGGGCTTCGTACGCCGCCTCCGCAGCCGGAGACCGCGGGTCGTCCTCCACCGTCGCGAGTCCCGTAACCAACTTTACGATCGAGCAGGGCACGCCGTGCGTAGCGGCAACATAGGCGAGCGGATAGCCGATCGAGTCCGTGATGTCCGCGATTCGCTGCCAGTAGGTGAGATCCTTTCCTTCCTTGACGCTGTGGTCCTGCGTCACCAGACGCCGTTCGACGATCGACTTGAACGGGTTGTCCAGGGGCATCCGCGGATACGTTGGAGCGGAGAGTTCGACCCTGTCGCCCTCGAAAACCTGACCTACTGAAACGAGTGTTCCTTCCGGCAGGTCCTCAACGAGTGCCCTCGCGGTGCCTGCATGAATAAGTCGCTGCAGCTTTTGTTGACGCAGGAGTCTTTCCGTGCGAAGTGTGGCCTTGATTTTGCCGACGCCGATGATGGTTACGAGAATGGAATCGTCCTGCACGGTCTCATCCTCAGCCAGACCGTCGAAGCGGCCCCTGCCGTAATTCTTGAGGAACGGTCTTGCCTCCTCGACGGATGCAAAAACAAATCCGGTCATTTCGTATTTAAAGGCGTCTGGTGCACGTGACTTACTCTGAAAGACCGGCCGATACACGCTACCGTTTCGTCCGATACCCTCAATGAAGATAACCGAACTGCTTGATAACCGGAAGGAGACGCTGATCTCGTACGAGATTATCCCGCCGGCACGCGGTGGATCCATCCGCGAGATTCTCGACATTGTCGAGGAGCTCGCCCCGTTCGATCCTCCGTTCATTGACGTGACGAGTCACAGTGCGCAAGTGGACTATGAGGAGATGCCGGACGGAACGTGGCGTCGCCGCGTCAAGCGAAAGCGTCCCGGCACACTTGGGTTGTGCGCGTCCATCCGCGGCCGCTACGGCATTGAGACGGTTCCGCACCTGCTGTGCGAAGGCTTTACACGAGAGGAAACCGAGGACGCGTTGATCGAACTCAATTACCTCGGCATCACGAACATCATGGCGCTGCGAGGGGACGAGAGCGGGTACTCAAAACCGATCCCGGCGAGCCGCTCGCGCAACGAATACGCTGTCGATCTCGTCCGCCAGATCTCCGACATGAATGCCGGGAAGTATCTCGAGCCCCTGATAGATCCCGCACCGGCAGACTTCTGCATTGGCGTGGCCGGCTATCCCGAGAAGCACTTTCAGGCGCCCAACATCTCGTGGGACATCGCCAATCTGAAGAAGAAGGTCGAAGCGGGCGCGTCCTACATTACGACGCAGATGTTCTTCGACAATCGCTACTTCTTCGAGTTTGTCGATCGTTGTCGCGCAGCCGGAATTACGGTTCCGATCATTCCGGGACTGAAAATCATCGCCTCCAAGCGCCAGATGCGTCTGCTGCCTGCGAACTTCTACATCGACATTCCCGAAGAATTGTCGCAGGAGGTAGACGCATGCGATGATCGCCACGTTTCAGAGATTGGAATCGCGTGGGCAGTCAAGCAGGCGGGCGAACTCATTTCGGCCGGCGTACCCTGTCTACATTTCTATATCATGAAGACGGCAAAGCATGCGAAACAGGTTGTCGCCAGATTGCGCCAATATGCGTGAGGGCGGCATCGACGGATGATCTACCGCATGAAGTCCTTGTTCTTGCTGCGCAGCTTCTCCTTGTAACGCATCAGTTGCCGGCGCATCCGTTCGGCCGCGGCATCCATTGCGGATTCGATGGTGTCGCCCTCGGCCTGTGAGACCAGCGTCTGCCGAAACACGTTCACATTCAGTTCGGCGATCTTGCTGCTCGACGAACTGCTGCTGTGATCAAGTATGACCTGCGTGTCCGTTATTCCATCGTAGTACTGAGTCAGTTTCGAAACCTTCTCTTCAATCTCTCGCTTCTGGGATTCACCAAGTGAGAAGCGACGCGACGTGATTCTGACTTCCATAGGAGAATTGCCTGGTTAATGAGAGTTGTCCTCCATCTCGATTCTACATCTGAGCCGAAGTAGATCCTCGAAACGCAGTCTCGTCTACAGTCACAAGACCTACTACAAGCTTCCTCGATATCATACGAGCATTCCGGAAAGTGGATTCCATCGTTCGATCCGGGTCGCCCATTCAATTCAATGAAGCGCCTGGATGGTAGATTGTCAACCGTCCGGATACTGGAATAATCGACCGGTCAGGCTCAGGTCTTGAGCGACGCGAGGATCTCGTCTTCGGCAATTCTCATGGCCTCGCGTAGTTCAGGGAGCGAGTCGTCCATGCCCGTCAGGTGCAGGGTGCCGTGGATCACGTAGCGAAGTGCCTCGATCTCGAATGTCGAACCAAATTCCGCGTATCGTTCATTCGCGGTATCAAGATCCACGTAGACTTCCCCCTCGTGTGGTGGGGAGTCAGTGAGGCGAAAGCTGATCACGTCTGTGGGGTAGTCGTGACTCAAGAACTCCTTGTTGAGTCGGTGAACGGCGCCCCGGTTTGCGAGCACGATTCCAACAGAGGCAAAAGGGTCACCGCCGCGCTCGACGTGCTTGCCGATAATCTGCTGAACCGCGGCGCGCACACTGTCGCCGGACACGCTGAGGTGCGCGTGATCGACAAAGACCTCGACTTCCACCTGGTCTAGCGTCTCTTTCGGCCGCCCGTCCGCATCAACCAAGGTCATCAAACAACGTGTCCGTTAGTGAGAGCGCGACCGTCGACATTACGAGCTGCGGAGGGAGCGCCATGAAGTCGGCGCTCAGCAGACGATCGTCCACGTTTGAATGCAGGGAGCACGCCGCTTCCCGTTCTACGACAAGTCCGTTCGTGATCCCGTTATTGCGTGCGAAGAAGATCACTTCGCCCAGTTCCTTGCTGGTTATGAAGTGTGTGCACCGATGCAACTGAAGAAACGAATTGGTTCCGTACACCGAAACGAGGACACCCTTTCCGGCAGTCTCGAGATCCTTGGGCAGTTCCAGCGCAAAGTACAGCTCGACAGTCAGCGTGCGCGCAGTACCGTCGTGCGACAGTTCGAATCGGACAGACGTATCGGAACCCTGGGCTGGTACTCCCAGAGCTTCCGCAATGAGTTCGACGTTTTCGCGAGTGAGGGCCTGGGCCATGCGCAGCCGACCGTTCAGGGGCCGGATTGAGGTGATCTTGTAGTAAAAAAGATAGCCTCTTGCGGACCGAAATACAATCAGGGAAGTGCCTTGCGAAAGTCGCCGGAAGCGAGGTCCTTAGCTTCCTTCCGGCTCGTCGTCGACAGGTACGATATTGACCGCGTGGGGACCCTTTGGCCCGTCCTGCAGTTCGTACTCCACTGTCTGTCCAGTACGGAGAGTCTTGAAGCGCTTTTCGTTTCCGATCTGCGAGTAGTGGACGAAGATATCAGGTCCACCTTCCGTATTCTCTATGAAGCCGTAGCCCTTCTTCGCGTCGAACCACTTTACGACACTTCGATAGAGTGCCATGCTTTTCCTCCTGTCGTGTTAGGGTGAATCAAACCGGGGAAAGCAGCGTCGGACCAGGAGCGACACCGCGTCCGGTTCCGGCATCGGCAGCGAGGGAGGGGATTTGGTTGGGTGATCCCTGTACGCCAATGCCTTAGAAACAGACACCAATTTACAGACGATTGGTCAAACAAGAAAACCGTGAAATCGCATTCATGGCCCGTACCGAAAACAAATCTGCCGATAAGGCGAAATTCCGCTTCTACTACGCGGCAGCGGCCTCACTCGGTGCCCTGTCTGTCGCTTTGGGGGCATTTGGTGCCCATGCACTTCGCGGCATCATCTCCGAACCAGCTCTCGCGACGTTTAATACGGGCACGCGGTACCAAATGATACACGCGGTTGCGCTGCTGGTCGCAATCCGGTTTGCCGAAGACACGTCGTCGAAGTGGTTCCTCGGAGCCGCCCGTCTGCTCCTGATTGGGATCGTCCTGTTCTCGGGAAGTCTTTACGGACTCGTCCTGCTGCACTGGAATTTCCTCGGACCAGTCACTCCTCTTGGCGGAGCGTCGCTTATTGCCGGATGGGTGTTTCTCACAATCGGATTCCTGAAACCACCGACCCACGCCGGGCGCGAATCGAGTCACTGACGCAGATCCGAAGAACGCTACTCCTCCGCTTCGAAGATTAACGTGATGCTGGGGACGAGGTCGTACGTCGAAGCAAGTTTGAGCAATTCGTCGGCGGCTTCTTCAGGGAAATCAAACGTACCGTGTTCGTCCGAGTCGACAGCAAGGGCGTATCCAATTTCGTCGTCACCTTCCTCGACTACCTCCCAGTCCGTCGCAGACTCCACAACAAAGATTTGCTCATCCGGCACATAGGCAGCGATAAACATCTCGCGCGCGGAGACTTCATCAATCAGGCTGACCGTTCCGATAGCGCCGTATTCCTCGTCGTAGAAGAGCGCTTCTGTCAACAGTCTCTTGCCAAATGTTTCCGGTGTGAATGCTGCCATCGATCAGTCCCAGTTTAATGATTGTCGCCGGATCCCGAGGACAACTTCCCCTGCGGCGCACTGCTCAAACGTTCCGCGATCGCTGCGGTTGCGTTCCCTGCGAACTAGATCGACAAACTCCTGCCCGATGCAAAGGCTTGGCGCACGTGCAACGGATCCCGGGTTGGATTCGTGCTCAATTTCAGGCCTAATTCTGCCGCAAGATGCACCGCCACGCGGCCGCCGACGTCTTCCGCGGCGGGCGATTCGCCAAGCTCGTTCTGAATGGAAGTCACTCCGGCATCCCGGATGCCGCACGGAACGATGTGGTCGAAATAGGACAGATCAGTTGCTACGTTGAGCGCCAGGCCATGAATCGTCACCCAGCGGCTGCAGCGGATTCCCATCGCACAGATCTTTCTCTCCGGGCCGCGCTCGTCCGGACCGACCCAGACACCCGTTCGGCCTTCAACACGACGCCCCTCGATGCGATAGTCAGCCAGGGTCGCGATCACCGCGGTCTCGAGCGTCCGAAGGTAGCGGACCAGGTCGGTAAAAATGCGGTCAAGGTCGAGGATCGGATACAGCACCACTTGACCGGGCCCGTGGAATGTAATATCGCCGCCGCGGTCAATTCGTTCGAAGGTCGCACCAATCTGTGCTAGGCGCTGGTCACCAAGCAGCAGGTGTTTGTCGTCGCCACTCTTTCCGAGTGTATAAACCGGCGGATGCTCGACCTGGAGCAGAAGATGCGGTGACCGAATCGGAGGATCGGCTCGCTTGTTCGCAATCATTTCCTGCTGAAGCTGCTTCTGCAGGTCCCAGGTTTCCCTGTACGGCTGTCGCCCCAGAGAGATGTAGACAAGTTCGTTCACGCGGTGATCGACCAGTCCTGCTGATTAACGGTCCGAGATGTTAACTCGAAAGTTGAACGTGCCGTTAATGTTCCGGCTGGACGGTTGCCGGGTGTCACCCTGGAAGTCCACAACGCTGAGGACGAAGTTCGCCGAAACGCGATTGCTGAACGTGTACGAGATCTGCGGCGAAATCGTGGTTCGGATGTTCGAAGTGATCTCAGACACGAGATCGCCGGTCAATGCGTCCGATGCCTTGAACGCAGGGTCGGAGACAGCTTCAACCAACGCCTTTCGAAGCAGGTAGCGTTTGTCGTCGGTCGTGGAGCGCGCAAATGAAAGACTGAAGCTGACGCGATTGTTGAGTTTCTTTCCCTTGAAGAACGGCAGCTTCAGGCCTGTCTTCTGATACGTGATGCTCGCGGTGAGCTCGCTGGTCGAACTTTCGTTGATGTCGAAGTTACTCGTGCTGAGCGAGTACGAGTTACTTCGGTTGAATCCGATGTTTGCCTGGAGGCGATTCTTGAACGTGAAATCAAATCCGATGAGCGGCGTGTACCGTCGATTCACCCGGATGGCACCGGTCTCGATGTCCGGCAGATTGAAGACGATGGTCTGAGAGCCGAGAGAGAAGGAGCTGCTGTCCGCATTCTCCGTCAACGCGAGCGAGTTTGTTCGGAAGTCGGATCCGTAGTCGGAGCTGTAGTTGTGACGGATTGTTGCCGACTGCACCAGGCGCCGAAGCAGCGGCCACTTCCCGAGACCGGTGTAGTTGATTGTCCAGTTCGGCAATGGAAGCGGCATGAGATTCCGACCGTCGACCGTGATCGATGAGTTGCCGAATACCTGTCGGAAGTCCTGTGCGACCGACCGGTTCGTCAAGACGACCCGACCGTCACCGTCCGCGTCGCCGACAGTTGTCGGGTCGTTTGACCTGCTCAAGTCGGAGTTGTAGGTGTCGAGCTGCCGCTGTACCAGGTCAACGTAGTTTGGCTTGAAGACCCACACTGACGACTTGTTGGTGCCCGACAGCGTCTCCGTACGCAAGGTCGTTCCGGATTCGTTTCGAAGGGTAGCTGTCTGGGTCTCGGAATAGTCGGCCTGCCACGAAAGGTTGATCGTCAGGGAGCGGCTTGGGTTCAGCGACGTCCGTCCCTGGAAGCGGTGGGCGTCCGTGAGCGCATCCGAAACCTGGAGTCCCTCGGAGAAGACACGGTCGTTGCTGTCGACCGTTCGGTTGAATCCGAATCGGTAGCCGAGTGAAGGGCCTCGGCCGTTCAGTATTCGGTCAAAGAGACTGTAGGGTGTTTCGACGGTACCGTCGTTCAGTTGCGTTCCGACGTTGGAGGAGCGTGACGAATGAGATCCGCTGTACGTGACGTTCAGGTCTCGAATCCCGGTAATTGCCAGTACAGTCCGACGGAGGATCGAAACGGGATCTGGAAGCGGTATCCGAAATCCGCCTCTCGATTCAGTTTCGGCCTCCGTAGTCGCTTCATCGGCGGGTTCGGCCGCACCCTTTGGCCGGGCTCGACGGGCGATCCCTTCAGCAAGCCGCGGTGACTTCACGGAGTCTGCCAAGGTAGAGTCCGCAAGCGCCGGACTGTCGATTACAGCCGCCGAATCGGGGCTGACGAGGGAGTCGGGTGCCGCGTTGGCAGCTGCAACGCTGTCAAGCACCGCCTGCGCCCTGGCCGCTGCTTCCTGGGCCGCGAGTGAGTCGGCCTCCATTTTCAGCAGGTCCTTCAGTTTGATGCCCAGGGAGTCGGCACGCTGCCTTGCTGCTTCCATCTCCAATTTCTCGGCCTCACGGCGTTTCGCCCGATCTTCCTTGGCTTTCTTGCGTGCGGCGTCTCGTTCACGGCGTTCGTTCTCGCGTTCGCGTTCGGCATCTTTTTCAGCCTGCTCAAGGTTCTTGTAAAACTCGAATTTGCGGAATAACTCCTGAATCTTGAGAGAGAGGCCGGTACGGATATCGTATTGATTGCCCAGCGACGCGCCGTCGTTACGCCCTTCGGCACCGTTCTGCCAGTTGAACTGCGCGGTGTAGGCAACATCCTGAAGATCGATCCAGTTGAGCGCCTTCGACTTGTTGAAGCTCGTCCGAAGCGTGGCGTTGAAGCGCTGCGTGTGTTGGTTCGTTCGGAAGAGATCACTTCCGTTGATCGCGTCGCCCAGCACCCGCGCCGCCGGCCGCACAACGATCTCATCCTGAAAGGCGAGTCCGTTTGCCGCTGCGACGCTATCCGGTAAGACGGCTGATTCCGGAACTTCGGTGCGCGTCTCATCATCCAGCCCGTACTGGTACCAGACCGTTCGGACACCAAGCGCGTTCATGCTCTGCCCCGTATTCGTGTCGAGGCCGAGATTCAGGAACTGGAACGGGTTGTACTGCCACGCAGTCGTACGGCTCAGGGAGAACGTATGGCGCTGGCGCAGTGGATTGTCGAGGAAATTCAGTATCGAGTCGTTCTGTTCAAACGTGATAGACGGCGTCCGGTCCTGGGACACACCATAACTTCGATTGGCGCTCGCGTTGAGACTGATCGACGACGGCAGGTAGTTAAACCGCAGCTTTCCGAGAACGCCGATGACGGGAATCCCCTCCAGCGGACCGAAAATCTTGATGGTGCGCGGCTTCCGCGAATTGAACCGGTAGCCGAGGGATCCCGACCACTTCCAGTCATCCTGCATCGTCTGCGACGGGTTGCTCGCCTCCGAGACGGAATACGAGTACGAAGCGGCCAGTCCGTCCACCGTGTTGCGAAGGAGCTTGGATTTGGATCCACTCTTGCCAACCCTCACCGACACGGACTTCGACAGTCGCTTGGTCGACGACGCCTCGCGAACATACGATTGACGTGCCTTTCGCTCTTCCGGAGTCAGATCGTCGCGGGTCTCGATCTGCTGGATGATGTCATCGATTCGGATGTCCCCGGTGCTTGGCGAAAACCGCGGTTCGCTGGTGTTCGAAGATGTCTGCAGCGTCACCGGTATACTCCAGCCGAATCGTTCGGGAATCGGCTGATCCACATTCAGCGTGCTCGTCACGCTCCAGCTCTGCAGGTTATTCTGTTCGCGGTCGTCCAGCGTACTGGAGAGGCCGCCGAAACCATCCGTCTGCGTCGAGAAGCGGGCATCGACGGTACCGAGGTCGGCGAGTTTGACATTGGCCGCGGCAACGGCAGACCAGCCGTTCGACTCGTCATAGCCCGATACGCGCATTTCATTTATCCAGACCGTAACGTCTTCGAGGACGTTGGCCGGATCGACACCCAGCGTATCGGTTGAGGGATTTCGGATCCCGATTACGATCGAGTTGATTCGTCCAAGGGACGGCGTTCCCTTGATCCCCAAACGCGTCCCCGGGGGGGCAAAGTCCGTCGCGTCCGGCCCGCGCACCTGACCGTCGAGGACGTTCCAGAAGACGGAGTCGGTAGGAGCGTTTCGCTGGTCCCGTTCAACCTTGAGCTGGTTGAACGCACTCATCTCGATGTTCACCGAGTTGAGATCGATCGTTTCGCCGTTGAAGAGCTGTGCCGTTTGCCAGAGGTCATCGGAATTTCCCGATACTTCCGAGCTCGGCGTAAGGGGCTGCTCATACTCGTAGTAGTCGCCCGTCTCGTTGGCGCCGAGTCGAACGAAGAGACGCGCCTTTGATCGTGCGAGATCGGTCGGAAGCGTCTCCATGGCCGTTCCGTCACCCAGCAAGCCGTGAGCGTGGACGAACATTCGCAGGTTGCTGTACTTCAGGAGATCGATCCCTTGTGTGAACGGCTTGTAGATCGCAAGCTGTTGGCCCGGGTCCACGTTTTCAACACGAAGCACCATCGCCTGCTCACGCGACGCCTGCCGCTGCCCGTTCGCAAGGCGCGTTTCGGCGATCACCGTTCCTCGCGGGGGAAGGTAGACGCTGCTGTTCTCTTCGTTGTTGACACTGGAGATGCTGATGGTCGGTTCGTTGCCAACCACTGTTCGATTCGGATCTTCATCGTAAAGCGGAATCGAGGCTCCTTTGCGCCACTGACTGCCGACGAGTTCAAGCGACGCAAATCGGACGGTAAGAGGATCCGACAAACCCGTCATCCACATCCTGATGGTCTGAATCCGCGTGAAGTCTTGTATCTCACCGACCTTCCGCGTGAAGTCCCTGACGGGAATGCGAACCTGGTACCAGCCAGTACGCTCGCCCGACTGGCTCGTGATTTCCGTTACGATGTAGTCGTCGACTTCAGAAGGGACGGCGAGCCGGTCGAGCTCGTCCTTGTTCAACGGAATCGCGTACTGGTAGTAACTGTCGAGAAGGTCAGGAGCTGAGTTGCCGTTGAGGTCCTCGGAGTCGGGATACCGCGAGTTGCCGCGTCGGTCGGCGACGTCAACGCGGTCTGCCAGCTCACGCTGCGACTCAAAACCATTCAGCTCAAGTCCCGAGAAGAATCGCGAAAAGCGCTGTTGCACCGTCGCGCCCCCGGGATAGATATCTTCGTTCTTGAAGTAGTTGTCATCGCCGAAATAGTGAAAGTCGTCGGCCGACGGGTCGAGGATACTTCTCGCTCGCTCTGCGCGGTAGTACGGATTGTTGTTCGCCGGATCGATGGCATCGAGAAAATGGCGGAAGTGAAACGTTTCCGTTCCAATCTCCGGGTAATTTCCGCCGTACGAAGCGAGACCGTCGATACCCAGGTCCTCGGTTCGCTGATTCGTTTCGTCAAGCTTCACAACCTTATCGGGGATTGTTGTTGGCCGGCGTCCCCACGCGTTGATCGCAGACTCATCGATCGTTGTTGTTGAAAGCCCGTCTTCGTCGTTCAGCCGTTCGTCTGGAAGGACGTCTTCCGAAATGAATCCGAGGTCCAGGTAGAGCTTGGCGTCTGCATCCGCCATGTTCGCCGGATTTTCCGCAAACGGTTGGAAGATGAATTCGACGAACTCAATATTCTTCGTCGAGAAGTCCGTGTACCCGTCCGGAATCCGCTGAATCATACCGGCCCAGGTGTCCCGCGGGCTGTTGATGAACGAATTCAGATCGGTCGTGTAGTTGTACGGGCCGCGTTCGTGCGGATTGATGTAGAAGTCGAATGTGCTGAGCGTTCGATCCGTCTGACCGTTCAGCTCCCTATCCGGATACACCTCGTTGATCTCGATCGTCCGAACCGCGTCGACGTTGTAGGCAAGAGCGTCGATTTCAGAAAGCGTGTTGTTGTTGATGCGATACCATGCGCCCGATGCACGCCAGTTCGTGCGAAGGGAGTCGGCCGCAGGATCGGCGTTGTCGACGATGCCGATAGAATCCGGAGCGGACGAGATTCGCCACGATCCGGGCTGCGTGAGTGGAAGTGTCGTCTCGAAGCCTTCAAAGTCGTCGAGATAGGAAATTCCGTTTAGCTCGTCACGATTAAAGTCCCGACCATCCTTCCGAAGGTCGCGCCGACTCCTGCTGAAGGCCTGGGTCTGCGTATGTCCGGGCCTGAGCTGCGCAAACTCTCCCGACAACGTGATGCGGCTTGCCTGTCTCGTCTGCAGCAACGGAACCTTGTCGATCGCGCGCGTCAGCCAGTCGACGTCTGAGTCGAACGAGCCGTCAACGCCCCAGATGAAGTTGGAGATCGGCTCTTCGCCGATCCGAAACTTGTCGGTCGGCGACTTCTCGCTGAGACGCATCCCGGTGGCCCCTAGGGACAGTCGCTCGTCGAGGTCGTAGTCGGCGCGAAGGCCCAGCAGCGACTTCTTCTGTATCTGTGCGAACGAGTTTTCTTCGAACGAGATGTCGATGTTTCGACCCTCGATAAGGTAGGCGTCGTTCGTGATGGTGACGGAGCCTCCAGTGTAGTCGACGATGTAGTCGACGTTCTCCGTCAACTCCGCGCCGGCCGATGTCACCCGGATCGATCCGGGCACGATTCCGGCAAAACTGTTGAGGTCGTACGTGCTCGCAACACTTCCCTTGTACTCCCCGGTAATCCGGTAAAGGTTGTACTTCGTGATCGTCTGCGCATTCTGCTTCTTCTGCCGGTACAACTCGAGGAAGGCATAGTCTGACGGATCCGTCGAGTTGG
The DNA here is from genome assembly GCA_020437385.1 of Bacteroidota bacterium. Lineage (GTDB taxonomy): Bacteria > Bacteroidota > Rhodothermia > Rhodothermales > JABDKH01 > JAGQWL01. The sequence continues at coordinate 40,504 of JAGQWL010000049.1, forward strand.
CCGTAGCGATCTCCGAGATCCTGCTGCCGAAAGGCTCGAGGTAGGGGAAGATCAGAAGCCCCTTCGATGGGACGATCGTGATTCCATTTACGTAGTCGAAGATTTCGTCGGATCCGGGGGCGCCGTCTTGCGTGAGTCGGTCGAGGCCGAGGAGATCGAGCAGTGTTCGGTTGCCGCTCAGTGCGGGGATCTTCGTCTGGGCAGCCTGTCCGGGTCGTGCGTATTCGATGTTCAACTCGAATCCCGTCGAGTTGAGCTGGCTCGCACCGAGACGGTAGATATTGCGCATCTCGAGGTACCACGCCGCGGGGTTGCTGGTGGGACCGGGCTGTTCCGGGCTGCGCGGGCGAAGCAGCTTCAGAACGAGGCGCGTATTTTCGTCGGCACCGCCGGTGTCGGTCGAGAAGTCGCCAACCTGCCGAGGGGCACCATTCACAAAGTAACGATAGGCAACAGCAATCGCCTGGTCCTCATTCAGTCGAGCATTCAACGTGATGTAGCCGAGCTGCTCGTCGACAGTGTAGTCGATATTCTTCTCGAGCCTCTTGAACGGGCCGGTCTGGAAGTCGGATCGCTCGCTGAGTCCCTTTCCCGAACTTCCGAGGAAGTTGTCGGCACTTTGGTTTCGATCTCGAAGGATGGCGAGGTCTTCCTCTGTGTACTGATCAAGGGCAGGACCCGGCAGGTCCGCGGGGCCGGCGCTCGTAAAGGTGTTTGCGAGATCGAGTATGTCGGATGATTCGCCAACATCCACCATCGCCACAACTTCACGCACATCTTCCTCTTCAACCCTGTATCCGGAGTCGAATCGCCAGAGCTCGATGTTATCGATGCGCTCGAAGCCGTTGGCAAGAATGATTCGCCCGGGATCAGAAAGTGCATCCTCCCAGCGATTGCGGAAGTAGTAGCCGAGGAAATAGTGCCGGCCATCGTCGTATTCGATCGGTCGTATCTCGAACGGCGTCGCTTCCGTACCGCCGGAGATCTGCTTGTTGCTCGCCTGACCTTCCTGCTGACTCATCACCGTGGTCAGGTGCACGCCACCGATCTGGAACTCACTCTTGATTCCGAACAGGCTTTGCCCACCCCGGATCAGCTTCGAAGGCGTGTTCAGCAGAACGTTTCCGGCCTCGATGCTCTGAATGATCTCGTCTTCGTATCCGGTATACTTGAGTTCGAGCTTGTTCTCGAAATCGAATTTGTTCTGCGTGTCGTAGTTGACGTTGATCTGCATCTTGTCGCCGATGCTTCCGTTGATCCCGAGCTGAAGGTCCTGTTTGAACTCGGGGTCGATTCGGGCCTTCTGGCCGAAGATGCTCTGCTGCTCACTTTGCTGGTAATTGAAGCCCGCTCGGATGTCGGCATTTCCGTTCACGCGCAGCGATACGTCGGGCTTGCCAAAGATCGTTGTGAAGGCGCTCTGTCGTCCGCCCGGGACGACGATGTTGAAGCCGAGTCCGCCGCGGCGGCTCTGGCGTCGTCGTTGTTCGCTTTGTGCGACGAGTTCGGCCCAGTTTTCGTCAAGGTTGCGCCGCAGCACCATCGAGCGATAGGAGTGCCGGTCCAGGGAGATCGGATCTCTGACGTCGAGGTCGCCGATTCGCTCGCGCGCGACGTACCCACCGCTCGATGAATCGAATTCGACCTCCGTTTTCCACCGCTGCGGAAGCTTGCCCACCAGGGGAGCGATCGACCGATCGGCGACGGCTGCCGTTCGATTCGGCCGTCGGAAGAGGGGGATGTAGCGCGACGCGCGATTGGTGTCCGCTGCGGCAGAATCCACGACGACAGTGTCTGTGACGGCAACCCGAATCCCGTTAACAACAACGGAGTCAGTGTCGGCGGGCGCGACCAGCCCGCGGCGGGTCACATTGCGCTGCTGCGAAGGGGACGCGCCTACCAGGACGATCGCAGCCGCAACGGACAACGCGATCGTTGACAACGATGCGAGCCGGCGGCCTGCCGATGGGCCGTATTGGTCTTTGGGGTGCGAGTGGCGCACGAGCAATCAGCGTCTGTCTTGACGACACGCGGGCCTGGTCAGCCGGCGTGGTCATTCTTAGGCAGTGAGGTGGTAACGAAATGCTCGATATGCGCGTTGCTTTGCTGCTGGGTGCCAGAAACGGAGTGGTCCGTGCGGTGGCTGTCCTGAAAAGTATCGGTCAGGACCAGGTCAAATGTACCCCGAATCGGCCGCATTTTTCAAGCCTGTTCACGCCGTATCGGGGGCAGGAACGCGTGCCCCTGAACCAGAGCGACGCAATAACAGAATGCCGGCGTGCAGGCATCGTCATACAGGTCAAAATGATGTTTGTTCTGACAATTCTGCCGAAATTGATCCCATAATGCTGACCCCAAATGCGAGTGTGTATGTCAACCTCCAGCCGCCTCCTGATCCCGTTTCCACCTGTCGTTCTCGCGCTGGTCTTCGCGGCAGGCATGATCGCCTGCCGATACGAACCAGACGCCATAGCGGAAGGTATCGCCACCGTCCAGGACGAACAATCGATTCGACAGGTCCTCGATCAACAGGTTGCCGATTGGAACGCGGGCAACATCGAAGGTTTCATGGACGGATATTGGAGAAGCGACTCGCTTCGCTTCGTCTCCAATGGAACGGTATCGTACGGTTGGGCCGAAACGTTGGCGAATTATCACCGCCGCTACCCGTCCCGGGATTCCATGGGCGTGCTCACGTTTACGGACCTCAGTATCGCTTCACTCGGATCGAACTGGGCATCCGTTTTCGGCAGGTTCAACCTCGAGCGCTCGGTGGCGGGAGGGGGAGACGCGACCGGTCTCTTTACGCTCCTGTTGCACAAGGAATCGAGTGGATGGAAGATCCGGATGGACCACACCAGTACCGAGCACTAAACGGGCGCCGCCCTCAGTCTATCTGCGACTTTCGTCGTCGATCGCGATCCCCAGTCGGTCCTCGAGGCGCCGAAGCCCGGGATTCCGTGATCGTTCTTCCAGATAGGCGTCACGAAGTACGCGCTCAAGCTCCCTCGTCTCCGGTTCTCTTCGCAGTTGCTCCAGTTTGCGATCGATCTCGCGTCGAATTTTCTCGTACTCGCGCAACTTCTCTTCAAGGATCGCAAACGTGTCGTCGTCAAACGGGTCGTCGTCGTCCCACTCCCATCGCCATTCGGGTTCGTCTCTGCCCGACGCACGGACCTCGGGGCGGCCTCGTACGTGGTCGGGCGCGCTTCCAGGCTCGGTTGCGGAGTCCCGACGACGACTGCGGCGTTCACTGCCACGATTGTCGTCACTTGCGGCGGTGCGTTCCACCAGGTCATCAGAACCATTCAGTAGATCGTGGAGCGGATCCGGAGATCGATGCGCTCTATCGTACTCCGGCTCCCATCCGCCTGCAGCCCCGGCGGACAGTGATGCAAGTGCACGAACGGCCGAGTCATACGCGGATGCAACCCAGTCGTTGAAGTTAAACTCCTCAGACCCGCCGCGCGTTCGCGGGGCTTCGCCTTTCCGGTCCCGTTCCTCGATGCGACGACGCTCATACTGCGACGCTTCGAACCGACGCTGTCGCGAGATCGTTCCGCTGCGTGTGCCGGCGCGGAAGAAGTCGCCCACGAGGAAGAGCGCGTTGTGCGCGCCCTCTCCCCAGAAGTCTGACCTGAATGTTACTCGTGGATCATCGAATCCAACCCAGGCTCCCGCAACAACATCGGGGTGCATCAGAAAGAACCAGCCATCCATGTTGTTCTGCGTCGTTCCCGTCTTTCCCGCAACGTCCGCGTCGATACCAAACTGGTAGCGGATGCGTCGTGCCGTTCCCTCGTCGACGACATCGCGCAGCATGTCGGTCAATAGTCTGGCACTCTCCTCACTCAACGCTCGGTCCGATGAACCAGTGAACTCGGCAACGACATTGCCGTCTGCGTCGGTGATCGACGACACCAGCACAGGTTCATACCGGATGCCGTCCGACGCAATCGTCGTATACATTGTTGCCATCTCGATCAGGCTCGTCGGACTCGTTCCAAGGGCCAACGAAGGCACCTCCACAAGTGGACTGTCGTCGATGCCCATCTTGTTCGCCAGTCGTGCCGTCCGCTTGATTCCGACGTCGGCGATCAGCGCGGCAGCGATGTTATTTCGCGAGTTTGCAAGCGCATCACGCAGACTCGTATATCCGGCTTCGTCATCGGACGAGCTTGCAAGTCGCCAGATGTCGCTTCGTCCCACGCGAATGTTTACGTCTTCGTCGCGGACCAGGTCATCAGGCTTGTAACCGCGCTCGAGAGCCGCAGCATAGACGACCGGCTTGAACGTGGATCCCGGCTGCCGTTTCGCCGAAGCGACATGATCAAACGGTGTCTTGAAGTAGTCGCGGCTTCCAACCCACGCAAGCACGTGACCCGTACCGGGTTGCACGACGATGAAGCCACTCTCCAGACGCGTCTTTACGGTCCTGATCGAATCGATGATGCCGGGGTTTTTTCTGATGCGCGCAATCGCATCGGAGTCAGTCAGTCCGCCTGCGACGAGCCTCGCATAGTTCGGGGACTCGCGAATAAAGGAGGTTTCCAGATCGCGCTTCTCGGACCAGAAGTTGGCAAATGGCCTCACGCGGCGCGCGCGCGCGGCGTAGTCACGAATGTCCCGCGAGTAAGGTTCACCGTTGCGCTGTGACCACTCGACATCGGCAACGTTTTGGAGTGCATTTGACTGCCGCCGAACGGCCTGCTCGGCCAGTCGTTGCAACCGGCTGTCTAGCGTTGTGTGGATCGTCAGCCCCTCGGATTCCAGGTCACGGCCGTTCTGGTCCGCCCACGAACGGGCAATCATCTCGACGCGATTGGTAAAATGATTTGCGGTTCGGGCAGGTCGACGCATCCGATGCAGTTTCGCTTCCACCGGCGTGTCGCGGATCGATTCGTACGTGGCCTCGTCGAGCCTGTTGTTTCTGACCATCTGCATCAGAACCACATTTCTTCGCTGTTGTGCCCGTTGTGGATGGCGGATCGGATTGTAGTAGCTCGTACCCTTCAGCATTCCGACAAGCGTTGCGCTTTCCGCAAGGTCAAGTTCCGATGCATCCTTGCCGAAGTACGTGTGCGCGGCCATTTCGATGCCGCGTGCATTGTAAAGGAAGGGAACCGTATTCAGGTACGTCTCGAGAATCTGCTCCTTTGTATACAGACGCTCGATCTTCTTCGCGGTGACGATTTCCTTGAGCTTGCGGTTGAAGCTGCGAGCGCTCCCGATGCGATCGGGATATAAATTCCTCGCGAGCTGCATCGTCAGTGTGGATCCGCCCTGGGGATCTCCCGTCAGCGTGTGTACGGTCGACGACAAGAGTCGCCGCCCGTCGACGCCGCCGTGCTTGTAGAAACGATGGTCTTCGGTGGCGATGAGCGCGTCGACAACGAAGGGTGAAATATCGCCGAGCGATCGCCACTCACGATGCATCGATTGCAGCGTCGCGAGTAGCTTGCCGTCTGCCGTCACAATAGTACTCGGCACCTGGCGGCGGGCACGCTCGAGGCTCGTCGACCCCGGTGTAAGCGGGATCAGGAGGAGAAGGTAGATCCAGAGTAGGGCGAAACCACAGAATCCGGCACCGGCACCGCCTGCAGCGACGTAGCCGAGGCGCGAGAGGCGCGAACGGCCGGAGTCCCGTAGGATCGCCCAGTAACGAACGATTCCCGCTCTCAGCCTGGCGAACAGCGTACGCGGTCGCTTCTCGTTTCTTGGACTGGATTCGGAGGTTTCCATGGGGCTCAGTCGTGGTAACTGAATCCGTTACGGATGAACCGCCGTCGATGTTACTGCCTTTTCGAATCCGGTTTGACTGAGGGACGAACGGCCCCCCTGCGACACTAGGCGAAACGCTCGTTGATGTCGGCAACCATGAGCCAGCCGTCGTGCCACGACGTGTCGATGGACATGTCGCGGTGGATGAGATCGTCGACGAACGCCTGCTTGTCAAGGACGAGCTCAGGTGGCGCGGCACCCGCACCGTCGATTTGTCCGTTGGCAAGCTGCATGGCGACGGTGGCAGTCGGAATACTGGTACTCCGGCGAATGGCACTGAGGCCTTCGCTGTCGTTGAACGTGTCGACCATCTCGTAAACAAGCGTTTTGCGTTCGCCGTTGATCGTTCCGTTGATCAGAATCCTCAATAGTACCACGTCCGGTTGCTCGTCACCAAGAAGCCGCCTCAGCCTGCGGATGAGGACGTCGCGATAGGTGAGGTGCGTCTTCAGGTCGATCGAACGTTTTTCGCCGAAGCCAAGCCCAAGCACGAATCGCCACTGATCAGCGTGGCCAGGCCACCTGATTGTTTTGAGGTCGAGATTGTGAACCCGCCCAGCAAGGTGCTGCGACAGGGTGCGCATGTTCACAGCCGTGTAGAACGATTCGAGCAGACCGTATGGTTCTCGGAAAAAGATTGGTTCGATTCCTGTCAACGGCTCGACAGTCGTCGGTTCGCCGTCAAGAATCATGGTCGCCGGGTTGGAATAATCTTCTATTATTTTTTCGGCGGATGTCGAGACGCGAAAATTAAATGGCGGCGTCGGCGTAAGGGGAACGTCGCCTACGCGGATGTGCGCGCTTTCCACGGTGTCAAACTGTTCGACCCCGAGGAGGCACAGAATATTGACGAGTCCGGGCGCCAACCCGCAGTCCGGGATCAGCCAGACGCCGCGCTCTTGTGCATCCGCGTCCAGTCGCAGAATCTTCTCCGAGACGACGTCCGATCCGCCCTGATCACAAAAGGGTTTTCCCACGGACAGAGCCAGCAGGGCAAGCTTCAGATTGATCTCGGGGCTCGCGCATCCGACGATGCAGTCGCAATCCTCGACGATTGGCGACAGGACTGTGGTGTCGCGACCGTCGACCTGGTACGGATGGAGCTTCGGACTGTCGATGAGGTCGCGAAGCAGCTGAAGGGAATGTGCCCGCGAATCACATACACGTATTTCTGCCGTTTCATCCTGCTTCACGAGATCGTACGCGACGGCAGAGCCAATCGCTCCGCCTCCGATTACCGCAATCTTCATTTCAGTTCAGATAGATGATTCTTGTCTGGTCGCGACGGTTAGAACGCCGTTCGCGCCTGGTCGCTCCTCGAAACGAGTCGCGTCACGACCGTTGACCCCGCGACGATGAGCATCAGAAAAACACTGTAAGCGGCCGCCGCACCAAAGTCATAAATGCGGAGCTGCGACCAGATCTCGACGCTGATCGGTTTGTTGTCTACGATGTAAAGGAGTATCGAGGAGACGAACTCTCCGAGTCCAGCGACGAACGTCAGCAGCGCTCCAGCAACGAGACCCGGCGTGATGGCGGGCAACACCACCCGTCGGAGCGTAGTCAGCGCTCCGGCGCCAAGGTCTTGTGATGCCTCCGTCAGTCGGTCGTCGTATGACTCAAGCGAGGCCAACGCGGCGCGAACGGCTATTGGTACGTTCCGCACAAAATACGCCAGAGGCAGGATCCAAAACGTTCCAACAAGTATCTGACCGGCGCTGAGGAAAGACGGGCGAGCAAAAGTTAGAATGAAATTTATCGCAACGACGGTTCCCGGTATCGCAAACGGAAGCACAGCAAGTCCGCGAATCAGCCAACGCATCGGCACGCGCGTCTTCTCGATAAGCAGTCCGGCAAATAGCCCGAACACCGTGCACGCTGCGGTTGCGGCTACAGCCATGATCAGGCTGTTTCGGATCGGTTCAAAGAACGAAGCGTCTCCAACGAGCTTTGCGTAGTTGGCGGCGGTGTAAGCGGCAGGCAGAATCTGGACAGTCCAGGACCCTTCGCGGGCAAACGATATCAGGACGACCGTGAGGATGGGCAGCAGCAGGAACGCAAGAAACAGGACGGAAACGGAGAAGAAGGCATATCGCCTTATTCCCGTGGTTACGCTCGGGGGCAGCGGTTGAATTCCCTTGGAGCTCGTTCCCGTAAGTCGCCTTCGATTGTTGAATTCAAGAATGATCAGGAAGACGAGGCAGATCAGCGTCAGCAACGTAGATGCGGATGCGGAGAGCCCGAGATTCCCGTTGGTCTTGTAGTTGTAGATCTGCAGGGTGAGGAACTGTTCTGTCCCGGCGAAGAGGAGCGGTGCCGTAAACGACGCCATCGATATCATGAACACGAGTAGCGAGGCGCTGGCAAGTGCTGGACGAAGCTGGGGGAACACGACCTGCCAGAAGGTTCTCGTCGGGGACGCCCCCAGATCAGCCGATGCCTCCATGACTCCCCGGTCGATCGACTGCAGTGCCGCCATGACGAACAGGTAGAAGTACACGTACAGCGAGTAGACGTGAACCAGCAGAATGGCGGGCAATCCGCGAAAAGAGAACGGGACGGAGTCGAGCTCGAATGCGGCCTGAAGGACGCGTGGGACGATCCCTGTTTCTCCGTACAGAAAGAGGAACGCCAGGACGCCGACGAGCGGCGGGAGGGCAAGGGGGACGGCGGCCACGGCCATCAACGTGCGTCTCAGTGGGAATTTGTAGCGGAAGAATGTGTACGCGAGCGTCGTTCCCAGAATACCTGACCCAACAACGGATCCGATCGAGACGAGCACGGAGTTCGTCAGCGCCCGAACGTTGGCTGAGTTCCACGAGGTAAAAAGCTGCGTCGCGTTGGATGGACGCAAGCCCTCCAGGAACACGCGGATACTGGGATACAGGATGTAACCCAGCTCGATTGCCAGTATCAGCCCAAGGAGCGTCCAGGCTGCGCGTCGCGATACCAGCATCAGGCGGACCTAGAGTGAGAGTCTGCCTTCAAAAGCGCGGGAGAGTGTCGCTTCGTCGGCATATTCAAGGTCTCCGCCAATCGGCAGACCACGTGCAATTCTGGTCACGCGAATATTGAAGGGTGCCAGGAGCTGAGACAGGTAGTAGGAGGTCGTATCACCTTCGACATTCGGATTCATTGCGAGGATGATTTCAGTGACCGCCGTCTGTTGCGACTGCGAAGGTTCGGCTACGCGATCCGCAGGCGTATCCGATTGGCCGACAAGACGCGAGACGAGCTCCCTGACCTTGAGTTCGTCGGGACCGATGCCATCCAGTGGAGAGATTGCACCTCCCAGGACGTGATACAGTCCGTTGTACTCGTTCGTGCGCTCGATCGCCAACACGTCATTGGACTCCTCGACCACACAGATCATCGACCGGTCCCGCCTGGTTGACGAGCAGATCGGACATGGATCGGCGTCCGTGATATTAAAGCAGATCGAGCATTCGCGAACCTTGTCTTTCGCATCCAACAGTGCCTTCGCAAGCAGCGCAACCTCTTCGCGCGGCATCTTCAGGACGTACGACGCGAGACGTTGGGCAGTCTTGCGCCCGATCGTCGGGAGCTTTGCAAATTGCTCGACAAGTGCTTCAACCGAGCGTGACGTATGGCGCATCATGGATTACAGACCAAGATTGCCGAGGTCCATGCCCGGAGGCAGGAATCCGCCGGCTGCCTTGCTCATCTCGTCTTTGGCGAGTTGTGCTGCTTCGTCGAGCGCTTTGTTCGTTCCGGCGATGATCAGATCCTCAAGCAGTTCCATATCGTCAACGTCGACAGCCTCCGGATCGATCTTGATCGAGGTAATACGCTGTTGGCCGTTCGCCGTAACCTTTACCATGCCTCCGCCAGCCTCGGCCGTGACGGATTTCTGGGCAAGGTTGTCCTGCGCCTCCTCGACCTTCTGGCGCATTTCCATCATCTTGCCGAACATGTCGGCCATATTAAACTGATCGGGCATATCCATTGGGAAAGTGGGTCGGATCAAAAGGAGTTTCCGCCATCTCTGAAAATACGCATCTACCGCGACTTGTTCCGCGATGCACGCGGAGGACGGAATGCACGTGGTGGCGGTTTCCCTACCAGACGAGCTCGCCACCGAATTCGTCGAACAGTGCGCGAATCATCGGGCTCTCCTGACGTTTCCGGTTCATGTACTCATGCGGATCGAATGATTCCTCCGGCGCCGACTCGTCGGTCTCCTCGGCCTCGGATCGGATGGCAAACCGGAGTTGATCTACCCGCAGGCCGGAGTGGGTGCCGAGGTGCTCTCGGAGGAACGTCTCCTGATTCTCCAGCAGCCGTCGATGGAAATCGTCGGGGATAGCGATCGTGAGCACATGTGCTGAGAACGCAGCAGGCGATCCGTGTTGAAGAAGGGACCCGACGTGGATGCGATCCGACTTTACGGCACGGACAAAAGCCAGCCAGATCGATTCGATCTCCCTGAGCTCCGCAGATTTCTTCCCGGGATCCGGGATCGATATGGTCGCCAGCGCAGCCGAACCCTCGGTGCGTGACTCCGGCGCCGCAGAACTTCGGGGGTGTTTCTTCAGGGCGGGCGGGCCAAACAGGCTGGGGGCGTCGGCCCCCTCCGTTTCTGCGGGGCGACGCTCCACCGTGATGTCAGATTCCTGCGTTTCGGGAGGCGCCTGCCGCGCCGGCTGTTGACGCGCAGGTGCCGGAGCAGCGCGATCGGCGGCCGAAACCGATTCCGGTGATGCCTGCTTCGGCTCCGTCATCGGCGGGATGGCGGCCGACTTCTGCGGGCTGCTTTTTGGCGCGGCGGTCGGATTCTCGACACCGCGTGCGTCCGCTTTCGGCTGTCGCGACGACGCCGGTCGATTGCTGTCGCCTTTACGGATTTCCTCAAGAAGTGTCCGGACATCTTCGACCGATGCCATGTTCACGATCTTGAGGAGACCGAGCTCCACCGTGAGCCGTGGCTGAGCGCTCGACCGAATTGATTCCTCGGTGTCCGCCACGACAGTCATCATCCGCAGGAGGTTCGGTTCGCTTGTGGCTCGCGCAGCCGAGGCATAACGTTTCTGCACGTCGGACGTGGCCTCGATCAGTCGCGTATCCTTCATCGTATGGGCGACATACAGGTTTCGAAGGTGTCCGAGGAGACCGTTCAGGAACTCGTGCAGATCGTATCCTTCCGTGACGACCTTGTCCACAAGGCCAAGCATTCGTGCGCTGTCATTCGAAACGGCGCTCTCCGTCACGTCGAAAAAGATGTCTACATCCACGACACGAAATGCCCGAGCCAGCTCGTCGTAGCGGATGTCGGTGCCGCAGAGGGCGACGGCCTGATCGAATGCCGACAATGCGTCACGCAGGGCACCATCACCCTTTCGCGCAATGAGCATGAGCGACGCTTCATCGGCCTTGATTCCTTCCGTATCGCTGATGTGCTGTAACCGCGTCACGATTTCCGGAACGGCAATCCTTCGATAGTCGAATCGTTGGCACCTGGACAGAATCGTCGGCAGCACCTTATGGGGCTCTGTCGTCGCGAAGATGAAAAGAACGTACGGCGGCGGTTCTTCCAGGGTTTTCAGCAACGCATTGAATGCCGCGTTGGAGAGCATGTGGACCTCATCCACAATGTAGACTTTCCGGCGCGCACCCTGGGGCGGAATCCGGACGGTTTCTCGCAGCTCGCGGATGTCATCCACCTTATTGTTGGATGCCGCGTCGAGTTCAATGACATTCAGGCTGCGGCCTTCATCGAAAGAGAGGCAGGACTGACACGTCTGGCAGGGCTCGGCAGAATCGATGCGCTGATCAAGCGGAGTTTCGCAGTTGATCGCTTTCGCGAGAATCCGCGCGCCCGTCGTTTTTCCGACACCTCGCGGCCCACTGAACAGGTACGCGTGGGCGATGCGATACAGGCGGATGGCGTTCTTCAGCGTTTCCGTGACATGGTCCTGGCCGACAACTTCCGCGAAAGATCGCGGTCGGTACTTTCGCGCAGAAACCAGGTAGCGATGATCCGACATTGATTGCTTCTTCCTGAGACTACAGGTGCTCGTCGAAGGTTAAAGGGATTGTTTTCACCGAAGTTGCAACATACCGGTCGCGGGGTCGGAAGACAACGGATGTGGAAAACTGGGATTCCGCTTCACGACCGACCGAGTGCCGTTCCGGCGAAACCTCAGGATTCCTCGGCAGAGTCCGGGGACTGCGGCATTCGTTCGGTTACCGAGATCGCATCGGTCGCAAGCCCGTCTCCGGCCGGGATGTCCGGAATGCCCGAATCCGTGTCAGGGGTCGCTCTCAGCCCGGGGTTCTGCCCGGCCGCGTTCGATTCACCTTCAGTGCGCGACGAAAGCGACGGATCAAAGCATCTGCGGCACCGGGGTTCGTAGGATTCGGACGCCCCCACCACAACACGATCCGTCGCTGTAACGATTCGTTGTGAGTGATTGGCCGGTGATCCACACACGACGCAGATTGCGTGCAGTTTCGTGACGTACTCTGCAATCGCCATCAGTTGCGGAATGGGTTCGAACGGCTGCCCAAGGTAGTCCTGGTCGAGACCGGCAACGATGACCCGTTTTCCCGATTCGGCGAGGCTTCGACAGACCTCAACCAGCTCGAGGCCAAAAAACTGGGCTTCATCGATTCCGATGACCTGTGCCTGGCCCGAAAGGAGGATGATCTGATGTGCCGAATCAACGGGAGTCGAGAGGATCGCGTTTTCGTCGTGCGACACCACCTCGCTTTCGCTGAATCTGACGTCAATGGCCGGCTTGAAGATCTCGACGCGCAGCCTTGCAATTCGTGCCCGTTTCAGCCGGCGAATGAGTTCCTCCGTCTTTCCACTGAACATCGAGCCGCATACAACCTCGATCCAGCCGGGCTGGTTTGAGCGATCCACTACAATCGGATCCATCGTCGCGCTCGAAATGTGAAAGGATTTTCCGGAGACCCCAATGCCCGCCGTCGTCAGCGAATTTAGTAAACGTCAGATTATTTCGATCGTTTCTGACGGTACCCAGCCCCTGACTCCGTTTGGAAGCTGTACCAACGTCCATTCGCCTGAAACGGCATTCACGTCCACGACGAGCCCCTCATGGATTTCGAGCTCGCTCTCCTGGGTTTCAGGATCGTCCACGACGGGAATCTCTTCCGCCATGACCACGGCGGATTCGTCTCGGCCGATTGACATCGAGGCCAGGATACCGCCGAAAAGAAGCGGGAGACCGAGGACAAGCGCAACCGTGACACCTCGCCGGAGCCACACATTTTCTGACCGGGACCACATACGATAACCGATACCCGCCATCCCGATTACGTAGAGCAACAGACCGATCATCGTCAAGGGCTTGACCATCCGCCGCGGAAAGAGCCGGTGCCACAGTGCCTTCAGAAACGGCTCCGGAAGCTTGGAGAACTTGTCGGCAAGCTTCGTTGAGGTCAGCAAAAGGCTGTGCTGCAGTTCGACACTCGCCGGGTTGAGACGCTCCGAACGCTTGTAGTACAGGATGGCCTTCCCAAGCTCGTCGAGCCTGTATGACGCATTCCCCATGTTGTAGTAGAGCTCCGGACTTTCAAATCCGGAATCGAGTGCCGCCTGCCACGAAGCAAGGGCCTCTTGATATTCACCCCGGGCGTAGTGCGTGGCACCCTCGTCGAAATGCTGAAGCGTTTCCGCCGATTGCCCGAACGCGGCATTGAGCAGCGTCACGAGCATCAGATTCAGTAGCGTCATTGTCGGCATGCGGCGGTTCATTGCTTTGCCTCCCGTGCCAGCGCGGTCAGTCGCTCGTGGATCTTTTCAATAAGGAACGAGGCCCGCTCCATTGCAGTCTGCATCTGCGAAGTATTCGGCGGCGTAGGAGCAAAGCGAACGTGATCACATTCGTCCAGGAGGTTCATCACGCCGGCACGAATATCACGTTCGATTCCAGCGTCCGCCAGTGTCGCGTCGAGTTGCTCCCGCGTCAGCGCCCGTTCACCCACGTTCAGTCGATTCCCGATGAAGCCCAGCAGCGCGCGATCAAGCTCGCCATAGTAGCCCTTTGCGTCACCAGCCTGCAGCAGTTCTGCCGCTGCCTTCAGGTGTTTTCTGGCCACCGGGTGCGCCTTTCGTCCGCGTGCATACGTGACGTCTGATGCCAGCTTCTCGTTGAATCCTCGATAGGCGGCAATGCCCAGAAGTGCCAGTGCCGGAAGCAGAAGGAACGTCCACACGAGGGCAGATCGGTGCACGGCGCGTCGATTTGCACGTACCCAGTCTGACGCGCTCTCCGCGATAGGGGGAATGTCATCGACCGGAAGTCCTGCTGACGTCGCGGCTGTTACGCCCGTGACGGGCGCCTCACCCGTTACCGTGACGGAGAACGGACCCGAACTCACGGACTCGTACCTGCCGTTCGTCGGATTCAGGAAGGCGAACCGTATCTCTGGAATCTCAAACGTTCCATTCGTTCGGGGTACGAGGATGTAGGTGAACGTCTTGGTGCCGCGGACGCTGTTTCCCGAACGTGACACATCCGTCGAGACCTGTGGATCGTAGGTCTCAAAGACGCCGGGAGCATCAAGGGTCGGGCCCTCCAACGTCGCAATGTTGCCCGTACCTGAGATTGTGACGGTCAGTTCGACTGATTCGCCTACTTCGACCTCGGATCGATTCAGTTCTGCATTCAGCCGGAACGAACCGACCGCGCCGTTGAACGCCGCAGGTGCGCCGTCTGGAAACGATTTGCCAACGATCGTGACAGGTCGACTACTCAACTCAACGGGTTGATACCGGCTGCGAAGACTGAAGAAGGGATCTCGGCTGCCGGACGTGGCCTCGCTCTCGATCTTGAGCGCGTCAACTGTCAGTTCGCCGGTCCGTGTCGGGAAAACTGCAACGCGCTTCAGCGTTATGACATTGTAGCGGATGCCATTCTCGACGACCGTTCGAGGGACCGGTCGGCTTTCGACGTCGAGCTCTTCGCGCCAGAAACCTTCGGCATCCCACGAATCGGCGAGCCGACTCTGCCGAAGCTGCACGCCACTCCTGAAGTAGAGATCGTACTCGATCAATACCTGCTCGTTTTGATATGCGTTGCGTTTACTCGGTCGCGCCCGGATGAAGAGATCCGAGTTGTTCAGTTCGGGTGCCGGCTGGTCATCACCGAACGCCTCGTCAAACAGTGAGCGCGGCTGCCTTGCCTGCGGGCGAGCCGGACGCGATGCCTGCGGCACGACGTTGATATCGACTGGATCAGTCTTGTACGTCTTCCCGCCTGCCACAATAGTACTCTCGCCGATCGTAGCCTTGCCTGTGCCAGTAGGGGTGAACTGCCACGAGTAGCTCATGCTAACAGTCATCGATCCGTTGACGACCGAGATGTTTCGTGCAGAACTGGGATAGCGGTTGGCAAGCACGAGCCCCTTTGTTTCTGGAGGCTGCGGCGTTCGAATGTCTGGAAGCGAGGAGCCTTGAACTTCAATCGTGTAGGTCAGCCGCTCCTCCGATCCGATGGTCGTTTCGTCGACCAGGGCCGAGACCTTCAGGTTCTGGGCCAGCGCGGCGTGTTGAGACAGCACGACAAGCACAAACGCGACAAGCGTCGCCGCGCGACGCTGCCCGATGCTGCGGCAGGATAGTGGATGGGTACGGATCGACATAGCCAGGACCTCTACCAATCCTTTTCGACTCGGCGCGGACGCACCTTCATCTTCTGTACCTCCCGCAGCAACTGCCCCTCCTCGTTTTCGAGTGCCTGAAGAATCCGTTCGGCCTCTTCCTGGCTCAACTGATCAGGATCCGGTTCCTTCGACTGCGCGCCCGGCTGTTTGTCCTCTTCGCCGCCGCCACTTTGTTCATCGCTCTGCTGTTGCTGATCCTGCTGTTGCTGATCCTGCTGATCCTGTTGATCCTGCTGATCCTGCTGATCCTGCTGATCCTGGTCCTGCTGGTCCTGCTGCTGCTGATCCTGTTGATCCTGCTGGTCCTGCTGCTGATCTTGCTGCTGATCTTGCTGTTGCTGTTGCTGTTGCTGTTGCTCCTTTTCTTTTTTTGCTTCCTCAATCAGCGCTTTGAGGCTTTGAAGATCAGCATCGTCAGGAGCGATCGTAAGGCCCGCATCGACAGCTCGCGCCGCGTCCTCCAACTTGTCGCCGATATAATCGCGCGCGGACGTGTGGAAATAGTCGTTGGCGGTCTGTGCCTCTGCAAAACGCGGCGACGCCAAAAGAACGACGAGCAGGAGAAGACCACCCGACACCGCGCGGCCGCTGGTCCACCGGCATCCCGGCGAGCTACTGCAATCGAACCTCAACGCCCTTGTTATCGCTTTGTCCATTTTCATCCGTCTCTTTCGTCCAGCATTCCAACGGTCACGCTGTCTTGTCCGGTACGGTTGTACTTACTGATTGATCTCCGCCACCGAGCCGATTCGGTCGATGAATTCCTGAAACGCCTTAACCGACGGGTCAACCGTCAAGCCATCCTCCATCAGCTGGTGCGCGTCGGCGTATTGCCTCTGCCGAACCAGTTCTTCTGCCCGCGCCTTTAACTCCTTTGCATAGGCTGATGGGGGAGGGGGCGGGCTTCCCTGTGACCCATCCTGCTTGTTTTGGTTCTCTTTCTTCAACTCGCGCATGACGAGTTCATAGTTGAACTTGGCGTCCGCATTGTCAGGCTCCTGGAGGAGTGAGCGCTTGAAGTAGTCCGCCGAAAGCTGCTTCTGGCTGTCTGCATATGCCGTAAACCCTGCATTGTAGTAGCCCCGCGATCGCTCGCCGTTCGACGTCGACGCGTTCACCGACGCAACGAAGTTGTCGCGCGCCTCGCTTCCCTTCTCCTGCATCATCAAGCCGGCACCGGCGTTATTGAGAAGTGACGAGAGGATTTCGCCCCTGGGTTCCTCGTCAGACCGTGTCAGCAGTTTATCAATTCCGGCTCCGTAGGAGGAAACGGCTTCCTCGTATTCACCTTGCTTGAATTTCGCATTCCCTTTCCGGCCGGCCCCTGCGCCCGGATGGCAGCCCGCGATGATCACGCAGGCAGCAATGAAGACGGTCGCTGTGATATTTGAGAAAGCACTCTTCATACACTGCTTCCCTCGGTGCCATGACTACGGTGACGCCGGGTATCGGTCCACGCCAGCTCCGCAACTAGAAGCATCAGCGCGAGTGCCAACGGCCACTGGTATTGTTCGTCGTACTCCTCGAATTCCTCAGTTCCAAACTCGTTCTTCTCCAAACGATCGAGAGCAGCGGTTATTTTGGGAAGCGAGCTCGCAGTTTTTGCAATCCTGAAATACGCGCCGCCATCGGCGAGTTTGCGGAGCGCATCTTCCTCAAGTCGCGTCATCACTACCTGTCCCTGCCGGTCCTTTTTGTAGACGGTGCCGGAACGGTTTCTCGAAACGGGAATCGGCACGCCTTCGGTTTCACCGACTCCGGCCGTAAAGAGGACGATCCCCGCACGCTCGGCCTGCTGCACCAGATCATCAATGTCAGGCACGTGGTTTTCACCGTCCGAAACGATCAACAGCGCCTGGGTTCTGCTATCGTCGTTCTCCTCGCGCGCATTCTCAAAGGCCGAAATCGCTGTTCGAAGCGCCGCGCCAAAGTCTGTTCCGGGAGTCGGAATAAGGTCAGGATTTGCCACATCCATGAAGAGCCGAACGGCTCCATAGTCGTTCGTCAGCGGACACTGCAGGAAGGCGTCTCCGCTGAATAAAACAAGCCCGACTCGATCGCCTCCGAGCTGGTCGAGCAGTTTCTTGATCTCGTTGCGTGCTCGGTCAAGCCGGTTCGGAGCGACATCCTGAGCCTGCATCGACAGCGAAACATCGAGGGCAATGATCAGGTCGATACCCTCACGCTGGACCTCCTTTATCTGTGAGCCAAATCGCGGTCCCATCAGCGCAACTGCGGCAAACAGAACTGCGGCCGCGACGAGCGCGGCCTTCCATCGGCGGCGGCGAGAACTGATGTGCGGCATCAGTCGAGCAGCAACGGCCTCGTCTGCAAGACGGGCAACAAGCCGCTTGCGTCTGACAAACGCCAGCACGAACAATGCGACCACCAGCGGGACCGCAAAGAGCGTCCAGAAATATTGCGGATGAAGCCACTCCATCGATCAGGGGATTCGTTTCAGTCGGGTAGATGCCAGCAGCACTTCCAGCAAAATCAACAGAAAGGCAGGAAACAGGAAAACGGCATACTTCTCATCGTAGTCGGTGTAGACCTGCTCTTCGATCTTTGTTTTCTCAAGCTGGCCGATCTCGTCGTAAATGCGTCGGAGTGCCTGCTTGTCGGTTGCGCGGTAGTAGCGTCCGCCGGTTTCGGAGGCTACGGACCGCAGCATGTCTTCATCAATCTCCACCGGCATCATCCGTTGTTGTCGACCGACCAATGGGTGGTCAATCATAACCGGTGCTTCGCCATAGGTACCGAGTCCGATCGCGTACACTCGGATGCCCATCGCCTTCGCAACCTCAGCCGCGGTCACCGGGTCTATCTCGCCACGATTGTTCTGGCCATCGGTGAGGAGGATGACAACCTTGCTCTTGGCCTCGGTCTCCTTGAGCCGATTGACCGATACGGTCAATGCCGTGCCGATTGCGGTGCCGTCCTCGATTGCTCCAACCTCGACCTCCGATAACATCGTCTGCAGAAAATCGTAATCAAGCGTCAACGGAGACTGTGTAAACGCCTTTGCCGCAAACACGACGAGCCCAATTCGATCCGAGGTCCGACCTTTGATGAAGTCGGACCCTACTTCTCTAGCGGCTTCAAACCGATTCGGCTTGAAGTCCTGGGCGCGCATCGATGTGGACGTATCCAGAACCATCATGATGTCGACGCCCTCCGCATAGCGCTGCCTGAGTTCGTTGCGCTTTTGCGGCCGGGCAAGAGCGATGACGCCGAGTGCCAACGCGGTGACGCGCAGAAACGTTGGAAGCCAGCGGAGGCGTGTCCAAACGGATTTCGGTGCCAACCGGGCGGCAGCGACGCTCGGATACCGCAATCCGACCCTGCGGCGGTTCCGCCACCAGTCAAACAGCCCGAACAGAAGAACCGCCGGAAGCAGTAGTAGCCAGCCTGGTTGTGCAAATTCCATGCTCCTACCTCGAGTTACCGGATGTCCACGGAGCGTTTCGTTCCCACTCGTCGACATCTCGCTGTTCGGACTGGACAAGCGGCTCGTCCAGATCCTGGGTAGCGGCGTCGTCGTCGGTTCCGGGCCCGACCTCCTGCGGCGGCGTGTCTCGTGCCCGCGGCGTGCCGGTGCTGCCTTCTTCGTTGTCGCGATTGACGTCAGCTGCAGCACGCTCGGACGGTTCGAGGGTCGGCGCTTCCGGAGACGAATCGACGCGCGTTTCGTCCGAGGCTGCTTGCGTGGTGTTGTCTTGCGCTTCGTTGGAGTCTGTCGGCGAGGTATCGTCTTGCGCTGCGTTCGAGTCTGACGGCGAGGTATCGACTTGCGCATCGTTCGACGCGGCTCGAACGGGATCGTCGGCCACATCTTCAGGTGTTGGCGGCGCAGGATCTTCGGCGACTTCGTCCGCACTTGTCCGTCGATTCGATTCAGCGGGACGTTCCTCGCGGGCGTGAATCGAAGCACCTGCGATCGCCCCTGCCGATGTGCTTGTTGGAGCAGCTATGCCACCCCTGTCGTCCGGCTGTTGCGGCTCGACCGGGCGTTGGGGCCGAAACGAATCCTCGATTCTCATGACAAGCACGCGGGCCTCGGACAACCCTGCAGTGCAGGTTTCGATTCCGTGTTTGATGTCGGCGAATTTTGCGAGGTCCGCGGTTTCAAGCAGACCGTGGATGTCTGTCACCACATCGTCAGGTACCGGAGAATCCGCGACATACTTTCGCATGGAGACAATCAGCTCGTGCGTCGTCGACTCCAGTGCTGAAATATGCAGTCGCCTTTCGATGTAGGTTCGCACGATTTCGGATAGTTCGACGAAGTAGGGTTTGATCTCTTCTTGATCTTCGAGCTTCCACTTCTCGAGTGCAGCCAGTCTTCGATTCGCCTCGGCCAGCGGGCTCTCGACAGGGGCTGGCGGAGGTGGTCGGGGAGTCGGCCGTTGCACGACGATCTCCTTTGGCTTGCGACGCGAAAGCCATCGGTACAGAATGAAGGCGCCGACAAGTCCAACGGCAAGAATGATCCACGGAAGCGGTGAGCTCGGAAAGTCGGCGATGGGTGTGATGTCGCGCAGCGATTCTGCATCCGGAGTGAGAACGGACGAAACAAGGAGGTCGAAGGGATCACTCTGGCGAGCAGTTTCCCGCTCCGGCGACTTGAACGCAACGGGTATCGATCCAACGACGGCGGTGTCGATGGCAAAGGTTGTTGCACGATAAACGATCGTGTCAGCGAGCGGATAACGGTGGCCCACGCCGAGGAAGCGACGCCCCGACGATACGCGATCGAGGACGAGTGCGTCGCCGAATGCAGTGCCCTCCGGGCGCGGCTGGATCTCGGGAAACGCCACCGAGTCCGCCTGGGCGTGTTCCGCAACAACGATGAGTCGGAAGTGATCGCCGACGGTGATGGAGTCCTCCGCGACGTAGGCGCGCACGAGCTGTGCCGACGCACCGTTCAGGGCGCCGGCAAACGCCATGAAGAGTGGCGCAAGCAGAAAGAGTCGGCTGTGAGGGCGCGGCATGTGCTCAGGCTTTGCTGCGGACGCGGAAGAAGTCTACGAGCGGTTCAAGGTAGCTTTCGTCTGTTCGGACGACGAGTCGGTCAATCTGGTTCTTTCGAAATCGGGCCGTGAGTTCGCGCTGTTTGCGGTCGGCCTCATCGGCGAGCGCTTCCCGGACGCGGCGGCTTCCCGTGTCGACGACGACGGTTTCTCCGGATTCCGCATCCGTCAACTCGATGAGTCCGACGTTCGGCAGCGTCTCTTCACGTGGATCGATCAGGTGCACAACAACGGTGTCGTGTTTCTGCGACAGGGCTCTGAGCGGTTTCTCGAAATCGGTATCCATGAAGTCGCTCGCAATCATGACGATTGATCGACGCGACAGAACACGATGCAGATGATTGATTGCTGCGGCAATGTTCGTTCCGGTCGAACGCGGCTGATGCGCGTACAAATCCCGGATCAGTCGAAGTACGTGACGACGGCCTTTCCCGGGAGGGACGAAGAGTTCTATCTGATCCGAGAAGAGGAGCAATCCCACTTTGTCGCTGTTCTTGATGGCGCTGAAAGCGACGATCGCACAGATCTCCGCCGCAATTTCGCGTTTCAGCTTGGTGGCCGATCCGAAGTTCTCGGAACCGGAGATGTCGACGGCGAGCATGACGGTCTGTTCACGCTCTTCGTCATACAGCTTGACGTACGGATCACCCATCCGCGCTGACACGTTCCAGTCGATACTGCGGACATCATCACCGACCTGATACGGGCGTACTTCTGCGAACTCAATGCCCTGGCCCTTGAAGCGCGAATGGTATTCGCCCCCGAAGACGTTATTCACGAGACCTTTCGTTCGGATCTCGATCTGCCGGATTTTCTTGAAGAGTTCCTTGGGTATCATCGGGCGGGATGGACGCCAACGTTGCCGAGGCAAGGTGGGAACAACGTTTCGGGCGTGAAATTTAGCATGTTCGTGGGGAAGAAATTATCGGATTCCCGTAGTTTCAGGGATCCAACAACACGTTCCGGTATGGCGGTAAAGTTCGGGGTAATCGTATTTCCAGGGTCCAATTGCGACCACGACGCGTTTCACGCGATCAAGCACGTTCTTGGTGAGGAGGCGCGATTTATCTGGCACAAGGAAGAGAGTATCGGCGATTCTGACGTAATCATTGTACCCGGAGGGTTTTCCTACGGCGATTACCTCAGATCCGGTGCAATTGCGCGTTTTTCGCCCGTAATGCGGGATGTCGTCAAGTTTGCTGCGGACGGCGGCCTGGTGATGGGGATCTGCAACGGGTTCCAGATTCTTTGTGAGGCGGGGTTGCTTCCGGGTGCGCTGATGCGCAACACGTCCTTGCGATTTGTCTGCGACGACGTGAATCTGCGCGTAGAAACGACCAGCACGCCTTTCACGCATGGTCTGGATGAGGGTTCGCTGCTGCGCGTTTCGGTTGCGCACGGTGAGGGGAACTATTACGCCAGCGATCAGGAACTGGATGCCCTGGAGGCCAACGATCAGATTGTTTTTCGCTACGTCGACGAGTCCGGCGTGTCGACCGCGTCTTCCAATCCGAACGGTTCGGCGCGTAATATCGCCGGGATCGTTAATACAAACCGAAACGTATTGGGCATGATGCCGCATCCTGAGCGGCACGTTGAGGGGCTTCTGGGTTCCGCGGATGGGCTTTCGATCTTCGAGTCCGTGGTCAGGTCTTTTGCCGAGCTGTCCGTTTGAACCCGACACGGCCAGATCGCGTAGACGGTGCTCTTTGCATTCCTTCTTGTTCTGACGCGGTTCATTGGAACGTGCGTTGCAGCGTTCATTCAACAACCTGATGCCGCATGTTGTCAGCAGCACCAATCACGACCTTTCTACTGGCGGTAAACGTTCTGGTTAGCCTTCACGCCCTGTTCGTGGATCCCGGCGCGTTGGATCGGTACGCGTTTCGGCCGGTTGAAATGCGGGAGCGCAAGGAGTGGTACCGAATGATCACCGGGGCGTTTCTGCACGCCAACCTGGTCCACCTGCTATTCAACATGATGACGCTGTACTTCTTCGGGCCATATCTGGAGGCGCGGCGTCTTGGTGAGTTGCCGTTTCTGGTCGTTTACTTCGGGTCCTTGTTGGCGGCGCACGCCTATGCGTACGTTCGGCATCGCAACGATCCGGATTATGCGGCTGTTGGGGCTTCCGGTGCGATTTCCGGAGTGTTGCTTTCTTTCTGTCTGTTCGAGCCGATGTCGCCGATCTACATCTTTCTGATCCCGGTTGGGATACCGGCGATTTTGTTTGCCGTTCTGTTTATCGCGTTTTCGAGTTACGCTGTTCGGGATGCGGACCGGGGCGGCGGTGGTCGGATCGCGCACGACGCGCACCTCGGCGGTGCGATTGCGGGGCTCGTTCTGACGATTATTCTGTCGCCGAGTGTGCTGCGGATCTTCGTTGCGCAGCTCCCCTTTTGAATCCGTTATTGCAGCCGGATCATTTCTTTGCGTTTGGTGAACTTTCGGCGCTAGTTCCGTTATTGCTTGTATGGTGCATCTAAAAGAGGTACTTTGACGTGCCTCATGTTGCCTGATGCCGATACCACCACGTCGGTACTTCAGTCGCTCCTGATGGGCAATAAGTCCCGGCTCCGCACAGGCCGGGACTTTTAGTCAGAATCAGCGCTACGAGGCCGCAAATCTCTCGAAAGCCCTGCATTTGCTCCAAATGCTTGAGAATGTGCAGAAACGGTGGACAAAGCGTGGACACTTCTGTGCAAACATTGTGGATCGAATGAGTCCTCCGTTTGTTGACCGCGGTCGCCCCTGCGGGTATTATTGATCCGTGCCTTCGGGCACTGTTCCTTGACGCGACTGAAGGTCTCCAGGCTACATGAGGCTGACCATTTCACGACGACGGGTGCGGCCTGTCGTCGGTCTACCGAACATGATGATCTTACCGGGCGCGGCGGCTTGCCGTTGCGGTCCGAGGGGGAGTGATCGGTTTGGTGCGCCAGGTGGTTGTCTTGCCGCTTAGGCTGACGCCCCTTTGCGGTGAGTAGATCACCGGAGCCGGAACGTTCGTCACTTGTTTGACTCACGGCCGTCGGGACTCGTCCTGACACCGAGCTAGATGGAATCGAGATTCTCGGAATCGGGGTTCTCGGAAACGAGATTCCTGGAAAAGAGATTCTTGAAACCACTATCGCGAGCTGCTGAGTAAGCCGTGACAGATCTCCGGCTGGCTGGGTTCGCAACGCTGCTACGGTGGCGCTCGAATCGAGCAAGCACGCCAACACGTCAGTTCGACGATACAATCGGTCGACACCGACTCGCTTTTGAGAACGACTCTCTCACGAGATCGACTCTCTTGCGCGAGCACGAATCGACTTTTCATCGAACTCGTTGTGAGCAGGAAGCATCACTCGAAAGAGGCGATCGCTTCGAAATGGTTGGAACGCCGCGGGTCGATGATCCAGCGGCGATAGGCGCGGTCCTGCTCGATTCGTCGGGCAGGCGGCGGCAAGGTGTGGTTTCGTAAAGGCTGACTTGTCAGCTTGAACGGAATCCGCCACTTGCAGCGGAAGCTTCGTTAAGTCGAAGCTGAATTGCGTCGGCACGACGAACGCGGCTACGGCCGTGTCTGGCGTGCTTAGCGAGCCGAGCACCGAAAGGTGCCGACGGCCCGACCAAGGTAGCTGGCTGCAATCACCGTGTGCCCATGCGGTGAACTACGGAAGGCTTTGCGCTCTCCGGGACATGCAGCCTCGTGGATCGACGACCCGGTCGACGGCTTGTCCGTCAGGTCGAATACGTCGATTCCGAAAACACGGAGATCCGGCCTCCCAATGCCGGGTGCAATTCGCGAGATTGTGCTCGACAGGGAGGCCTCGTGTCGGGGGATTCCGGTCAGTGACCGGGCATCGTCAGGTCGAAGCCGTAGTGTACCCCGACCGTCGCCGGTTCAGCCGCCAGATCACGGCAACGCAAATCAGCCCGTGCAGAATCGTACAAGATCGCTCCATGCATCGAATGCAAACAGGCGATCCCGCGCCACATCGGTGCCAACCGCCTTCGTCGCATCGGGAGTGTACCACGCTACGTTCCAGCCGGAGGCCAGCCCACCTTCAACGTCCGAGTGCCAGGAGTCGCCCACGTACAGAACGTTCTCTGCTGCACAACCCGCCTGCGACAACGCGTATGCGAAGAGCTTCGGACTCGGCTTCATGTGGCCAAACTCCTCGCTTATCACAATCGTTGAGGACCGGTCGCGCAGGTCGCGGAAGCGATTGAGCTTCTCACGCTGCGTTGCGGCAAATCCATTCGTGATTATCCCGACGGACGTCGAGTCCGCGATCCTGCGGAATGCGTCCAGCGCTCCCTCAACCGGCACCCAGAACCGGGAGTACAGCTCCATGTAGCGGTCCGACAGGTCCAGCGCATCGATCATCAGGCCGTGCCGTTTGACAATGATCGCGAAGCGGTCGTGCCTGAGCTGATCGCCGGTAATCTCCGCAAGGGAATACTGCCGCCAAAGCTCGACGTTCGAGTCGTGATACTCGCGCTGCAGCGTCTCGAGGTCAAAAGTGAGCTCTTCAACACCACCCAATTCCGTGTGAAGTGCCGCAAGCGCACTTCGTTCAGCGACGCGGTGATCAAGCAGCGTGTCATCCAGATCGAAATAGACGAAGTCGAATTGACTAGCCATCCGCTCAGTCAAACCTCATTTCGAACATCGCGTATTCCTTGTCCTTCACCGATCGGATGTTGATCAACGAGTTGATCAGCTTGTCGTTGATGTCGAGGACCCAGCTCATCTCACACCCGCGGTATCCGTATCGCGGACCGTCGTGGATGATTGCATGGTTCATCAGGGCGTCGAGCCCTTTTCCCTGCCAGGCCTGACGAACGCCCATCAACAATGTGCGGACTTCAGATATGCCGCCAAACTTTGCCCGGGCGAGAAGCTTTGGAAGCCCAAACGGGAGCAGCTTACCGTCGCGGACTTCCTTTAATGCGAGGTTCATGTCAGGCAGCGAGATCGAGAACGCGACGGGTGTACCTTCGTGCTCGACTATGTAGACGATTCGCGGATCCACGACCTGCTTCATTTCGTGGGCGAGCTGCTTGAACTCTGCCGTCGTCATGGGGACGTGGCCCCAGTTGTTGCTCCACGCCTCGTTGTAGATGTCGAGCACCGTTTCCGCCTCTTGCTCGAACCGGGTCATATCGAGCGTGCGAATCTTGAGGCCGGGGTTCCGCCGATAGACAAGGTCCACGCCTCGGTCGAGCTTTGACACATCCACGTACTTTTCGTGAACGTAATAGGCCCACATCGTCATTGCGCGCGTGAAGCCATAGCGCTCAAGAAATGCTTCGTAGTAAGACTTGTTGTAGGGCATCATGATCGACGGCCGGCGATCGAAACCATCTACGAGAAGGCCGCAGATGTCGTTCATCGATGGGTTCGTCGGACCGCGCACGCCGGTCAGTCCGCGTTCCTTCAGCCAGTCGGTTGCCGCATCGAGCAGCTGCCGTGCGACGTCGTAGTCCTCGATCACTTCAAAGAAGCCGAAGAAGCCGTTTCCGTCGTTGTACTTCTTGAGGTGCATGCCGTTGACGATTGCTGCAATCCGTCCGACGGTGCGGCCGGTCGTATCGGTAGCAAGGAACGGTTGGATTTCACCATGCTCGAAGAAGGCGTTCTTGGAGGAATTGAGTGCCTTCGCGATGTCGAGACGCAGGGGGCCTACGTAGTTGGGTTCGTCCGCGTAGAAGGTGTAGGGAAAGTCAATGAAGCGTCGAAGCTCGCTCTTCGTCGTTGTCGGACGAATCGAGACAGGTTGACTCATGGTTTGATCGAGAGGGACGCGATGCGCTTAGACACCGTTGCGTGAGATGATCCCGTGTCTGATGCCAACACGCCGAAACGCGTCAAGGATGTAGTCGAGGTCGTCGTTGGTGTGGGTCGCCATGTACGACGTCCGCATCAGAGACTGTCCGCGTGGTACGGCGGGGGGGACGACGGGGTTGACAAAAACGCCTGCTTCGAGGAGGTCCTTCCAGAACTTGAGCGAGGTCATCATGTCGGAAATGACGACTGGGATTATCGGCGTCTGGCTCGTCCAGACGTTGAAGCCGAGCTCCTTGAAGCCGCGGCGCATGTAATCCGAAATTTCCCAAAGGCGCTCGAGTCGTTCGGGTTCGGCCTTGAGGATCTCCAGGCACTTCAGCACGGTCGCGACGTTGGCGGGCGGCATTGAAGCACTGTAGATGTGTGCCGAGGACGTGTGCCGTATGTACTCGATGACGGAATGGTTGCCGGCGGCGAATCCGCCAAGCGAAGCAAAGCTCTTTGAGAACGTTCCAGTCGTAATGTCGACGCGATCGGTAAGATCGAAGAACGCTGCGGAGCCGCGGCCGCCCGGCCCGATGACGCCGACAGCGTGCGCGTCGTCCAGCATCAGGGCGGCTCCGTACTGCTCGGCGATGTCGACGAGTTCCGGAACTAGCGCGAGGACGCCGCTCATCGAAAACACGCCGTCGGTAACGATCAGTTTTCCCGCGCCCGGCGTTTCTTCTTCTGATCGCTCCAGCAGCTTGCGGAGGTGATCAAGGTCGTTGTGGCGGTACCGCTTTGTCGGTGCGATAGCGACCTGGGTTCCGGCAACGATACAGGCGTGATTGTCTTTGTCGGAGAAGATGATGTCAGACTTGCCAGCGAGTGCCTGGATGACTCCCTGGTTGGTCATGTATCCGGTCGAATACAAGATGCACGCTTCCTTGCCCATGAACTCCGCCAACTCGTGCTCGAGTTGGATGTGCAGGTCGAGGGTGCCATTGAGGAAGCGGCTGCCGGTGCAACCGGTACCGTAGTTTGAGATTGCGGTTTTGGCTGCTTCGATTACGCGCGGGTCACTGGTCAGGCCGAGGTAATTGTTCGAGCCGGCCATGATCACTTCGTTCCCGTTGATGATCGCACGCGTGCCGTCGTTGCGCTCGATGGGCCGGAAGTACGGGTAAAGATCCTGGGATCGAACGACTGCGTAGTCGCCTTCCGGTGACAGGAATTCCCGACACTTGTCAAACAGCGATGCGGATGCCTGGAGAGCGGCTGTTTCGCCGCCGCCAACCGCGGCCGATGGAATCGAATTAGACTTCATCTGATGTCGCGCTCCGTATCATGAAGGAATCCCTTCGCGGGCGTTGTTGGAAGCTTCGAGGTTGCCTGGCACGAAGTGCGCAGGCGTCATCCAGGCGAGTTGCGTGAGATGCAGCTTGGCGGCACTCATCCGCCCGGTACGGGCCGGCGGATTACCAAACCTTAATATAGTTATTCATTCCAGCCATTTGCTAACTGTGATCGAGCACCGCTTCGCCATTCTCGCGCGAGTAGGCACGTCGCGGTATCTGGGCCACGAATGCGCCGTGATCGCGCAGGACGCGCTCAATGCAGTCGGCGGCATCAATGTTTCCGCTTCCGCTGCGGTTGCGGATTCGCTCTGAGAACGACGTCAATCGATTCAGAAATCCGTGAACGTCGTCAGAGGTCAGTTCACGTCCAAAAACGCCCTGCCCAAGGCCTTCCGAACACAGGAAAAGCGCATTGAGGGTCTGCTCGAAAATACCCTCGTTGGGCACGACCAGCGTCGGTTTGCCCAAAAACAACGCCTCGCTCATCAATGTGAAACCAGCAGTGCAGATCACTGCGCGACACGTTGCAAGATCACTCAGGAAACCGTCGAGAGAAGCCGACTTGAACGTGATGTTTGGATACGAAGTCGGGTCAGACGGCGCGGCAAAGTTGTAGACCACGAAATTTGCTTCTGCGCCCCGAAGCGCTTCCAATACAAATTCGGCTCCCATCGTCTGATTGAAGTACACCAGCACATGATCACCAACCGACGGCTGCAGCGCCATGACTTCCCGACGAATAATCGGTCGAACGAGCGTTGTTGTCTGCGGATCTTTGACCGGCGGGAAGTAGAACGACGTGAGAAGCGAATGGACCGGATGCTTGGGAGCGACAAGCTTGATCACAAGACCCGTTAGAAACGCGTGTGCTCGATACCGATCGGGTAGTTCGTAAACCGTCCGTGTAACGATCTCCTGATGGTTAAACGAGAGCGTCGGGACGCCAAGCTTGCGCGCCGCCTTCGGGGAAAATGCCTCAAAGTCCGTGATCAGCAGGTCGGGGCCGAAATCACGGAACTGATCCGCCAGATCGCCCACTATCGAACGCTGACCGCAGACACTTCCGGCGTTCTGCCACAGAGTCGAAACGATCTGGAGCTTGTTTTCATGTACGACCTGCCGAAGTGCCGGCACCTCGATCACGGCCTCGCCTTGTTCGTTCAGGATCTCCCGGGCTGTGCCGCCGCAACAGAAAACAATTTCATGACCGCGCGATCGCAGTTCAGCAGACATGGCGAGCACACGCGACGTGTGCCCTCTGCCTTGTCCGCTCAATGCGTAAACGATCCGAGCCATTGTCCTCTTTCTGGATGCTCTGCGCGAAACTCAGTTTCAGAATCGGAGAGTGAGTTGGGTTCGCAATCCTAACGCCGATGGTTCGACTGCGACGAGCAAGTTGTCACCTACATCGAAATCCATCAGATGCGCGCTCACGTACGCGTCCAGGATGCTCAGCCCGTATGCAACTCCGATTCCCAGTACCGAAAGATCGCGATTTCTACGTAGAGCATCCCGCGCAGGTTTTATAGTGGATGCGGAGAGGCCAATTCCGCCGAATTTCGCGACAAGGCGTTCATATTCTGACTCCAGAGCGGCCTTCGGGTTTGTCTCGCCTTCGGGCGTGATCTCCTCGTAGGCCTTGTACTGGTAGGCGTGACGGTAGAGGAGATACTTGTCGTTCAGTCGAACCGTATTTGCCGCCAGGCCGCCAAGAACGAGGTAGACGATCGGCAGCTTGCCGTACTGCCGGTTGTAGACCTGCCCAAGCCCGGGAAACACCGCCGCTCGAACGAGCGCGGTTCTCGGAGAATGGTTCTCCCTCCAGGACTCTTGAGAGGGCCGTTCCGCGAGTTGAGCGTGAGCCGGCCTGCCGCAACCGGTACCGGCCAACATCGCCAGTGCGAACATGAAGGCGCTTCTCATGTTGCCTCTACCTGATTACCTGAGGAGCAGGTCCATCAATCGTTCCAGGTCATCGACGGAATAGTAGTCGACTTCGATGCGACCCGAAGAATCCGAGGGCTGATGCCTGATATTGATCTTGGTGCCGTACTTCGCTCGGAGCTCGTCTGCATAAGCCTGCAGCTGCAGCCGGTCCCGCGTGTTAGCAGCCCCTGAAACCTGCGATGAGTCCGACTTGCGAGGCGTCGGCGGATTCAGGATCGACTTTACGCGCTGCTCGACCTGTCTGACGGAGAGCTGCTCGGATTCAATCTCCTTCATCAGCTTCTCCTGTTGCGCGACGTCGTCGAGAGAAAGCATTGCGCGCGCGTGACCGGGCGAGATGCGCTGGGCTCGAAGCGCGAGCTGCACGGTCGGCGGTAGCCGAAGAAGTCGGACGGTGTTGGCAACCGTCGCGCGGTTCTTTCCGATCTTCTCCGCAACCTGATCCTGGGTGAGCTCGCACTCCTCCATGAGTCGCTGATACCCCAACGCGACTTCGATCGGATCAAGCTCCTCGCGCTGCACGTTTTCGACGATCGCCATCTCAAGCATGGCCTCCGTATCCGCCTCACGTACGTACGCGGGGATTCGCTCAAGCCCGGCAATCCTGGACGCGCGCAGTCGCCTTTCACCCGAAATCAACTCAAACCTGCCGGCGCCCACCGAACGGACCGTGATCGGCTGGATAATCCCGAGCTGGCGGATCGAGTCGGCAAGTTCGTGCAGCGCATCCTCTTCGAAGGTTTCACGCGGTTGATACGGATTGCGGTCGATGCGGCTGGTTTCGATTTCCGCGACCCGTCCTACCATACGCACGCGATCATCGAACTCATACATCGGGGACTCCGACGTTCCCTTGCTGTCATCTTCGTTCTGCGTCAGCGCACGGCCAGGCAGGAGCGCCTCGAGGCCACGCCCAAGAGCTGCGCGTTTCTGTGTCGGTTTGCTGGATGACATTGGCTGAGTCGGTTACGCTGCTAAGTCGGTTGCTGAATCGGATACGCTATTAAGTCGGTTGCGGAATCTCATGGATGCGGTTGGTAGTGTCCTGTCCCGGCCGACGGTTGCCTCATTCGCCTGGTCCGGCGCTTGTCGACGGCTCGCTCACGGCACGACTCTCGGCGAGGAATTGTTCATTCCGGCGGAGGACTTCGCCTGCAAGGCTTATGTAGTTTCTCGTGCCCTTGCTCGCCGCGTCGTAGAGAAGCACGGGTTTCCCGAAACTCGGTGCCTCGGAGAGCCGAACGTTTCGCTGAACAATCGTCTTGAAAACGCGCTCGCCGAAATACCGTCGAACCTCGTCTGCCACCTGATTCGCCAGGCGAAGTCGGTTGTCGAACATTGTCAACACGACGCCTTCGATATCAAGGGCCGGGTTCAGATTTGTCCGTACGATCTTGATCGTGTTCAGCAGTTGCCCAAGTCCCTCAAGCGCAAAATATTCCGCCTGAACCGGGATAATGACGGAGTCGGCTGCGGTAAGTGCATTGAGTGTCAGGAGACCCAGTGATGGGGGACAATCAATCACGAGGAAATCGTATCGATCGCGGATCGGGCGGAGGGCGTTCTTAAGAATCTGCTCACGCTCCGCCACATCGATCATTTCGATCTCGGCGCCGACCAGATTGATATGGCTCGGTACGAGATCCAGGAACGGCATCTCGGTGCTACGGATGGCATCAGAGAGCGTGATGGCGCCGATAAGCACCTCGTAACTCGTCGCCGTGACGGTGCGCGGGTCGATGCCGACGCCCGAGGTACAGTTTGACTGCGGGTCGAAGTCCAGCAGCAGGGTTGGATGTTCGGTCGCCGCCAATGACGCTGCAAGGTTGACCGCGGTCGTCGTTTTGCCCACGCCCCCCTTCTGATTCGCGACCGCTATTACTTTTCCCATGCAGTTACTGAAATGGACGAACTGATATAGACGAACTGATGCGCACGCCTTGACGCCGGCCCAACATCCTGACGGGTGCTGAACTGAACGGCGGTCCTACCCGCCGGTCTGGACCACATCGACGATCGCCCGGCACGACGAAACGCCACGGCAGCCAACGACTGGAGCAAAACGGCACTCAACCCGTTGCACGAACGATCTGCAGACGAAAAAGTTGACCTCTCGTGGTGGATTCTGAGGATTTCGACCGTCTGCGGGACCGAGCGCGCGCTGAAACGGTCTTGGACGCGCGATCCGGAGCGCTGAAGGCGATTGAAAGCCCTTCATACAAGGTATGAACAGGGGGCGATGTGTGCCATATCAGACGCTCCATGGCTATTTTCACGCGCAAACAAGGACGAAATGGCGCGAAGGTTTGTATTAAAGAGAGAGGAGACGAGTCAGAAGGCCGTAGAACTGACGATCGACTACTCCGGCGATCTCAATCCGCAACAATACGCGGCTGCAACCGCCGGATCAGGCGCGCATCTCGTGATCGCAGGGGCCGGCACCGGAAAGACGCGCACGCTGGTCTATCGGGTCGCCTATCTCGTGGAGACGGGAGTCTCGCCGGATTCAATCCTGCTATTGACCTTCACGCGCCGCGCGTCTGCCGAGATGTTGTCCCGGGCTTCGGTCCTTCTCGACGGGCGATGCAGCCTGGTTCGCGGCGGGACCTTCCACTCGTTCTGCCTGTCTGTACTGAGACGGCACTCCGAACGCATTGGTTACCCTACCAATTTTACGATACTCGACAGCAGCGATGCCGCCGACGTTGTCGATGTCGTTCGCACTGCAGCCGGTCTGCACAAGGGGACCAAGAGATTTCCGCGAAAGAAGACCTTGTACTCGCTCTTTTCAACCGCCGCGAATCGCTCGTTGAGCATCCCGGAGGTGGTGGAAAGTCGTTATCCGCAGTTCTTCGATTTCATCGAGGACATTTCCAACCTGTCGGATCGATACGCGGAATACAAGCGGCGGCACGTGCTTATGGATTACGATGACCTGATGTGTCAGACAATCCGCTTGTTCGACGAGCACCCTGATGTTCGAAACGCCGTGTCAGGTCAGTGCAGGCACGTGTTGGTAGACGAATACCAGGATACCAATCGGGCTCAGGCCCGACTGGTCGAACACTTTTGCTCTGTTTACGGCAACGTCACTGCCGTTGGCGACGACGCCCAGAGTGTTTATGCCTTCCGCGGTGCCGATTCGGACAACATCTTCGAGTTTCCGGATCGTTACCCCGATGTTCGGGTATTGAAGCTCGAACAGAACTACCGGTCCCGCCAGCCCATTCTGCACCTCGCCAACAAGATCATCACACAGGCGACGCGCCGCTACGACAAGGTGCTTTTCAGTGACGAAAAGGAAGGCGATCTACCGGCTCTCGTGGCTGCGCCGAATGACCAGTTTGAGAGTCGTTTCGTCTGTCAGCTCATTGGCCAGCTGCGGGAGGAATCTGTTCCCCTGAATCGCACGGCGGTTCTGTTTCGCAGCGGGTTCAATTCATACCAGCTCGAGATCGAGTTGAACAGGCGGAACATCCCGTTCGTCAAGTACGGAGGCGTCAAACTCAGTGAGGCCGCGCATGTCAAGGATGTGATCGCCCACCTCAAAGTCCTGGAGAACCCGCGTGATGCCGCGGCCTGGAACCGGGTTCTGCTGCTCCTGGAAGGCATTGGTCCCAAAACTGCTCAGGAGATCATGGAATGGGTGGTTTCGAGAGACGAAGATCCGTTTGTTCTGGATGATCGTCCCTTTTCTCCACGGTACGTTGAATCCCTGACCGCGCTCTTCGCCATGCTCCGCTCCCTGTTCAATGCGACTTCGAGCCTCGAAAACGAGGTCGAACAGGTCCTGGCATATTACGAACCCATCCTGAAGAGCCGATATTTTGAGGATTATCCGAAGCGGTTGCAGGATCTGGAGCACTTTGCTGGTCTCGCTGTTCAGACGTCTGACCGAGCCGAGTTTCTGGCGTCGCTGGCGCTGGATCCAATCGAGCTCACTGCGCTGGAGGCTGAGGCGGCAGATCCGGATGAGCCGCCGCTGGTGCTTTCAACCATCCATTCAGCGAAAGGGCTTGAATTCGACACCGTCTTCATAATACAGGCGTTGGAAGGTATCTTGCCATCAAGCTATTCCCTCAAGGACCCGGATGCGCTGGACGAGGAGCTCCGCCTGCTCTACGTCGCGGTGACGAGGGCCGAACGCAACCTTTTTATCTCGTACCCAATGGTGCAGCAGCGTCGATTCGACGGAGAGTATTTTGCGAGGCCAAGCCGCTTCCTGGAGGACATCGACGAGTCGCTTCTCGAACCGTGGAGCCTCGTTGAGGAAGATGCCGCGCCCGTCGAAAAACAGCTGGCAGCGAACAACGATAGGGCCCAACTGCCGTTTTGAAAACCGTTCAACGATCTCACGACGCCATCAACGATCTGACGACTGTCGACGTTCTGGCAACTACACCAACGCTCTGAGTCCATCAAAACCAGTGCAGACCGAACTGAACATAGGTGCAGGGTCAGCGACCGTTAGAATCGAGGAGGTCGGGCTTGATTCATTGTCGATCATCAAGGATCTCAATACGGCCATTTTCGGGGAGGAGCGCATCATCAACTCGCTTGAACGAGACGACCTGATGCTGCTCGTCGCATGGGTGGGGGACGAGCCGGCCGGATTCAAAGTCGGCTATCGCGAGAATCGCTTCTCGTTCTACAGTGCGAAAGGAGGCGTCCTCCATGAGTATCGGGGCTTTGGTATCGCTCGACTGCTGCTTGACGAAATGGTCACCCTGGCTCGAGAGCGCGGATTCCGACGATTGGCCTACGATACCTTTCCGAATATGCACCCCGGGATGACCGTCATGGGACTCGCCGAAGGCTTCCGAGTCGTAAAGGCCGATTTCAACACGGTTTACCGCGACTTCCGCCTCCGATTCGAGAAGGCGATCTAACACTTCACTATCGATCACGCAATGAGCAAGCTGTCTGTTCTGGCCGATTTCTGGGATTTTCTGCGGGTTCGCAAGAAGTTCTGGCTCGCCCCCATCCTGATCGTGCTCATGCTCTTGAGCCTGCTGATCGTCGCTACCCAGGGATCCGCGCTGGCGCCGTTCATCTACGCGCTTTTCTAGCCAGGCAAAAACGTCTGGTTTGCAACACGTTGGCAACCTCGTCGTAGTGATACGGATGCCTTTTCGCCGTTCGCGACCGCTCGGCTGACCCTTTTGATCCGTACCCGAATCGTATAACCCCATGCGCGCACTTAGTCCGATTGGCATACGAGAAGCCGTATCCAGCGCTGCCAGAGCAATCGGCTCCCAGAAGGGGAGATCGCTGCTGACAACACTGGGCATCATCATCGGAGTTCTGTCGGTCACCTCGATGGCCACGGTCGTTAACGGCATCGAGAAGGGCTTCGAAAACGACATGGCAGAGCTGGGGACGGACGTCGTGTACATCGAGAAGTGGCCGTGGGGCCCTACGAAGGACTGGTGGAACTACATCAACCGTCCGAATATCACCGCGGAACTCGGCAACGTCGTTGAACGGAAGTCACGTTATGCGGTGGCGGCTGCCGCAGTTGTCGGGACGTATCGAACCGTCACGTCAGCGGATGAGACGCTGCCGGCGGTGCAGGTCGAGGGCGTGCAGGGGGATTATCCGCGCGTCAGAAAGGTGACGCTTGGTGACGGTCGCTTCTTTTCGGAAATCGAAGATCGTAGTGCCGCTCCCGTTGCTATCATCGGCGATCGTGTTGCTACCACGCTGTTTCCAGTGGGCGATCCACTGGGTAAGATGATCAGGGTTGACGGCCGGCGCTTTCAGGTCATTGGTGTTTTTGAGAAGGCCGGAAGTTCCTCGGGCGAGACTTCCAACGACAACATGGTTCGCATTCCGTTCAACACGTTTCAGCGTGAATTCGGAACGCGATACCGCGACATTTCTGTCCAGGTCCGACTGGCGAGCGCCGAGGTTCTTGAGGATGCCAAGGATGAAATCACCGGTATACTTCGAACCGCGAGGCGGCTCGACGCCAAAGAGAAGGAAGACTTTGAAATAAACGAACAGAACTCGCTGCGGGAAACATTGGCGCCGATCAAGGCGACAATCTACTCGATCGGCATCGGGCTTACGGCGCTCAGCCTCCTCGTTGGGGGCATCGGTGTCATGAACATCATGTTCGTTTCCGTTAAGGAACGGACCCGCGAGATCGGGGTGCGCAAGGCAGTAGGCGCTCGCGCATCGAACGTGCTCAT
Organism: Bacteroidota bacterium; assembly: GCA_020437385.1. GTDB lineage: Bacteria > Bacteroidota > Rhodothermia > Rhodothermales > JABDKH01 > JAGQWL01. The sequence continues at coordinate 76,226 of JAGQWL010000049.1, forward strand.
GCAGTTTCTCGTCGAAGCTGTAATCGTCTGCGTTATCGGCGGTGTACTGGGCGTGCTGTGTGCGATTCCGATATCACTTCTGATTTCATCGTTCCTGCCGTCGTCTCTCGACATCGCGGTCGTCATCATTGCCTTTGCGGTCTGCGTTGCGGTGGGTCTCATCTTCGGATTGGCCCCTGCATGGACTGCTGCGCGGTCCGAACCGATCGACGCTCTTCGTTACGAATAAACTGGTATGGGAATACTCGAAGCACTGCGAATGGCAGGTGCCTCCCTGCGAGGCAACAAGACGCGAACAGCTCTGACGCTGCTCGGTATGGTGATCGGTGTTTTTGCGATCATTGTGTCTGTGACGGCGGTGAAGGTCATCGACGTCTATTTCAAGGATCGACTTCAGTTTCTTGGATCGGCAACCTTCACGATCTCACGCTATCCGCTCATTCGCACCGGGCCGATGGATCGTTCCATGCGTAACCGCCCGCCTATTACGTATGACCAGGTCGATCGCTTTTCGCGCAGTATGCGCACGCCGGTTGCGATTTGCCCGTGGGAGGACTTTGACCTTGGAAAGGCTCAGTATGCCGATCGCGAGACCGAACCGAACATCGCGTTGCTCGGGACGAACGAACATTTTCTCGACAACTTTTCGTACGAACTGGATCAGGGGCGTTCGATCACGGACCAGGACGTTCAATATGCTCGTCCAGTGGTGGTTATTGGGGCAGACGTCACGAAAGAACTCTTTCCGAACGAGATCCCTATCGGTAAGACGATCCGCTTCAACGGCAGACGCTACGAGGTGATCGGAACCCTCAAGTCGAAAGGCAACTTCCTCGGGTTCAGCCAGGACAACCGGGTGATCGGGCCCATCACGCGGATGATGACGGTGTACGGTCAGCCGGATCGCAACATCGCGACGATAAGTGTGAGGGCGAACGATCAGCGCAATCTTTCTGCCGCCATGGAGGAAGCTATCGGCCGGATGCGCCTCGTACGCAAAGACGAGCCGGGCGAGTCGAATTCGTTTGAGCTGGATACGAACAATACGATGCAGAGCATCTTCGACGCGTTCACCGGCACGCTGACGGTAGCGGGCGCGTTCATCGGGTTCATCTCCCTGATCGCTGCCGGGGTAGGGATCATGAACATCATGCTCGTATCCGTAACCGAACGCACCCGGGAGATCGGCGTACGAAAATCAATCGGCGCCAAGCGACGCGACATCCTCAGGCAGTTCCTTTTTGAGGCTTTCTTCCTGTGTCAGATCGGCGGCTTTATCGGGATTCTTCTTGGCGTGCTCGTCGGAAATATCGTCGCCGTCAAGTTTGATATCACCGCTGCCTTCCCGTGGGGATGGGCAATATTCTCCGTTGCACTAGTTACCGGCATTGCCTTCATCTTCGGTGGCTACCCTGCACTGAAGGCCGCGAGACTCAACCCCATCGATTCGCTTCGGTACGAATAGCGTATCTTCCGTTGCTCGAACGCTGACCCCAAACCGGAACGCACGATCAACGGATGACAGCCACCGCAGTCGACAACCAGCAACAGGCCAAGATCGCCGCCGGGCGGGCAGTTTCGGAACTGGTTGCTGACGGAATGATCCTCGGCGTGGGTACCGGCTCGACCGCCGCCGAGGCAATACGTGCGATTGGCAGGCGCGTTCGAGAGGAGAACCTCAGTGTACGCGGCGTGCCGACATCGTTCGTTTCCGAGCAGTTGGCGCGGGCCAACGGAATCACGGTTGTCAGCCTCGACGAAGTTGATTCAATCGATCTGGCGTTTGATGGTGCGGATGAGGTCGATCCGAGACTCAACCTCATCAAAGGTCGCGGCGGTGCTCAGTCGCGAGAGAAGGTGGTGGCCAACGCAGCGCGACAGTTCTATGTCCTCGTCGACGAATCCAAAATTGTGCAGCAGCTCGGGACCAACTTTCCGGTACCGATCGAGTTTGTGCCCATGGCACTTGGGCCGCTGAAGCGCCTGATCGTAACTCTTGGCGGACGGCCGGAGCTGCGCATGGGCAAAGCAAAGGACGGCCCCGTCGTTTCTGACCAGGGTCTGTGGATTCTCGATGCGTACTTCGACGGCATTGAGGATGCATACGAGCTGAATCGGAGCCTTTCCGATGAGCCCGGCATCCTTGATCACGGTCTGTTTCTTGATCTTGCCACGCACGTGCTTGTCGGTCAGGCAAGTGGCGCTGTGCGTGAGATCGTGAGAGATTCTCCCAATTAGTCAGCCCCCGCCCTCAGGAGAGAGCGGGGGCCGTGCATCCCAACGGGGCCGAGCCATTACCCGCGTTGGTCGATACACCGTTCGCGACGAGCGCCTATTCGAAGTCCGGATCGATAACGATGGGCGAGTCAGCCTCTGTCGTGGTCAGACCGTCGACCGGTTCGGTCATGGAATTCTCCGCTGCCAGCGCTTCCGCATTCCATTCGCGAATCTGGTCGATGAATACCTGCGCCAGTGCTTCGAAATCAGCCGCTTCGATGTCGACCGGCTGATCGATCATCAGAACCCGATCTCGATTGACGAGCGCCTTTTCGTAGGTAGAGTCGATTGCGACTGCGGATCCGTAGGCATCTTCCGCATCCCGAATGTGGCCCGTATGCTCCAGCGCCATCCCGAGGTTGTTGTAGAAGATCGATACGTCGTCGCGCAGCTCGATTGTGCGGGCAAGCGCCGCCAACGCATCTTCGTATCGCTCCTGCTCAAGGTCGATCAGGGCCAGGTTGTTGATGGACCACGCGTCCGTCGAGTCGATCAGGATCGCTTCGCGGTAGGCGTTTCGCGCGTCGTCCATCCATCCGAGATTGTGAAATGCCCGTCCTTGCAGTCGGAACGCAGTTCCGGATTCCGGATCGAGCTCGAGCGCGGCGTCGAGTTTCTCGAGTGCCTCTTCCGGACGCTGGTCGTCGATCAGGACGCGAGCAAGGTTGAGCAGGCTCTTCGAGTGCTTCGGGTCGAGCTCGAGTGCACGATTGAAAGCTTCTTCCGCCGATGAATAATCACCGATCCGCTTTGCGGCCAACCCGTACATATAGTGCCCCCAGGCATTCTCGGCGTTCTCTTCGGTGTACGTCTTGAACAACCGAACGGCCTCGGTATAGTTGTGTTGGTTGAAGGCGGCCTCCGCGTCTGCGAAGGTGACGGGCTGCAATTCAGTCACCGCGGCTTCGCTGGGCGTATCAACATCCGGCACCACAACCGTTACCTCTTCTCCGATCGGGGACTGGGACGGCGAAGGCGTTGATTCGGTTGTTTCCGAAACGGTCCGCACCTGCTTAGACTGACTTTCGCCTCCGCACCCAAACATCGTCATGGACAAGGCAATCAACAGGATGAAGGCAATTCCGGTGAACATCTCCATCATGACAGTGATGGTATTTGCGTTAGCCTGATTCGCAAGCTGATTCTGATTTCCGGAATGCGGCGTTTCGACACCGGCACTCCGTACGTTTTTGTTGCTTCTCATGGTAGACCTCACATTGATTCCGTGTTAAGTGTGCCGTCGGCGTCGCGGCCGACAGAGCCGTCGTGACGCGGCGTTGCAGAACCGAAATGCAATGCATGGTCCCAGGCAGCACGCTGGAACGATTGGAAATCGATAAACGCGTTGGGCTGCAGTATATTGGCGAATCTTTGGGCCCGTTTACGGGACGTGCCATCGGGCTGCATTGTGTCGTGATGGACACAGGTCCGCCCCTGCGATTGTGTCCGTCCGGACACAGTTGAGACGTGAGGATTTGGTCAGCGTCGCGAGATGTTGTGGCGTCGCATGATCTTGAGAAGACTGGAATGATCGGCGAGACCGAGCGACTCCGCCGTGTTGCTGATGTGCCAATCGTTTCGATCGAGGGCCTGGATCACAATCTGGCGCTCGGCTTCTGATTTGAGCTGCTGAAAGGTTCGCGTGCCCGGTGCGGCATTTTTTACGGACGCTCCCGAAACGACTTCGACAGGCAGGTCCCCGACAGAAATTGTGTCGTCCTCGGCAGCGATGATCATCCGTTCGACGATATTGCGGAGTTCGCGGACGTTATTGCGGTTCCAATCGTGTGCCATCAACTCTTCGATAACAGCCGGATCGACAGACTTTGTCCGGAGTCCGAATCGGCCGCAGATCGTGCTGACGAAGAAACCGACAAGCTCGGGTATATCGGAAAGCCTGTCCCTGAGGGGTGGGACCAGGAGTTGATGAACGTTCAGCCTGAAGAGCAGGTCTTCTCGAAAGCGTCCTTCCGCAACCTCTTCGTCGAGGTTACGGTTTGTTGCTGCGACCACACGTGCGCTCACTGAAATGTCCTCGTGCCCGCCGACGCGCGTCAACGTTCGTCCTTCCAGAACCCGCAGCAACTTGGCTTGCACCGCGAGGGGAAGCTCGCCGATTTCGTCGAGGAAGAGTGTTCCGTTTGCGGCAATCTCGAACGCACCCTTTCTCAGCCTGTCGGCTCCGGTGAAGGCACCGCGCTCGTGCCCAAACAGCTCACTCTCAACGAGGTTCTCGGGCAGCGCAGCGCAATTGATTGCAACGAACGGGCGTTTGGCACGGTCGCGCGCAGATTCATTCTCCGGCCCGGCAAGTCGATGCAGTTCTCGAGCCACGAGGTCTTTTCCTGTTCCACTTTCGCCAAGTATCAGTACCGTTGATGGAATGCGAGCGATTTTGAGCATCTGCTTCTGCAGCCGCGTCATTGCCTCGCTATCGCCGATCAGCGCACTCTGTTCGTCTGCCCGACGGCGCAGTGCATGGACCTCGTTCTGAAGCGCGAAGTGCTCGATGGCGTTTGCGACTTCCTGCGAAACGCGCGGAACCGGCTCTGCCTTATCAATGAAGCTGTAGGCACCGAGCTGAACCGCCTTGACACACCGATCGTAGCTGCCGGCGCCGGTGTAGACGATAACCGGCACTGGATTGCCGGCTGCCCTCAGCTTCCGCAAAACCTCGAATCCGTCAACGCCGGGCATTTCCAGATCCAGCAGGATGCAGTCGACTGGTTCACTCGTGACGATTTCGAGGGCTTCTTCTCCACCGGACGCAATGACGGTCTCGAAGCCGCCGACGCGCCGCAAGTCGTACGCATACTGCTCGGCCATTGCCGGGACGTCATCAACTACGAGAACTCTGGGCATGCTCCTGTCTATCTGGCGCTTGTTGGATTGGCTGACGGGAATGATACCACGAAACGCGTTCCCTTGGACGGCTCGCTTTCGACGGTGATCCGCCCGCCCGCGTCCATGACCAGGCGGCGAACAATTGACAGCCCGAGTCCAGTCCCATTGTCTTTCGTCGTGTAGAAATCGTCGAAGATGTGCATGCGTGTTTCGTCATCCATTCCGATGCCGTCATCCTCGACGATAAGTAGAACGTTGGGTCCTTCGGCTGCCGACTCCGATGCCGTCACCTGAAGCACGATCGAACCCTGCTGGCCGACGCCGTCAACGGCATTCGAAATCAGGTTCTCCACAATTCGACGAACGGAAACGGGGTCTGCGACAATCAAGCTTGCCGCTTCAAGTTGGGTTTTAAGGGACACCTGCGATGGCAGAACGAGATCGTCGCAGGTGACGCCGACTATCTCGGAAACGTCGGTTACTTGCGCATGAGACTCCGGCGTCAAACGAGCATAGTTTGCCGCAAGCCCGGACAGGTAGTTGATGCTTGACTCGATCGTGCCCCGGCGCTCACGAAGCACCGACGCCAGTTCATCGGGTGATTCATCCGCCAACTCAGACAGATGTCTGAAGACGTTGCGCATTGGCGTGAGTCCGTTCTTGATATCGTGATTTACTTGTCGGGCGAGCTCTCCCAGTGCGGCTCGGCGTTCGGCGTCGCGAACCTCCCGAGCGCGCGCCTTCAGTTTGCGTACCATTCGCTCGAGCGCAAGTGAAAGCTGCCCGATTTCGTCGCGTCTCCGTGAATGAAACGTCTCGTTTATTCGGTCAAGATTGATTCGCGTCGTCTTATCGGCAAGCTCGACGAGCGGTTGACTGATTCGAGCCGCGAGGATAGATGCGGCGACTGCGACCAGCAACAACCCGAGTCCAACCGCGATCGCCAGCCACCGCTCGAGCGATTTCTGCGTTTCTCGAAGATCGGCGTTCGTTCGAGCCACCCCGAGTCGAGCGGCCTCGATGTCTCCATCCGCATCCACTACATCGAGTGTGAAGACACGCGTACTCAGCAGATCACTCGCCTGCGGCCAGTCTCCCGCCTCGAGCATCTGATTACCGTGCGTTAGTCGAAGTGCATACGCGCCCGTCGGCTCGAGGCGATCAAGAAAGCCGGCGCCAACCTCCACGCCGCCAACAACGAAAATCATTCTTTCGCCGATGCGAATGGAATCCGCGCGAAGCAGGCCTAGCACGCTGCCTTCGGGGAGGACCATTTCGGCCATCGTCGCGGAAGTGTCCCGACGGCGCAACGAAGTCAGCGGCTCCGGGGCGAGACGATCAAACTCGTTTCGGAAGTGGCCCGAACTGAGTATCCGCCCCGATGTGTCCTGCAACTGCAGGATATCGAGTCCCGCAAGTCGCATCAGTTCACCGGCATAGTCGACGACATAGCGCCGTTCCGAACCGGTCGGTTGTTCGATGCCCCGCCGAAGTCGATTGTCGTCTGAAGTGCGCGCGGCGATTTCCCGAAGAACCACTGCAATTTGATCCGATCGGTGATCCAGTTCATTCCGGATGTTCGTCGCAAGTCGGTCCGCCTGCTCGACAAACTGATTCTCGAGTCTGCGCGAAAGCTCCTGGCGTGCGATCCACGCGAACAGCAGCAGGGGCAGCAACGCAAGCGGAAGAACAACGACCAGTACGCGCGTCCGGAAACTCATTGCCGCACCTCGTTTGTTTCCATGAGCCCGACTCTCCCAAATGCGTCCTGCTTCAGGTTCGGAAAGAGTCTACGAGGTCCAACGAGAAACTGATTCTCGACGACAAGGGGGACGACGAACATCGCGGAAGTCGACAGGCCATCCGCCAACCAGTCGGAGGCCTCAGCATAGGATGCCAACTGGTCGCACTTGGCGACCGGACTTCCGTCGAGACGTAATACGTAACCGACGTCGCTGCCGTTCTTGAGCAACTCAATCAGCGCATCCGCAGTCACTCCCGAAGACACGACCACTGTCGAGACATCGTTTGGTTGGCCGAGTAGCACGCCGGCAATCGGGCTCTCCGCCGAAGACAGGCCCACGATTCGTTCAGCTATGTCACGTGCGGTTGCGTCGGCTGCATCGTACACAATTCGTGGCCGCGTCGTCCGCGAACTCGGTGAGCGCTTTGCAGAGGAACGGAATACGCAGGCGGACCCAGGAGACTGTCGATCCTGCGTCGGATAGGGCGATACGCTCGCACGAACGGCGGATGCAGACAGCTCACTCCGGAACGCATCGAGCTGCACCGAGTCCGCCCGCACGCTTCCATCGCGAAGTGGCGAAATGAACACGTAGGCTGCCGCCGGACCGAGCAGAATCTGCAAGTGCCCGGAATGCGATCTGCTGTAAGCAAGTACGTTGCGGTCGGATGTAATCACAAGTGCGGTGTCGGCGCTCAGTACATCGCGCGGATCGGCAGTGGAAGGAAGGACAGTGATCGAAGCCTTGCCTCCGCCTGAGTTTTTCAAGGTGTACCCACCAGCCGGGTTCTGCGAGAGGCTGTGTGACCGGAGCTGCGAAAAGCCGCGTTCGAAGGAACGTGCCGGATCGGATAGCTCTCGCCTGACTGCAAGCGGGTTATCCATCGAGTAGAGGCGCAGTGTATTCCTTTCTGCCCGGACCGAGTCGAGACTGCCCTGCCTCATCGTTGCCGCGTCCAGTTCGACTGCGATCGACCGAAGGAATTCCTCCGACAAGCGTGGGTCTGCCGTCGGCAATGATTCCAGTTCGAGCATTCGACTGTTGCGCTGCTCCCTGAACGAACGTCGCGGTATGGATTCGCCGGTACACGAGCGCTCGTACAGCGTCGCATAGAGCTGTTTTCCCGTGAGGGGATTCTGAGGCGAGAGTCCGGAAAGAAGGGCACCGTGCACGTTCGGGTTGACCACGACGGTGGTTCGGAGCGATTCGCCGTGCACCGACGGGCAATCGGCGAGCGCATCCCGGTCGCCGCCGTCGATAGAGGTGCCTCCGCTGCACCCAGATGTCCAAACGAGCACAGCCAACGACAGAGCCGCTATGAGCCGCTCAATCCGCATGAGTGGTCGCCTAGAAAATGTAGTCGATGTGCCATCGCTTCTCCTGTCCTGATGCGACAGTACATTCGAGATACGGTTCCCACGAGATCGTTCGCGTGTTTCCCCAGAGAGGCAGGTAGGTCGGAACATAGCTGCACGCCGCCGAAATCAGCCCGAGCTTTGGATGTCGCTGAAGACCGACAAGATTCGACTGCGCCTCCATGTCGACCGCCTGATAGTAGTCTGTTTCCCAGACTTGCGTCTTCCGACAGATAAATCCGTTTCGTGCGAACGCGTAGCCGTCGTTGTCGGGAAGGAAAACGGGGACGTTGAAACGGCAGAGCTCCTGGGTGTCCGGCTGCGGAAAAAACGGGTGCGGAAACCAGCGGATTGGAATTGATATGCCGCTGTTGTTGCGGATCCTGGACGCGGATCGAACGGTTCTGCCCGTCAGCGATACCTTTCTTTCCAGTTCGAGGTCGTATCGACCGTGCTGGTGTCGGGTCGACATGCTGATGAGGTGATCTCCCTCGGTCACGTGCCATTCGCAGAAGGAGAGCACGCGGTCTGCAGCGAGATCGCAGACGCCGATTCCGGGAATCACGCCAGTGGTCGAACCGGGCTCTGCGAGCGGAGCTCGGTTAAACGCATCCGGGATGCCCTGACCGTCAAACGGATTGAACGAATCCGGGTACGTCGGTCCGGAAAGCAGTTCGCCCACGCGATGGTCCGTTACCTGAAAAATGTAGCCGCCCGTGCAATACCTGGTGCCAAGCCGCTGTTGGTCAGCGACGGGATCCAGAATGGCGACTTCCAGGGAATGGTTCGAGAGCTTGTACATCGGATTATCGTCGTTGGAGTTCTTTGCGCCTGTACAAAGATCGTGCACAAAGAAAGCGCACAAAGAGAATGGACAGAGAAAATGGACAGGGAAAGTGGACAAAAAAGAGCGCAAAAAGAAAGGGCCGCCCTCAGCGAGGATGGCCCTTTCTCACACGTACCAGTTGGCGCTACTTGAGCTTGAACATCACCGGAAGGGACATTTTGACCTTGACCGGCTTGCCACGCTGCTTGCCTGGTTTGAACTTCATCGAGGTAATTGCACGCAGTGCCTCTTCGTCACAGCCGGCACCGATACCGCGGAGCACAACGGCGTCCTGCACGTTGCCCTGTTCGTTGACGATGAACTGAACGGTTACGCGGCCTTCAACACCCGCCTTCTTGGCGATCGGGGGGTAGTTGATCTTCTTGTGCAGCGCTTCCATTCCGCCGATCAGTTCAGGCGGATCTTCCACGACTACGAAGAAGGCCGGTTCGGGCTCTTCGGGTTCTTCGGCTGGAGGCGGCGGAGGCAGATCAGCGATCGGCTCGTCGATATCCAGCGAGGCGTCGAGATCGAGCTCGTCGTTCTCGAGGATCTCATCGTTGGGCACTTCGACCGGAACCGGTGGCTTCGGCGGAGGCGGCGGAGTTTCCTGCTGCTTCGTCTGCTGGATTTCCTCGATCTGGACGACTTCCTGGTTCGTCATGATGATCGGGTCCGGCTCGGATGCGCGCAGTGGAGCATTTGTAAGGGCGATCAGCAGGAGAAGCGAGAGCACCATACCGACGAGGGTAACCACTCGATAGCCGCTCTTGAGATCAGCCTTTGTTGATTTCCGTAGAGCCATAGTCTGGGTCTGATTGTAGGTCTGTGAGTCGAGGCCCAACGGAGGAGCGCCGTTTCCTCCTCGTCGGCCGGGAGAATTGCGTTTAATTTCCCGTTTCTGCCTCGTTTCGACTTAGTGCGTCCGTCAGGCACAGACCTTTTAGTTACAAAATATTGCTGACTCCGGCAACGATCGTTTCGCCGCTGGTCCCTGGCAAACGCCACACAGATAACGTCCGAGTGGGGCTTTTTCGTGCCGCAGTCAGGAATACGACCGTTCTGGGGGGCGGAAGTTGCCCTTTACGCCCACCAATTCTTCTGAACAGCCGTTATTGGTCCCTGAGCCGTTCAGAAACGGGATTCTCTGGAATCGAGCCGGTAACGCCGAATCAACTCCCACCCGACGCCGCAAAACACTCCAATCGAATCCGCCACCGCGTCCCAGACGTCCATCGTCCGACCCCAGTCCAGCCACTCCTGAAACAGCTCCGTCGCGATCCCGAACGCGATTCCGACAATAACGACGGAGAAGCCGGTTCGTGCGGTTGGGTGCCCGGCCGACCGAAGCCACAGGATCCCGAACACGGCGAACAGGATGAGGTGTACCAACTTGTCGATCGCGATGATGTCGACTTCCGGCACGTCTTCGCCCGGAAGGGCGCAGAGTACCAGTATCAACAGCGTCCATGCAGCAGCGAACAAAACAGTTCTTTGTGACGGTCCAGTACGAGCTTTCATTCGGCCGCAAGCGTTGCAACGATGTCTGGAACACGATGCAGGATATCGGACGCGATCATGGAGGCGGTACCGTATTCGTCTGCATAAAGATCTGCAACCTTCCCGCCAATCCACGCGGCACAGATTGCGGCATCTGCCGGTGCGAGTCCCTGCGCCAGAAATCCGCCGATCATTCCCGCGAGTACATCACCCGTACCGGCCGTGGCCAATGACTCGTTTCCTGTTGGGTTGAAACACGGTGGGCGATCCGGGAAACCGATGATCGATGGATTTCCCTTCAGGAACAGCACGCAGTTCCATTCTCGTGCGAAACGAGCAGCAATTTCCGCCCTTCGGTTCCAGTCAGATTCCGAGCCAACCAGCCGGTCGAATTCTCCCTTGTGCGGCGTCAGGATCCATCTTCCATTGGCGTGTCGTTTGATAAAATCGATGTCGCCGCTCAGTGCAAACAGTGCATCCGCATCGACGACCGCCGGCCCCTTCCAATCGGCCAGTATCCTCCTGACAAACGACCCTGTCGCTCGTTCTCGACCGAGCCCGCACCCGATCACGATTGAATCAGCGCGAGATAGGTGGTCGACGAGCATGTCTTCTGCACCGTCGAGAATCCCTTCGTCGTCGTCGGGAATCTCGGCGACCATGACCTCTACCACTTTTTCTTCGACCATTCGTCGCGAACTGGCTCGCGTTGCGCAGATAACGGCGCCGGCGCCGACGCGCATCGCGGCCTGGCTCGAGAGGGCGGGGGCGCCGGTGAGTCCAGGCGATCCCGCGAGCACGACGAGCGTTCCCGAAGAGTACTTATTCGCATTCAGCGACCGCGACGGCAGTCGAGCGGCGATGTCGTGCCGGTCCGGTTGAAATCCACAACCTGCACGATCCGAATGCCGTCGCATGATGAAGTCGGGGATTCCGATCTCCGCTACCGCGAGTTCGCCCGCCATCTTCCGACCGTCGTTCAACAGTACACCCGGCTTCAGAGCGCCCATGCAAACCGTCATGTCCGCATAAACCGTATTGGCCGCTGCCTTGCCGGTGTCCGCATCGAGGCCAGTCGGCACGTCCAGCGAAAGGACACGTGCCGGGTGAACGCGAATCGCATTCGCGGCGGCCGCAAAGGGCTCTCGGAGGTCACCTCGAATGCCGGTGCCGAGGAGGCCGTCGACGATCCAGGTCGCATCGATCGAGAGTATTTCGGAGGCGTCCTGGAATCTGGAAATGGAAAGACCGGGGGTCGACGTTTCGTTCGCGATGTGCTCCAGTATTCGGCGATTCGTGCGCGAATCCTCCGTCTCCTGGTCATCACTTCCGACGAGGAAAACATCGGTGTCGATGCCGGCCGCGTGCAGTACCCGCGCGACGACAAGCGCATCCCCGCCGTTGTTGCCGCGGCCCGCAAAACAAAGTACCCTGTCGTGACCGGGAGCAATCTGATCAAGCAATCTGTGGGCCGCAACTCTGCCGGCGGTTTCCATCAGCGTGAACCCCGGAATGCCGAGATCCTGAATTGTCTCGCGGTCGGCCTCTCGCATTGCCTCCGCGGTTAGTACGTTGATCATTCTTCGCCTCCCTGTGTATCGGCTACGGGTGGTATGCGAAGTGTGTCGGGCAGAACAGACTCCCAACGGGCGCGCACGGATAACGTATCAGCCGTAAACAGGAGTGCCTCAGCCGGCGCGAGCGGGTCAAACGATCCGGCATCCCACCGGCCGTTCCGATTGGCGTCCGCGACAATTCTCAAACGAAACTTGCCCGGCGGGAGATGGGCAATCTCAAAATGCCCTGACGAATCGGCGGTTACGGTACCGATCGGTCCACCAGTTCCCGCGCGCCATGCTTCGACACGCACCGCAGCACCACCTTCTGCGATTGCAACGCCGGACAGCGAGCCTAGTTCGGATTCCGAATACGGGACGAACGTCCGCGTCAACGTCGTGTCGCCCTCGCCAAAGGCGCTGCCGTCGACGGCGACAGTCATTCGTTCACTCCGCGTCAGTGAGTCGACTCGCAAGGCGATGTTGCGCCCGTCATTCGTGTCCGTCAGGTAGGCTACGCGCCGACCTTCCGAATCCAGAATATGTAAACCGGCGTTTCTTTCAAGGTCGAACGACTGGCTGAGTGATACGCCGAACGACTCGCCGGGCAGCAGCCTCGTAACGGAGTCGGCGGGGACATTCTCGCTCGGGAAGAACCCAACGAATCGTGTTTGAGTTGTGTCCGCGTCGAAGCTCGGAGAAAACGACAGCGTATCCGGTTCGGACACGTTGCCCGAAGAGTCGGCCAATGCCGGAACGATCAGCAGATGTCTCGTTGCCGGCAGCGCCTGCGACAAGATGATGATGTCCCGTGAATCGACATCCGATTCGAAAACGCGAAGGTCCGGCCTCGAGACGTTCGTCACCGAATCCATGATGGCCCACGGCTGCCGGGCTGGGTCGATGACCTCCTCGGACAGGCGCGCCAGGGTTCGGGCGTTCGAAATTGATCGAACCCGTCTGACCTCGGGACTCTCGGTGTCGAACAAGGACAGGTACAACTCGGAATCTGCGGACGATGAATCGCTTGCGACGGCGACGAGTCTGTGTCCGGTTCCGGCTCGCTCCGACTGATCCGGCCATCGGTTGTTATTCTTGTCCAGCACCGCAATGAGGATGTACGGACCGGGAGTCATGAATTCGAAGGAGAACAACCCCGACTCGTTCGTTTGCGTCCGATACTTGGGACGTGCGGGTAAGGCGGATCCTTCTCCGACACTATCGGCGGTCGGGTAGGCGAAAACATCAACGCCCTTGACCGCACTCCCCGTCAAGGCATCGCGAACCCGTCCGGAGAGACCTGCCCGGGAGACCGTGCTGCCGGTGGAAAAGGCGAAATGTTCGGCGCCGGACACGGCGACTCCGTTATTGTCCTTCAGTCTGTTGTCCAGCGTCAGCACATACGTTGTGTTTGTCGCCAGATTTTCTGGCAGGCGGACGGTTACAGATTTGCGCTGCCAACGGATATCGGGTTGTCCGACGGGTTCGGGAGAAATGGAAAACGCCTGATTGAAGGAGCTTTCGTTCATGTACTCGCTGAACTCGAAGCGGATATCGCGCGTTTCGATGGGCACATTTATCTGATTCCTGGACGGAGTGATTTTTACGACCTTCGGCGGCTCCTTGTCTGCCGGGCCGCCGGTGGGCGCGACCGGTACGGCACATCCCGCTGCGAAAGAAAGAAGTGCGGGTAAGAGGTACGTCCGGAGACGAACGGGTGCGGCCGTCCTGCTACTGTGAGGCATTCTGTCGGTCGCTTCGGAGGTTGAAGAGCAGATAAAGACTGACCGTTGCGGCCCCCACGGTGACCGCCGGCCCAATGAACCGGCGGAGGGCGCCTCTTGACGGGACCGGGTCGACTACCAGGGAAGGCAGCCCGGACGCTGACGCAAGCGACGCGGCGTACTCCCGCTCGATACGATCAGTTGCGGACAGGATACACGTGCCCGAGTCGCGAACCGTACCGCTGTTCCCGATATCTACGAATGGAACAGCTACAGAGACTTCGCGGTCGATTCGTCTTCCGTTACGTCTGAGCCTGACGTGTGCCTGCTCCAGTCTGTAACTCAGCAGCGGACCGTCGAGGTTCGGTTCGCCGAGCGCGAGCCTGATGGGACGCGCGAGTGAATCGCGAAGTGTAGAAACGACGCCTGCATCGAGCAACGCGAGATTTGGCGGTCGCGTGATTGTGAGCGTATCAGTACCCTGTGGCGTGGACAGCAGGCACCGGGCGACCAACTCCGCGACGACGAACTCGTGCGAGCGCTGCGAAAACGCCGGCTGCGAAACGCAGGCGGCCGCGAACGCGAGCAATACGAGCGATCTTGAGCGCGGGCTGAGGCGGGACACGGTCGATTCAGGTAGTGGACGGGCTCTCGAAATATAAGGTACGAGGCCCGTCCCCTGAAGCAACCTAGGCGTAGATCCCTCTCATGCGAAGTGCGTCTGCGACTTTTCCGACTGCCAGAACATATGCGCCGATTCGCATTGTGACATCGTGTTTGCGACTGACCGCGTACACGTCATCGAACGCCGCTCGCATCATTCGGTCCAGGCGCTTGTTGACCCGCTCCAGTGTCCAGAAGTAGCCCATCCGGTCCTGGACCCATTCAAAGTAGGAAACCGTCACACCTCCGGCGTTGGCCAGAATGTCCGGGATCACCAGAACACCGTTTTCCTTCAGGATTTCGTCAGCGCGCGTAGTCGTTGGTCCGTTCGCACCTTCGGCAATAATCTTCGCGCGAATATCCCCCGCATTCTTGCTCGTAATCTGATCCTCCTTCGCAGCAGGAACAAGCACATCCACGTCAAGAGTCAGGAGCTCTTCATTCGAGATGTGTTCTGCCTCGGTGTAGTTCTCGAGCGTGCCCTTGTTGGAGCGGATGTAGGAGATGAGCTGGTCGATGTCCAGCCCGTTGGCGTTATAGTAGCCGCCCGTAACGTCGCTGACAGCAACCACCTTGCAGCCTTGCTGTGCAAGCAGCTTCGCCGCGACGGACCCTACGTTTCCGAATCCCTGAACGGCGACGGTACATTCGTTGGCGTTCAGGTTCAGCTGCTCCATTGCTGCGAGCGTTACGTCCATGACCCCACGTCCCGTCGCCTCAACACGACCGAGGGATCCGCCCAGTTCCGTGGGTTTACCTGTTACGACGGCGGTCGAGGTGTTCCGCGTGTGCATCGAGTAGGTGTCCAGAATCCACGCCATGATCTGGGCGTTTGTGTTCATGTCCGGAGCCGGAATGTCCTTGTCGGGACCGAAGACGTCGATAAGATTCGCCGTGTAGCGCCGCGTCAGTCGTTCCAGTTCGCCCTCGCTCATTTCACGTGGATTGCAGATGACCCCGCCTTTCGCGCCGCCGAACGGCACGCCGACGATTGCGCATTTCCACGTCATCCAGGCAGCCAGGGCCTTGACTTCGTCGAGGTTGATGTCGGGCGCGTACCGGATGCCTCCCTTGCTTGGGCCGAGGATCTCATTGTGAATCACCCGGTACCCTTCAAACATCTTGATCAGACCGTTGTCCATGACGACGGGAATCGCCGTGATGTGTATTCGGGTCGGCGTGACGAGGTACTCGTAGAATCCCGGGTTCAGTTCGAGGATTCTTGCGGCCACGTCGAACCGCTCCTTCATCGACTCGAACGGGTTTTCATGATCGCGGATCGGGGCAGGCTCCTTGTAGATGGCCCGTTCGTATACGTTTCTCTTGAACGGCATGACGTCGTGGTTTCGAAGGTTGAGTTTGAGTTACTCCGGCTGAATTCCTAATCGACCGGATGCGGACAGAAATAAGATGTGCGTGGCGTCCGACATGATTTGTAAAGTTACACGTTTTTGTTGGAGGGCGACAACATTGATACCCCGCCTGCCCGTAGCTTAACGGCCGACATCCCGTTACTTGCCCGTACTATTCACCGAGCGTTCATAACACAGTTGGCACGCAGTTCCGCACTTCCCGAATCCGCTACCCGTATGCTGCGATCGCTTTCGCGCCGGAAGCATCGAGATCGGCAGAATCTTTCCGTTGCTGAAGGGGCGAGGCTTGTTCAGTCAGCTGTCCAGGCCGGCGTGTCCATTCGTTTTGTCGTCGCCACAACCGAATTCGATCTCGCAACGGCGGGACTCGAGCCGGCGCCGGCCGACATTCCGGTCCACCGCGTCTCCGAAGCACAATTTGCCCGTTTATCGGATGTCGAGACGGCGCAGGGGATTCTCGCTGTCGTTGAAACATCGTGGCACGACGAGGCCGACATTCCGGACGACGCATCGGTCATTTGTCTCGATGGTGTTCAGGATCCGGGCAATGCCGGGACGATTCTGCGGACTGCCGCCTGGCTGGGAATTGATGCGGTCGTTGCCGGTGCCGGAACCGTGGACCTGTTCTCGCCGAAGGTCCTGCGTTCTTCAATGGGCGGCGTCTGGGGGACGCGTCTCGTGCAGAGCCGTGACCTTGTCGGTTTTCTTGAGCGCAAGCGGCGTGCGGGCGGAAGCCTGTACGCCGCAGACATGGAGGGCCAGCCCCACACTGACTGGCGACCACTCCGAAACGCGGCACTCATTCTGGGCAACGAGGGCTCGGGACTCAACGATGATGTCAGAAGGCTTGATCCGATCGGAGTCGCAATTGTTCGGGGGGGCACGTCGGTTGCTGTCGAGTCGTTGAACGTGGGCGTGGCAGCGGCCATCCTCATGGACGCATGGAGAAATTCGAGGTAAGCGCAACGGCTGTCCGGCTTATCGCTTAAGCACGTATATTGTCACCGACACCGTTTCGACCATCATCGGCCTAATCGATGGAAGTTCCGTCTCTGCAGGGTATCAAGATCGAGAGTGGGCTCCTTACCATGGAGAAGCGCGCCCGCGTGGGCGAGCGCAAGCAGTCCCTCCGGATCGGTATTCCGGGCGAGATCTCGAACGAGGAGCGACGGGTTTCCATCTCGCCGAGCGGGGTTGGTACCCTCGTCGCCAACGGGCACGAAGTGGCTGTAGAGCGCGGTGCGGGCAACGGAGCCAACTTTGCCGATTCCGAATACTCCGAGGCGGGTGCGGAGATACTGGACTCTGTTTCGGAGCTTTACGCCAGGTCAAACCTCATCGTAAAGGTCGGTCCGCCGAACAGGGACGAGTTGGGCTATCTGCAGGAGAAGCAGGTTCTTGTATCCGCCCTTCACCTCGGTGAGACCTCCCCTGATTTTCTGCAGCGGCTAATGGACCTGGGTGTGACGGGGATCGGATTCGAGTTTATTCGTGACCCTGACGGTTCGCTTCCCATCGTCCGCATGATGCATGAGATCATGGGATCCATGGCAGTTCAAATTGCCGCCCGCTATCTGGAGAGCGATGAAGGCGGCCGTGGGACAATGCTCGGAGGGATCTCCGGAGTCCCGCCGTCCAACGTTGTAATTCTTGGCGCAGGCGTTGTTGGCGAGTGGGCGGCAAGGACCGCCATTGGTTTCGGTGCGAACGTCGTTGTTCTCGATTCGGACCTGAGTGCGCTTCGCTCGCTGGAACACTACCTTGATCGACGTGTCACGACGGCCATGGCGACCGATCAGTACATCCGCAATGCGGTCGTGTCTGCGGATGTCATCATCGGCGCAATGATGTCGGCGGGAAACCGGTCGCCGATTCTTGTCACCGAGGAAATGGTTGGCTCCATGAAGTCAGGATCGGTTATCGTCGATGCGGTGATTGATCAGGGCGGATGTATTGAAACGAGCCGGCCGACAACGCACTCGCATCCGGTTTTCAGGATGCACGACGTGATTCACTACTGCGTTCCCAACATGCCGTCCAATGCGGCGCGCACGTCGACGTACGCGCTGTCAAACGTACTTGTGCCGTATCTGCTCGACATCGGTGAGGTAGCGTCGATCAATGAGGCTCTCTGGCGGAACCCGGCTCTTCGGTCAGGGACCTACGTGTATCGACGGCACCTGACCAAGAAAAGCCTGGCCACGATGTTCGGAATGCCCCATCGAGACATCGAGTTGTTGATTGCTTCCGGAATCTGAAATCGGCCGATTCACCA
>JAGQWL010000373.1 GCA_020437385.1 Bacteroidota bacterium
GTCGTCGATCAGTTCCTGATCGAGCCAGGCGATGGCCCGCGTCGCCATCTGAACGGGTCGCCCGTCATCCAGCGTCTCGAGTACGCCGATCCGTCGCATATACCCGAAGCCCTTAACGATGTGTTGCGTGATGAAGCGGTTGTCCTCCATTCCGTCGAACCAGGGAAACGCCCCCGAACCGCGCTGCATCTGCTCGAGCTTCGCGATGGCGCCGGAAAGCTCGCCGCGCATCCTGAACGCATCGAACAGCACGCCGATGCGTCGTTTCCTTTCGGTTTCGTTTTTCGCCTGCAGCACCCACGGCGTCTCTTCGAGGAGTACCGCCTTCAGCTCCTGATTCTTCTCGAGGTTTGAGACGAGCGCACCCGCATCCGCGTCCTTCCATGAGTTGTAAACAGATCGGAGGCGGGGCTGCTGCTCGGTGATGTGCCACGCGATGCCGTTTGCGTAGATCCGCGAGAACACCTGCTCCGCACACTCATGCGGAAACTCCATCAGGTACGGCAGCGCCTGGACCGCGTACCAGATCGGGTTCGGCGAATATTCAAGCGTGAAGCGTTCGTTCGTCCTCGTCGACGATTGTTCGTTCTTCAGCTTGTCGAAGGTGAACGTCCGCGTTCCCGGCCCGCGCATCGGCAGCGGAAGGCTCTCGGTCACCAGCATCCGGTTGGTGAGCACGGGAACGATCGCTTCCTCACCGTCGGCGAACTGATCCGTCGTCGCCTTCACGCGATACGTGACGGCACTGATCCCCTGCGGAATCGAGAGCGTCCACTCGACCGGCGCCGACTGCCCCGACTTCATCGCGATATCACGCCGCGTGTCCTGCAGGCCGAGCAGGTTCGTGACCGGTTCGCCCGTCACAGCATCCTCAAACTCGATCTCGGCATAGCCTGAGAGATCCGTTTCAGACAGGTTGTCGACTTTCGCCGTGAATACGATGGTGTCGCCTTCCCGGAAGAAGCGTGGCGCGTTCGGCGTAACCATCAGCTCCTTCTGCGTGACGGTTTCGCCCTGCAGCGATCCGATCTTCAGATCCTCTGTGATCGCGAGGCCCATGAAGTGCCAACGCGTCAGCGCCTCGGGCATCGTGAACGAAAGTGTGATGCTGCCGTCTGCATCCGTATGGAGCTGAGGGAAGAAGAACGCCGTCTCGTTCAGGTTCTTGCGGACGGTTGCAGGTGCTTCCGCTTCCAGCTGCTTGTCGGCGCCGGCTCCGTCCTGCGGGGCTACTTCGGCTGCCTCCGCGTCCATGGCGAGACCATCAGCCGCTGCTCGACCAGCCATCGGAGCGGCACTTTCCATCACCACGCCTTCCGCCATCGGCGCGTCCATTCGCATACTCTTGTAGTACACACCGCGTCTCCCACCCCACCAGCTGAAGCCGAACCAGTTCAGCGCGTCGTACGACACTCCGGGGTACGCGTACCGGTCGTTCCAGTCGCGTCCGTCGCGCCTGAACGACGCGTCCCGTTGAAACTCGCTCGTGTTCCAGTACAGCGCAACACCGTGCACCGGCCACAGACTCAGCGACCAGTTGTGCGGGCGGAGTGCGTCGAGTGACGCATCGTACAGCGTGGCGACCATCTCCGCCGCAACGGCGTCACCCTTCGGCCCGGCGATCCGGAGCTTCCACGTTTCGTCCTGACCCGGATACAGCTTACTCCGGAATGTCTCCCACTTCATCGAGAGATCCTTGTTCGACCATGGCACGTTCACGATCTGCGAACGCCGGAACACCCGGTTCTTCCACGCGAACGTTACATGCAGGGCAACGTTGCCGCGGTATGCCTCGACGACCGGAAACGTCAGCTCCTTCTGTTCGCGCGAAAGGCGCACCCAGTTCGACTCGATAATCTCGCCGTCGCGCTCGAGCTCAACGAGCACCCGCACATTCCGCTCGCTGGTGCCGATGAGGTACCGTGCATTCTCACCGGGCTCAACGCGAGGCGTCATGAGCGCAAACCAATCAAGCGTCTGCTCCGGTGCTTCGTCGTCGCGCGAGGCATACACTGTCATGTACCGCGTCGTCTCCAGGGCACGTCCGCGATCATCCGCCGAGGTGAATCGCACCTCATACGTCCCCGGTTCCCAGCGCACGCGGCCGTCGGTTGAAACGGTCGTCGATCCATCACCCGACACCGCCCGCTGCAGTACGGGTTTGTCCCGCTTCCACGTCGACGGATCCGCCGCGTCGCCATACGATCCGTACGGATCGATCTTACGCAGTTCGGCCGCCGACAATACAAGCGTATCAACTGCGGACACCATCGGCTCGAGTAACAGCCCCGGCTTCCGGAGCGGCGTCACCGTCACCTCCCCCTCAAAAGGAATCCCTTCGCCGTTGATGTTCGTCGCGCCGGGCGTGAAGGAGATGCCCGCATCAGCATCGGCAGATTCCGGCACGCTCAACGTCAGCAGAACCGAATCGTAACCCGCACTCACTGTCGTCGACGCAGATCGTGTTTCGCCCGCGATGTCCGTCACGTCGACCGAAACCGAATACGTGTAAACCGGATGCGTGTCGGGATCGATGGAGGGATCCGCAGTCGCCTCGAATGCGAACGAATAGGTCCCATCCGGATTCGTCCCCACGTCCCCAAACGCAATCTCCGCCGTCTCGGCGCGCGGCCACGGACGCCATCGCCAATAGCCCCACATCGGGAAATACAACGAACGCGATACCCTGTACCGAACGGCGCCGTCACCAATGGCGGCCCCCGCCAACGACATCGCCTTGCCCGTGATCGTGATTGAATCGCCGAGCGCAACGGATGCCGTCACCGGATCCACCGTTACTTCAAATCGCGGCCGCTTGTACTCTTCTACCGACACCGAAACGCTTCCGTTCGGGTCCTCGATCGTCATCATCCCTGTCAGGACACCGCGTGGTGCCACAAATTCACCCGCGACCGTTCCGTATTCATTGGAGACGAGATCGAGCGCGGCGATTTCCTGATAGTTGACATCTCGAAATACCACGCGCGTCTTCGCATCACCACGTATCGAATAGTGCTCATCAGACCGGGTCAGCAGGATTCCCTTGAAATAGATTGTCTGCCCGGGTCGATAGATCGACCTGTCCGTGAAGAAACGCGTTTCGTTGTAGGCACCGGCGCGGTAGTTCTGCCGGTTCGGGTAAAGTCCGGAGTACGAGAGCAGCCAGTCGTCACCAAGCGAAAGCTCGATAGTATCGAAGCGCTGGCCCACATTGGCGAAGACAACCATGCCGTTCGCGTCGCTGGTCTGGGCCGATCCCGTGACCGGCGCAACCACCTGATTCATCCGGTTCCACCCCACGACCCTGACATCTTCAAGCGGATGACCCGTGTCACGGTCGAGCACATAAAGGCGGTTGACGCCCGACGGTTCGCGTCGTTCAACGTAGCTCAATCGCGAAGCCGCGAGCAGCCCGATGAAACGCACTTCTTCCTCCGTGTTGAAATCCGATGCCGACCCGACGAGCACCGCGTACTGCCCCATCGGCAGTGCCGAAATCCCGGTCACGGTGGAATGCTGCTGCAGATCTCCGTCGACCGGCAGCGTAACCTCGTCTGAAAAAACAGCATCCCGGCTCACCAGCCGAGCGATCAGGCGCTCCGTCACTTCCGACGTCCCGAACCGCCAGTCGCGCACCTCGTCGCGACTCAATGCGACGACCTTGACATACGCCTTCGGAACATTCCGAAACGAAAGCCTAAGGGGAAACTCCGCATCGGGTACAACAACACCCCGGGCTTCGACCTGCAGTTCCCGTTGCGTCAGTTCCTTGTTCAGCGCCCGACAGCTCGACGCACCGCGCGACGTCGGGAACGCCTCGATTGCCTCTGTGCACATTTCGTGGGCGGCCTTCCGGTCCCACTTGTGATCGCTTCCTTCGAGCGGATTGTACTGCGCTCCCTGATTCGCCTTTTCGCGCGCCAGCGTGTACCGGACCTCCGCCCAGGACGGATATTCCCGCATCTCGGTCGAGAGCTCCTCAAGCCGTTGTTCGAAGAGCGTGAGCACCGATGCCCCGGACAACTGGGAACGGACATACTGCAGGCGGCGCAAATCCGAATGCACGAGCGCCGCGTTGTTTCCGTCGTCCAGGTGCAGCGCGATCAGCGACTGCAGGATGCGGAGGGTCTCGGCCTGCATCGAAAGTGAATCCGGTGTGGCAAACGTCTCGCCGACAAAGGCATCGGCAGGAGCGAGGTCGCGTTCGGCATTCAGCCGAAAGGGATTCACGGGCTGCGTCAGAGACGACTCGCCGTTCTGCAGCACGTCGAGCGCACGGTGCGCGAGGAAATCGAAAAGTGTCGGTCGTTCGTCGCGCGAGTCATCACCGAGCGACACAATCGGATCATAGGACCGGACGTCAATCGTGGAGAGCAAGTCCCGGGCGGCGATCGACGCACGATAATGCTCCAGCGCGGTCGCGACGATCTTGCGAAGATCCCACGTCTGGATTGAGGACGAATCGGGCGCGCCGCCGGTCGTCCGATTGTAAAACTGGTAGCGGTTTGTCTGCAGGTACTGCCAGTACAACTCACCGATGATCGAATGGAGTACGGCCCGCGACGAATCCGACAACACATCGAGATTCTCGTTCAGCTCGGCGAAGATCGCATCCTCCGAGTCCTCCTCAAGCACCATCCGATACCGCGACCGGTACAGAAGCGACTTGATCAGGTGCGGCTCGTTCTTGTCCGCGCGCGCGCGGTCATAAATCGTGTCGACGGTTTCGAGTGCCGATTTTGGCAGTCCCTGCCGGTCGAGCGAATCGACTTTCGCCCAGGCATCATCGTACCAGTCCATCATAGTTCCGGAGCCCGCGCCGGTGCCGAACAGCATCGCCGCAACAAAGGTCAAGAGAAAGAAAAGAGTTGTTCGCATAGTGAAGTCTGGTCGGCCGACTCGCTATCGACTTGTGCATCAACGACATTCAGACGCACTGCACCGGTCGGTTGTTCGGGGACATAACGATGGGCGACGGGCCGTTAGTGCAGCGAATAACCTCGCACCGGCGACCAGCACTCGCCCTCACGGACCATCATATGCCGACAGAACGTGTCCGTGTGTGCGTTTTCGACGATTTCAGGCGCCCGCGTCAGAAATGAAAATAGACGCCTGCGCGGCAGGCATGCGGGTCGCCAGGACGGCGACGCGACGGTCGTTCGTTCGGCGACCGCGCGGTTTACCGCTGTGCCGCGTCGTAGCGGGTCCCGGTCACTATCGAATGCGGATGGTCACGCGCCAGTCGTCGCGATCAACCTCCGCGCCAGCGAACGCGGCATGGAATCCGTTGGCTTCGACGAGGACTGAATCCGCGCGCGTCTCAACAGTCGGCTCGTGGAGACCGGCAACAACAACCTCCCGCACTCCGTTAAAAAGCGGATGATCTCCGGCCGCCACCGTAACGGCTTCAGGATGCGACATTCCGTCGTCGAGCATCTCGAGTGATCCGGAGTCATTGCCGAGCTTGAGAAAACGCGTGTGAAGAACACCATCCTCAATCCGCTCGACGTTCAACGGATCAAATCCCTGCGGCCACAGCGGATTGCCGACCGCCGCCTCGATCGACACCCTCCACCCGTCCATCGAATTGAACGCGTCCGCAAGCGCCTTGCGCACTTCCACGACGGCCGCGGCGTCCTCCTCCGCCTTCGTCGTGACTGCGTCAACCGTGTTAGCGTCGAGGGTGCACGTTTCGCCGATCACCTCGCCGCCGAGCCCGACGACACCTCCGAGCATCACGTCGAGCCAGCGCTGATCATCCCGCTCGAGGCTGGACTTCCAACCCGGACGCAATCGGTCGAGCAGAATGCCCAGCGCCGCGCCGCTCTTGTACAGGCGCTCGCGCACATCGGTCGCGGGAAAGCCGCCGTTCGGGAACGAAACGGTGTGCTCGCCCTTCGCCTCCTGCTGAACGTACGTCGCGAGCCCCTCGTTCAGCTCGCCTTTGCGCTCGTACGCCGAGAACACGGAGTCCATCGCGGCATAGCGGTCCGTTCGATATTGCAGGGCGGTGCGCGACCAGCACTCAGAGCCGATCACGGTGCCATCATCAACCGCCTTTCTGAGTGCCTCCGTCTCCAGCCGGCGTAGTGTCAGCAGGTCGGGGCTATCCGTCGGATACAAAAACAAGTTGCCTTCGTTTGCCACCCACGACGGATGTTGCGCCCGCTGAAAAACATGGAACGCCTCGTGCATGGCAGTCGCCGCCAGGTCAGAGGCCCCCGCGCCGGATCGATCACCGTCGGCAAGCAGTGTCGCGGTGGAGACGCCGCCAATATCCGCACTTGAGTTCGACGTCACCGCGTCCTGTCGTCCTTCCATAAACCGGACGTCCGGGCGATCGCGTACCATGCCGCTGAACGTGGCGGGGGGTGCCGGATGATGAAATAGCCAGGTTCGTTTGCCGTCGAAGATCGCAAGCGGAATCGAATCGGGCTGAAAGCCGGGCCAAAGATTCTGCGTGGCCATGCCGTCGAACTGGTCGGAGATTTCGAGGGCGATGTCGCCTCTTTCCCAGAGGCCACAGCCGGCGACAAGCACGATCGGAATAACCAGAATGGCGGCGCTACGTTTCACGGGTCGATACGGTTGGTAACGGTGTCGCCCAAGGAACGGAGGCGGCGGCCAACTTGTTGCGCGTGGGTTCGAGATGCGGCGGCCGAGGGCCGAAATGTTACAGATAGTTTAGGTGAATGAATGAAAGAATGATGGAATGATGGAATGAATGGGGGACGCTCGCTTCGCTCGCGAAGTGAGCAGTCATCAGTGAGCAGTCATCAGTGAGCGGTCTCGAGTGACCAGTGATCGGTCTCGCCGATGGCTCGCGGCTGCCGCGCTGAATGGGGCAAGTCGCGTCTGCGGATCATGAACCCCGGCTCGCGATGACGCGGCTCGTTCCGAGCGGGCCTACTTTCCTACTTTCCTCCGCTCTTACTTTCCTTTTCCACGATTCGACCTAAATCGCCGCCCACGCCCTGTCGCCGTCCTCGTACTCCGTGCATCCGTCATACTTGCCCGGAACCGGGAGGTAGCGCAACCCTTCCGTTGAGCCGACCTCAGACGTGAAGAACCCCCACAACGTGAGTTGCTTCACCAGGGTGAAGTAGTGTGCCGGGTCGCCGTCCTCGAGGCCGCCGTCGTGATCGCGCGCGGACTGATCGAGCGTCACCAGCAGAGCGTGTCGTTCGTCCCCCGCCAGATCCATGAACGGTTTGCCATAGGTCTCGGACGCCAGCGCGTTGATCGACGGCACGGCCGTTGCGAAGACTTCCTGATCTGCCTTATCGTAACAATCCGTGACGATCACCTTCATAAACTCACCGATCTTCGCGGCCTTCGCCCCGGGGGACTTCGCCGTCGTCGGAAGGATCGTTTCACCGACCTCGTCGAGCATCGCGACGACCGCCGGCGTGAAGGTGGTCGCGGCTGCCGCCGACCCGCCGCTCGGGGCGCATCCACTCAGGAATGCTTCCGCACCGACAACCGTGCCGCCCATGATCAAACCGACCCGGGCAATTGCGTCTCTTCTGTTCATCATGGCTCTAGAGGTTCATCTTTTTCAGTTCGCTCACGGCATGGTCCGCGGCACGGGCCGTGAACGCCATGTACGTGAGTGACGGATTCTGACACGCCGCAGACGTCATGAACGAACCATCCGTTACAAACACGTTCGGGGCATCCCAGACCTGATTCCATTTGTTCAGCACCGACGTTTTCGGATCATGCCCCATGCGGGCTGTTCCCATCTCGTGGATTCCGCGGCCCGGTGTGCCGTCCCCGATTCCTCCTGTCACATTCTTAGCACCGCTCGCCTCGATGATTTCGAGTCCGGCATTCAGCATGTCCTGCCGCATGAGGTTCTCGTTCTCCCGAAGCTCGCAGTCGATCGCGAGTACGTTGAGGCCCCACTTGTCCTGCCGCGTTTTGTCCAGCGTTACGCGGTTGCGTTCGTCCGGCAGCATCTCCCCGAATGCGCCCATCCCGATCCGCCACGGCCCCGGCTCGAGCAGTGCGTCCTTGTACTCGGCGCCGATGCTGTACTCCCCGACTTCACGCGACCACCCGGTGCGACTCGCCGCACCCTGGTACCCGAAACCGCGCAAGAACTCCTGCTTGTCACCTTGCAGATTCCGAAAGCGGGGAATGTAGAATCCGTTGGGCCTGTTACCGTAGTAGTATTGGTCCGCATACCCGTCGACGTCTCCGGACGCCCAGACGCCGAGGTGATGGTCCATTAGGTTGCGGCCGAGCTGACCGCTGCTGCTGCCGAGTCCATCCGGCCAGACATCGGTGGCCGAGTTCATGAGAACCCAGGTTGAGTTGAGCGTCGACGCGTTGAGGAAGACGATCTTCGAACGGTACTCGTACGTCTGATTCGTCTCCGCGTCGAGGACCTCGACACCCGTAGCGCGCTTCGTGTCCTTGTCGTAAAGGATACGCGTCACGATGCTGAACGGACGTATCGTCAGGTTGCCGGTCGCCATGGCGGCAGGAAGTGTCGAAGCCTGCGTGCTGAAGTAGCCACCGTACGGACACCCGAGCCAGCACTTGTTCCGGAACTGGCACGTGCCTCGCCCCGGACTGTGCGCCAGGGCGGCCGTGGCGTGCGCGACGCGACCGATGATGAGACTGCGCTTACCGCCGAATGCCTTCTTGATGCGGTCGGACGCATCGCGCTCAACGCAGTTCAGCTCCATCGCGGGCAGGAAGTGCGAATCGGGGAGTTGCGGCAAGCCCTCGCGACTGCCCGATATCCCGGCGAACTTTTCGACGTACGTGTACCACGACTCGATGTCCTTGTAGCGGACCGGCCAATCCACACCGACGCCGTCGCGGACGTTGCCCTCGAAATCGAAATCCGACCATCGGTAACTCTGCCTGCCCCACAGCAGCGAACGTCCGCCTACCTGATATCCGCGAAACCAGTCGAAGCGTTTGACCTCGGTGTACGGGGAGTCCTTGTCGCTCGCCCACCAGTCAAGATTCGTTTCGTTCAGCGGGTAGTCGCGCTTGAGGACCGGATAGTCCTCGATCATCTTCTGCGTGCGGCTGCCGCGATGCGGAAATTCCCACGGCGCCTTCATCGCGTTCTTGTAGTCCGTCACGTGCTTGACGTCCTTGCCGCGCTCCAGAACGATGACCTTGAGTCCCTTTTCGCAGAGCTCCTTCGCGGCCCATCCGCCGCTGATTCCCGAGCCGACTACGATCGCATCAAATTCATTCTCTTGCATTGTCGTGGTGTTGTTCTGCTGGTGATCGTTCATCGGCGCATCATTCAACCCGGCTCGAAGAATGTAACGGTTCGACGCCGACAATCATAGGTCGACGGGCTGATCCAACGCCGCGAGCGCGAGTGCCAGCGCGCCCTTGATTCCTGCCTGATTTCCGAGCGCCGGCGGGACGATGTAGTCGTCGATCGCATCCGTTATCGCCGGCGACTGAACGTAGCCGTTGAGCGACGCCTGCACACGTTTGCGGATCATCGGAAAGAGCTGCTGCTGCTCCATTACGCCGCCACCGAGAATGATCCGTTGCGGTGAAATCGTGCAGATCACCGTGTGCAGGGCATCGGCGATGTAGTCCGCTTCGAGGTCCCATGCCGGGTGATCGTCGGAGAGATCGTACGCCGGCACACCCCAACGTCCGCCAATCGCCGGTCCCGATGCCATTCCTTCGAAGCAATCGCCGTGGTAGGGGCAACTTCCCGAGTAGGGATCTCGCGCAAGATCGTGTCGCACGCGGATGTGTCCCATCTCCGGATGAACCATACCGTGGACCAGCGAGGAGTCGACCATCGCGCCGCCACCGATTCCTGTTCCGATCGTGAAGTAGACGAGTGTGTTCAGCCCCTGACCCGCGCCCCACTTTGATTCGCCCAGCGCGGCACCGTTGACGTCGGTGTCGAAACCGACGGGGACGCGGAAGGCATCCTCGAAGGCACCGGCAAATCGCGTCTGCGCCCACCCCGGCTTCGGCGTGGTCGTGATAAAGCCGTACGTCGACGATTGCCGGTCCAGATCGACCGGACCGAACGACGCGATGCCGATCGACTTTAGTTCTCCGTGGGCCTCCGACTCGCGTCGAAAGAACTCTGTCGCTCTCCCGATCGTTTCAGCAGGAGTCGTCGTCGGGAAGCGATCTTCCCGTAGAATCGTGCCATCTTCCTTCGCGATCGCGCAAACGAACTTCGTTCCGCCCCCCTCTATTCCTCCGATAATTGCCATCACACCCTCAAGTTCGTCACAATTCCTGATCAGCCTCGACCGATCGATCCGACAAACTACGGACGGGCGCGGACGCGTGCATTCAACGGAATGGTGCGATTGATGTCCGTCATATCGCGACCGTGACGACAGCAATGTCGCTACTCGACGCGCGGAATTCGAATCGTGAACGTGCTTCCCGTATTCGGCCCTGCACTCGCGGCTACGATCGTACCGTCGTACGCTTCAACAATGGTCTGCACGATTGCCAACCCAAGACCACTACCCGCCTGGGCACGAACTTCCTTTGCGTCTGCCCGGTAGAACCGGTCAAAAAGGTGCTCTGCCTCCGCTTTGGTAAATCCGATCCCAGTATCCTGGATCTCCAGCAGAACGTCCGCGCCATCCGCGTTCACCCGCACGTCTATGCGCCCCCCAGGCGGCGTGTACTTGAAGGCATTGTCCAACAGATTGTCTATTGCCTTCCCGAGATTCACGAAATCACCGGCAAGGATCAAACCAGGTTGGGCATCCAGAACCAGCGTTGTTTCCCGCGCGTCCGCGCGATCCTGGAAGCGACCAACGTGTTCTGCACATAGTTTGCTTGCATCCACCGGCGCGCGCGGCATGTCCTGGAGCCTTTCAGCCTGCGACAGTCGCAGAAGTGCCCGAATGATATCGTTCATCTGATCGATGTCCCGCAACGCCATCTCGATTGCCTCCCGACTGTCGTGCCCTCCTCGGTCCTCACGCAAGGCCAGTTCCAATTCGCCGCGCATGGTTGTCAGGGGGGTTATGAGCTCGTGGGCAGCGTTGGACGTGAAGCGCCGCTCGCGCTGGAAAGCCCCTTCCAGTCGAGCCAGCAACCCATTAATCGTTTCAGCAAGCTTCGTCAGTTCATCGCGCACTTTGAAGTCGGTTGGCAGTCGTGCATTCAACTCAACCGAGCGGATCTGATTGGCAGCTTCCGTAATCGCGGCAACCGGTCGAAGTGCGCGGCGCGCGAGCATATACCCTCCCCCGGCTGCAAGGAGCACGCTCAAGGCGATACCCACGAATAGTGCGTTCGCAAGCCGCTCCAGTTCCTTATGAAGGGACCATTCAAAGCTGGTGACCTCGAGCCATCCAGCCGGATCACCGGCCGTCGAAACAATCGGTACGTACCGTGAGCGTATGGGACCTCCTTCCCAGTGCCGACTCAGGGTTTCCTCCGCGGCACCTGTCGGCAACGCGACCGCCAACGCACCATGCCCTTCGAAGTTAGGACTGCTGTACAGAATTTCGCCGCCCGGTGCAAGAAGCCTGACATAGGTTCCGTAGGTGCCGTCAGTCTGATATCCCACTGAGTGCAAGTCTTCGAGCCGCTCGAATACTGGTATCCCATTGTTCAGTCGCACGAACGGAAGGAGCTCACGCTGTTCGTAGGTAAGATGGCGATCGAGATCGGCGTGAAGGCTCGCATGAAAGATGACGTAACAGAATCCTGCGAACAGGCTAAGTATTATGAAGATTGTCAGGCCATACCAGATTGCGAGACGAGTCGAAATTGACCACGCGGGTGATGGAGGCTTCAGTGTTCGGCTCAACATGGGCAATTACGCCTCTCGAAGTACGGATGGTCTGATCTGAACTACTCGGGTTCGGAGGCAAGGAGACGGTAACCGACCCCGCGGACGGTTTCAATCTCTTTGAAAACGGTATTCTCATCCCCGTCAGCGTCCAGTTGCGGTTTCGCTTCCTCCAGCTTATGTCGCAGGCTTGAGACCGTCACGTCAATTACGTTATCGCTGACGTAGAGGGCGCTGCCCCAGACCCGCTCGGCAAGGACTGTTCGCGAGAGCAAGGCATTGGGATTCCGCATGAAGAGCTCCATCAGCGCGAACTCTTTCGGCCTGAGCAGAAGAGGCTGACTGCCGACGCTGAACGAGCGCCGCTCCGTGTTCATCTTCAGCGCGCCAATCTGCAAGAGATGTTCGTGCGCAGCGAGCGGCGGCCTGCGGAGCAGCGCTCGCAACCGAGCCAGCAACTCTTCGAAAGAGAATGGCTTGCGCATATAATCGTCTGCACCGGCGTCCAGACCCTCGACTCGGTATTCGACATCCTCCAACACCGTGAGCATCAGGATGGGATAGGTGTGACCATCCGCACGCAAATGCTGGATTACTGTTTTGCCGTCTTGCTTGGGAAGCCGCCAGTCTACAATGAGCGCATCGTACGCATTCGCGGCGGCGAGCATCTCGCCCTCTTCACCGTCAAGGGCCACATCAACCTGATAGCCTTCAGCTTCCAGCCCCCGTTTGATCACCTGCGCCAGCCGTTGCTCGTCCTCAATGACTAGAATCCACATCTTCTTGTAGCTATTTGCGAGGTCTGCGTCATTCACAAAATTAGGCTCCTTGCCGGGGCATCCGACGACCTGAAGGAAATTTCAGGCAGGTTAAGCTCGCCACCTCCCGCTGTCGAGCCCCAAACGCGTGCGACTTTGCCGCGGAGTTTGTCTCGCCGGCCAGACTACCAGTCAGATCCCGAAAGTGATTTCAGGTTGTTTTCAGGTTCGCCATGCAACTTACAAGCAAATCCTACCGGCAACACTAGTCAACTCCGAAATAATGGAGCTGCACGGACAGGCTGCAAAAGTCGTAGAGATCGTCCCGACCGTCGAAATGGATATTCCATGAGCTGGCGTGGTATTCAGCTCCAATCCGGCTCGATCATTTCTACGGTAGCAGTCAGACCACCTCCAGGTGAACAATCCTTGACAACTGCAAGATGAGACTTATTCCTGATTGGGCTCCGAACATCCATCCGTTGCTCGTGCACTTTCCGATCGCACTGCTCATAGTCGCGGTACTCATAGATGGCGTTGCCATTCTTCAGCGCAGACAGCCTGACCTGCATGCTGCGGCCGTTCTACTCTATGCGCTCGGGGCCGCCGCTGCCCTGGCGACCTTCTTTTCCGGTCGCGCTGCAGCAGACAGCGTGATGCTTTCGACCGAAGCCAGCACCATCTTGACGGATCACGCAGACTGGGCTGAATGGACCCTCTGGTTCTACGGCTTGTACGCTCTCCTTCGCGTGGCGCTCCTCCGCTATGCACCCGCCGCCGTGCTCAAACCGATCCTCTGGATCCCACTTATGCTGATTGGTGCGAGCGGGCTCTTCCTCGTGTATGAAACTGCAGAGCATGGCGCTCAGATGGTCTTCGAGCAAGGCGTGGGCGTCAAGGCCGCCTACCAAGCCGAACAGGCTGCGGAAACGGCCCGCCTGTCCGCTTCAGTGGCCGACGGCGAGTACGGCCCTCAGGTGACCGACGACGGCGGATGGACATGGCACCCGTCACGCCCGACGGCCTGGATTCCAAGCTTCACGTGGCTGGATGGCGAACCTGATTCGATCAGCGCAAGCATCGAGAACAGGGGCGACCAGAGTGACGTTCTCGCGCTCCACCTCACAGGTGAACCCATCTTCTTCGTCTATGACGTCCCGATTGCCAGCGTCCAGTCGGATGTCCTGCTAGGCATCGAGGACTTCGAGGGCAGCATCCGCATTGCTAGTCAAGCGCAGGATGTGGACAATTACATCTTTCTCGAACTCGCCGGAGGCATGATGCGCCAAGGCCGCTTACGGAACGGATCTGAGCAGATAGTGGACGAGGGTTCCTTCAAATGGAATGGATTGGAACGCTTCCGGCTCGTCGAGGACCAAACGCATTTCAGGACGTACGAAGGCAGCAAGCTAATCACACACGGGCACGGCCCTGCAGCTGACGCGGGTCGGGTCGGCCTCCGACTTGAAGGCTCAGGCACTGTTCTGATTGGCGCAATACTCGTAACGCCACTACGGCCGGAGGATCACGACCACGCCGAGTCAGATGACCATCACGACTCAGATTGAGCGAACCAGATCAGGTGTCGAAGTCATTTCCGATAAACCCAAGGATTTAACGCCTCGCCGTCGCCCATCCGGGCCACGCCGCCCACGCCGAAAACCATACCGACAGGTCTGCCATGCCCTACATCGTTGCCGAACCCTGTATCAATTGCAAATACACTGACTGCGTAGAAGTCTGCCCAGTGGACTGTTTCTATGAAGGTCCGAACTTCCTGGTAATTCATCCAGACGAATGCATCGATTGCAACGCATGCGTTCCGGTCTGCCCTACGGAGGCGATCTATGCGGATGATGAACTGCCGGAGAAATGGGCCCACTACGCTGCCTGGAATCAATACCTGGCGGAGCAGTGGAGCGCCCTGGACCACAACATCACGGAAAAGAAGGATCCGCTGCCAGACGCTGAGGCCTGGATCACGCGCCCCAAGTCCGAACAAGATATCCTCACCTGGGACACACAGTCCGGTTAGCAAAGGGTCGTTCAGTGGCATAGCAAACCTGAACAACCTTTCAGGTCAGTTTAAGGTTGGATTCAGATGCGTCGGTGCATATTGCTGGCGAAAACAGCAACCATGCAACACGCCGTGTGAAATGTCATCGTGGCTCCTCTTCTGTATCGGTGCGATCGTCCTGGTTTCACTCGCCATCTGGGTATGGGTGGATCGGACTCTCAGCACGGGCCAGCATCGCCGCCGGACAACCCATGCTCTGAAGCACCCTCGATCCGAAAAGACCACGATGCCCCACATGGGGCACAACGACGGCATGGCGGATCAACGCAAAAATGGTAACAGATTATGAGACGCTATTTCAGACACACCTGTTCGATGCTGCTGGCGCTTCTGCTGGTCGGCTCCGCACAGGCTCAACATAGGCATCAGCATGCCGCGGCCGACAGCACGGCAATGCAGGGCATGATGACTCTGATGCACAATGGCGCGATGCACAATGGCACGATGCAGCAAGGAACAATACCGGGCGAGATGCTGGGGATGATGAACGGCCGCATGATGCAAATGATGAACGACCCGGTGCAGAACTCTGCAATGCTGGTATATGTACTTCCTACAATGAGCAAATCCCTTTCTCTGTCGGAGCGTCAACTTGAAACGCTGAAGCAACAGCAGCGATCGTTCCTTGATAACTGGAAGGAAGGCGAAGACGCTTTGGCCGGGAAGCAGGCCGCACTAGAAAGAATGATTGCCTCAGCCGCACCGGAGCCCGACAAGCTTGAGAAACAGCTAGTCGACATCGCCACGGAGAAAGCACGGCTCCAGGCCGCGGCCATCGAGACGACGCTGGCCATGAAGTCGGAACTAACCCCCGACCAGCGTGACCGGCTCGGGGCGATGACGCCCGAGACGATCGGCCGGCACATGACGACCAACCTCTCCATGGCAAACATGGCGCAGATGATGAACATGATGGGCTCCTGTCCGATGGAACTGTCAAAGGACGCACACCTGATTGAATCGGCACGACGCCAACTAGACGCCCATCCGGCGAAGAGATCGCACTAACCAAAAAACGTTGTCTCGGGAGGTCCGGCAATGGTTCATAGTCACTGGCTCTGGGGAATGCATTGGCTCTGGTGGGCCTTCTGGCTGCTCGCAATCCTTGTCATTTCGAGGCTGTTCATTGGACGCGACGCACACATACCACCGGCTTCAGAGGAGACGGCGTTGGAGATCCTGCGGCGGCGATACGCCAGGGGCGAGATCGGTGCCGACGAGTATGAAGAGCGGAAGGCACGGCTCGAGGACGATCAATAGCCTCGGTGGCTGCGTTCGGCCAACACGTCGACGAGAGCTCCGCGACCCCGAACTCTTCGGAAAGACGTCTCAGGACGTTTCCGACAAATTTCGGATCGCACGCCGTACCGTCAGAACAACCACAATAAATCTCGCAAGCCAGTCGTCGATGGTCTTTCGCTCGTCATCCCGACACACTATCGCGTCTGGGCTGCGATTCGGTCCAATGAACACCAAGAAGATCACAGCAATCATTCGTCGGTCCCTCTTGCAGACTGTCGAGCAGCAGTTGGTTGATGAGGGCGTTGACGGCCTTTCGTTGTGGCGCGTGAAAGGCTACGGGGAGTACCTGAACACCTTTGGTCGGGATATGATGGTCGAGCACATGTGTCTGGTCATCTTTGCACAGGCCAACCAGGTGGATCGCATCGTAGATCTAATCAGGGAGGCGGCGACGGCACACGGCACGGGCGACGGCATCATTGCCATTCAACCAGTCGAGGACCTGGTTCGGATTCGCGATCAAGAATCTCGCAAGACGGCGGAATGACCAGTCCTGCGTGCCTGGCAGGATTTGACCGCCAGGAACAACTCATTCAGACTGGCCCGCAACACCGTCAGCCCACGTGGGTTGGAGCACCGCGACCGCTGGCAGCCTGAAAGAGATTTCAGGATGATTTAAGGCTGCGTTCAGATTGATTTTGGAATATTCCTACCGTCGGACATTCGAAGGGACATTCCTGCCAATCGCTGCTGACGGTTTCTTGAACCATACGGATCCATCAACGGAATCCAGAAGCAATGCCTCACTTTCGATCTCAGTCTTCCAGTGGTCTAAGACAAACGCTACTACTTGTCGGACTTTGCCTTCTGCCGCTACTCGTGCTCGTGCTGGTGCTCGCTACCGGCATTGCCTTGAGTCCGTGGATGTTTATGCTCTTACTGGTGCTGTGTCTCCTCGGAATGCACCAGGTCATGGGCAGCCACGAGGCCGATGAAGGTGCCGGCGATGCAGTCGCCGAACAGCCAACCGTCGGCGCGGTTCCGGAGGAACTGATCCTCAAAACAATAGATGTCATCTATCCGCTGGCGAACTATCGCATTGGAAACCAATACATCATCGAAGGAACGCTTCTGTTGAAGCCCGATGCCGCCTACGAAGATCTCCGGCATCGCTTCGAAGGCAGTGAGCTCGTACCGCTGCTGCAGGAAAGTGAGGCGGGCCGGCCCATGCTCGTACTCGCACCGTCGCAGAGCCTCCACACACCTGTACAGCGTGAGGGCCGCGCCTGGCTGAACGGGGTCCTCTTTGTCGCAACGCTCGCAACAACGACGTGGGCCGGTGCAGCACACCGCGGCGTCAATCTGATCTCACAGCCCGATCACATCTATTCGGGATTGCCCTACGCGCTCGCCCTGATGCTGATTCTGGGGGCGCACGAGATGGGACACTACTTCATGGCCCGACGCCACGACATACATGTCTCTCTCCCCTATTTCATCCCGATGCCGTTTGCGCTCGGCACGTTTGGAGCGTTTATTCAGATGAAGTCACTCGCCCGAAACCGCAGCCAGATGTTCGACGTGGCCGTGGCAGGACCGCTGGCAGGGCTGGTCATCGCCATTCCGGCGCTGCTCATCGGACTTCGGTACTCGACCGTGACGCCGGTCACGGAGGCTCCCGCAATGCTTATGGGCGGGACCGATGTGGGGTCTTCCGTGCTCTTTGCGTTTCTGGCAAAGGCGGCTCTCGGCGATGCTGTGCTTGAAGGCCACCGCCTGATCCTCCATCCGATCGCGTTCGCTGGATGGCTCGGACTGCTCGTGACGGCGCTCAACCTGATCCCGGTGGGCCAGCTCGACGGCGGGCATATGATTCACGCGCTGTTTGGGCACCGGACGGCTCGTACGGTCGGCATCGTCTCGCTTGTGGCGCTCGTCCTGCTTGGCCTTTTCGTCTGGAGCGGCCTGCTTTTCTGGGCGCTCTTTCTGTTCCTGGTCGCTGGAACGCGCGATGTGCCTCCCCGCAACGACGTAAGTCGCGTGGACCGGTCGCGCATGGTGCTGGGTGCGGCGGCGTTTGTCCTCCTGCTGCTGATCCTGGTTCCGGTACCCCATGTGCTGTATACGTCGTTCGGCATCCATTGTCCATATGCCTAACCCGGACTCAAACCATGCCAATCAATCCGCCATCCAAAACCCATCGCCCGTACACGCTGGTATTGGCCGGGGGTGGTGCGCGCGGCTTCGCCCACGCCGGTGTACTGCGCGCGCTTGAGGCCGAGGGCTACCACCCAGACGCCGTCGTCGGGGTCTCGATGGGTGCGGTTATCGGGGTTACCTATGCGCTGCGGACCGATTGGTACACGGCAGTGCTGAAAATGAACACGGGTGCCTTTCCTGGTCCCCTTCATATTCGCCCGGAAAAGCCCGCACGGATTCGCGACCGGTGGAGCGCCTGGGTTGGCAGAGCTCGGGTCATTCAGGACATGGTCTATGGATGGGGTCCCGGAGTGCGTGCCCTCGGAGCTGGACAGCGACTCCTACAGAATTTGACTGAAGGCCGTTCGTTGGAGGATGGGCGGATACCCCTAGCCGTCTCCACTACAGACCTCTACTCGGGCCAGCGTTACGTGCTGCGCGCGGGCAGCGCAGCAGACGCTCTTTATGCGAGCGCGGCCCTGGCTGGGATCTTACCGCCGCTGCGACAGGACGGCCGCCTACTTGCTGACGGGGCCTACGCTGACATAGCGCCGATTGACGTGGCCCGAGGCTTTGGCAACCCCGTGGTCATCGCAATTGACCCGGGACAGGATCTGGGCTCGACGGATATCCGCAACGGTTATCAGGCTCTCATGCGGGCGATGGAGATCTGCCACATGCGTCACGCCGATGCTCGCTTCGCCGAAGCCGATCTAGTGCTGCGACCGATATTCCTCCGCACCATCGACACCCTGGATTTTGATGCCCGCCGGGAATGCATCGCCGCTGGAATGCACGCCGTCCGGCAACATCGATCCGAGTTGGGACATCTGCTGCGCCAGGAACACGGTAGTACTATTCAGCACCGCTTACCTTCTTCTATTAAGAACGCAACCCATACC
The DNA here is from genome assembly GCA_020437385.1 of Bacteroidota bacterium. Taxonomy (GTDB): domain Bacteria; phylum Bacteroidota; class Rhodothermia; order Rhodothermales; family JABDKH01; genus JAGQWL01. The sequence continues at coordinate 18,949 of JAGQWL010000373.1, forward strand.
GAGGCTCAAGATGGAGTGGTTCGCTGAAAACTGGTTCTTCATCCTACTGCTGTTGGCCTTCATCGCAATGCACCTGTTTGGCCACGGACATGGCGCTCACGTGGGACGCGGTGGCCACGCTGGTCGAGGAGACCATGGCTGCGGCCATGACACCGACGACCGACACGGGCGGCATTACGATCATAGCGGGCATCGCACACATTCCGTCGATTGACCCTGACAGGTCCGCTTGCAAACTACGAGAGAACATCATGCTGAATACGAAACTCATCACCTGGGCGTTGGGTCTGTTCACGAGTGTGAGCTACCTCATCTGTGTCATCTACGGCCTGGTCACGCCCGAAAGCCTCCACATGCACCAGTTGCTGGAAATCGCATTGCCCGCCTTCAGGTGGATCAGCTTCGGCAGTTTCCTTTTGGGGCTTGTCGAGAGCTTCCTTTGGGGTGCGTATGTTGGACTGGTGTTCACCCCGATTTATAACGCCCTCTACAAGCGACTGGATTAAGCCTAGAGCACGCCGTGTCAGGCGCATCGCAACGAGGCCGGTGCCAACAAGTTCAACGTTCACCCTCAGCCTCCTGACATTGATGATCACGCCGTTGCCGTCATCCGGTTGGATCGATGTACGAAACCTTCAACCTTTCAAATGAAAATGCACGACAGGCCCGATACGCATGATCACGAAGCCGCCGACCCTAAGGGAGCGGCTGGCGATCAGCATAGTGCACACGCCTCCCACGACGGCCATGCCGACCATGCGGAGATGGATGCACGCCACCACGCCCACCACGCCCACCACGGCCACTCCGACACCGGGCATTCCGAGCATTCGGAGCATGGAGGTCATCCCGATCACGATCAACATGGCCGGCACAAGCCAGCGGGAGGCCACGAAGACCACCATGATCACCACGATCATCATGCCCATATGATCGAGGACTTCAAGCGTCGCTTTTGGGTCTCGCTCGTCTTGACGGTGCCGATCCTCCTACTGTCCCCAATGATCCAGAGCTTCCTGGGACTTGATGAATCCCTACGGTTCACGGGCGACCTGTTCCTGCTCTTCGGGCTTTCCTCCGTTGTGTTCTTCTACGGGGGATATCCATTCCTGTCCGGCCTTCTGCGTGAACTGAAGGAGCGCAGACCCGGAATGATGACGCTCATCGCTGTTGCGATCACGACGGCATACGTATACAGCAGCGCAGTCGTGTTCGGCCTTGCCGGCAAGATCTTCTTCTGGGAGCTCGCGACTCTTATCGACGTCATGCTGCTCGGCCACTGGATCGAGATGAAGTCGGTTATGGGCGCTTCGAAAGCACTCGAACAACTGGCTCGCCTCATGCCGGCAGAAGCCCACAAGGTAATGTCCGATGGAAGTGTGCACGACGTCCCGCTCGGCGACCTTGCAGCCGGCGACAGGGTGCTTGTCAAACCGGGAGAAAAGGTTCCGGCGGACGGTGAAGTCGACAAGGGACAAACGTCGGTCAACGAAGCGATGCTCACGGGCGAGTCGGTACCCGTCGTCAAGAATGTCGGCGATGGGGTCATCGGCGGTTCGATCAACGGCGAGGGTTCCATATTTATCACCGTCCAGAAGACCGGCGCAGAAAGCTTCCTCTCTCAGGTGATCGATCTGGTACGAGAAGCACAGGAGAGCAAGTCTCGTACCCAGGATCTAGCCAACCGGGCGGCCCTGTGGCTAACGGCTGTCGCGCTTGGCGGTGGCGCGGTGACGATGTTCGTCTGGTACCTTGTCATCGGTCAGGACTTCGCTTTCGCTCTCGAGCGCACCGTTACCGTGATGGTTATCGCGTGTCCGCATGCCCTGGGCCTTGCGGTTCCACTGGTGGTGGCAGTCTCGACCGCCCTGGCCGCCCGAAACGGCCTGCTCATTCGTGATCGCACGGCCTTCGAAGCGGCTCGCAACCTCGGTGCCGTCATCTTCGACAAGACGGGCACACTGACAGAGGGGCGATTTGGCGTGACCGATACGCTGATCTTCGTTGACGGATTGACGGAAGAAGACCTGTTGGCACAGGCTGCCGCCGTCGAGGCACACTCGGAGCACCCGATTGCTCAGGGCATCGTAGCCGCCGCCGAGAATCCACCGGACGTGACCGACTTCAGAGCAATACCCGGAAAGGGTGCAGAAGGAACCGTGGGCGGCAGGAACATCAAAGTTGTGAGTCCGGGCTATCTGAAGGAAGAAGGCCACCACTTCCAGGACTCCCGCTTCGACGTACTCTCTGAACAAGGGAAGACTGTCGTGTTCGTTCTTATCGATGGCAGTCTCGCAGGAGCGATCGCCCTTGCCGACGTCATCCGCCCCGAATCAAAAGAAGCGATCGCAACACTCAAGGCGATGGGACTGCGGACCATGATGCTCACTGGAGACAACGCGAAAGTAGCTGCATGGGTCGCAGAAGATATTGGACTGGACGAGTTCTTCGCCGAGGTGCTGCCACAGGAAAAGTCGAAGAAAGTGAAAGAGGTGCAGGCCCGTGGTCTGACCGTGGCGATGACGGGTGACGGGGTCAACGACGCCCCCGCGCTGGCACAGGCAGATGTCGGAATCGCAATCGGTGCCGGTACGGACGTAGCCATCGAAACCGCAGATATCGTCCTGGTACGGAGCAACCCGCAAGACGTGGCCAAGATCATGCAGCTGTCACGGGTGACCTACCGGAAGATGATTCAGAACCTGTGGTGGGCAGCCGGTTACAACATTATCGCAATCCCCGTGGCAGCCGGCGTACTTTACAGTGCTGGCATCGTTCTGGGGCCCGCTGCCGGAGCAGCTCTGATGAGTCTCAGTACAGTGGTCGTCGCTATCAATGCGCGAATCTTGAGAACAAAGTGACCGACGAGGTCATCGGTGCCCCCGGCAGGCGGGAGACAACACGCGGCCCTACGATGTGCCCAACGTTGCCGCTCCACTCACTCACAACCATAGTCATAGTGATGCTCGTGCCGATGCCTACGACGTTTGTGGACGTGCGACTCATGCCGAAGCCGGCCGTGGTCAAGAACATGCAGGATATGTCCGATACATACCGCAAGACCAATCGTTCGGACCGCCGGCGCACTGGAACCTTATGATTTGCCCGTTGTATCGCGGGATGATTCGATGTTCGTACGCATCCGAACATATCGCCTCTTGAACGTAGTGTCGGCCGTGACGCTGCTGTCGATGTCGTTGCCCATGGCGACGCACATGTGCCGAATGGCGTTCGACAATCAAGTTGTCGATGTCCGGCACTGCGACGATGCGGTTGAGTCAACTGCCGATCATCACGCATCGGGCCACATGACCGGTACTCACGGAACGGCCCATCAAGGCAGTGCTGCTGAGGCCTCCGGTCCGGTAGAGACGGCGTACGTCGTTTCGGAATCGTCACGACACGCGGTAGCAGGCCTCGATGGGACGCGCGCCGATTGCAGCATGACTGCAGACTACACCGGATGCTGCAATGCCGATCACAACAACGACGCCGTTGCATCCGCCCGGAACGAAGTTCCGCAGCCGAGCCTGTTCGCTGTAGTCTCCAGCGGACTGACGAATCTCGACAAGCCGGTGTCACACCGGAGTGCGGTGATTGGAAGCAAGTTTGAAGTGACGCATCCGCCGCAACCGTCCCTCCACATCCTACTCTCTCGGATTCTGACCTGATCGATTTGGCAGCTGCCCGGTAGTTCGCGGGCGGTTTTCATTTCTCGACGCGATCCACGTTACGTGGAATCCGCGACCCGCCAAATCATTTTGTCCGAGAGGCATGTCCAATCATACAGTTGCCGGCAGGTGGCTGGTCGTAGCCGCAGCGTTCTTTGCTCCGCTGCACGCTTCGGCGCAAACGGCCGTTCCTGATTCCGCCGATCTCGCCTTCCTCATCCGGCTCGTTCGCGAACGCAATCCTGCTGCCGAGGCAGCAAGGCTCGGGGCCGACGCGATGCGTGCCACAGTGGCCCAGTCCCGTGCACTTCCGGATCCGCACGTTTCGGCCATGTATCAGCCGCTACCGATCCACACGGCGTTGGGTACACAGCGCACGCAGTGGCGTCTCGACCAGGAGGTTCCGTTTCCAGGGAAGCGCGAGCTTCGGTCTGTGATTTCGTCGCTTGGCGCGGATGCCGCCGAGGCACAGAGCGAGTCGATGACCCAGGACCTGATCCTTGATGTCAAGCGGAATTTCTTCGAGCTGCGCAGGCTAGACCGCGAACTCGAGTTGATCGATGAGTTCTCGGATCGGCTCGACAGCTACGAACGCTCGGCCTCCAAGTTGTACGAGGTCGGAAAGGGCGCACAGCAGACGATTCTCAAGGCACAACTTGAAAGGAACGCACTTGATCAGCGAACAATCCAGGTCGAGCGCCTTCGGTCGTCGGCAATTCAGTCGTTGGCACGGCTGGTCAACAGTCCGCTTGACGCCGACTTTCGACCGATCTTCCCCGGTGCCGATTATACTGACGCGGCATTGTCTGCGGACTCACTCGGAGCGGATTCGTTAGTGGCGGATGCTTTACGAATCCGTCCTGAGCTGCACGCGCTGGCATCGGCGCAGTTTCAGGCGGAGCGGCAAACGGAGCTGGCCCATCTGGACTTTCGCCCCGACTTCGGATTAAGCGTGACGTACTTCGACATCGCGAAAAGCGATGCACCGCCGACATCAACAGGTCGCGACGCGTTGGCACTTGGGGTCAACATCAAGCTGCCCGTTCAGCGCACGCGCCTGAAAGCCCGCGTCGAAGAGACCATGATCCGCGAAAGCCAGGTGGAGGCAGCCATTGAGGCCGCCTCGACCGCGATTCGTTCGGAGGTGCTTGACGCGCTCGCACAGGCGACGCTGAACCGACGCGAGATCGCCCTGCTTCGTGAAACGCTTATTCCGCAGGCCGAGACGACGTTGCAGGCAACCTTGAGCGCGTACTCCACCGGGCGCGTCGGCTTCCTGGACCTGCTCGACTCCGAGCGAACACTCTTCAACCTGCAAACCTCCCTCGAGGAGGCATCAGCCCGCTGGCTGGTCTCCCTAGCCCGACTCGAACGAGCCGTGGGAGTTGATTCCCTTTCAGATATCGAAACGACGACACCATGACAACGAGAACAATTGCATCCGTCGCGATCGCGGTTCTGCTGTTCGCAGCAGGCGGCACTGCCGGTTTTCTCGCGGCCAAGCGAACCCAACCGGATCAATCCGAGAGTGTCCGCAAGATCGCCTATTGGCGTGCCCCGATGGATCCAACCGAGATCTACGACGCACCGGGGAAATCCCGGATGGGCATGGACCTCGTGCCTGTATACGAAGACGAGGTCGACGGCGCGAGTCTCGTCGGCAACGGCAAGAGCGGCGATCGCAAGATCGCCTACTGGCGCGCGCCGATGGATCCGACCGAGACCTATGATTCACCCGGGAAATCCCGGATGGGCATGGACCTGATCCCTGTCTATCAGGACGAGCTCGATGGAAGCGCGGACTCAGGATCGACCGTCACGATCGATCCAACGACCGTTCAGAACATGGGGGTGCGCACGGCCAAAGTTCAGAGAGAAGACTTCTCCAGAAGCATCCGGACGGTTGGCGAAGTGCAGTACGACGAGGAGAACCTGTACCAGGTGAACGCGAAGATCTCCGGATGGCTTGAGAAGCTGTACGTGAACTATGTGGGCGAGCAGGTAAAGAAGGGAGATCCGCTCCTGGAGATCTACTCGCCCGAGCTCGTCTCAACGCAGGAGGAGTATCTGCTTGCTCTGAATAGTGCCAAACGTGCTGAATCCGGATCGCCGCGGGCGCGAGAGGACGCGGAGCAGCTGCTGCGATCGGCACGGCTGCGCCTTCAGAACTGGGACATCGACAATGACGAGATCCAACGTCTCGACTCGACTGGCGAGGCACGGAAGACGCTGCTGCTGCGAGCGCCCGCATCCGGCATCGTAGTCCGGAAGAACACGCTCGAGGGCGCGCACGTCAACGCGGGTGAAGACCTGTTTCAGATAGCGGACCTGCGCACGGTCTGGGTGCACGCGAGCTTCTACGAGAACGAGCTTCCGTGGATACGAGAAGGGCAGCCGGTGGAGATGTCGCTGTCGTACCTGCCGGGTCGCACCTACAGGGGTACCGTCTCCTACATCTATCCGTACCTGCGAGAGAAGGCCCGGGACGTTCATGTCAGGCTGGTCTTCTCGAACCCGGACCTGAACCTCAAGCCGGGAATGTACACGAACGTAGAAGTCCAGGGAACGGCTATTCGAGATGCGATCGTAGTACCGTCGGAGGCAGTGATCCGATCCGGTGCGCGATCCCTCGTCTTCGTTGTCCGCGGACCGGGCAAGTTCGAGCCGCGCGAAATCCAGATCGGCGAGGAAGGCGGACAGAATAACGCGTGGCTGCACGTCCTCAAGGGAGTGTCCCCGGGTGAAGAGGTCGTGGTCTCGGCGCAGTTCCTCCTCGACAGCGAGAGTCGGCTGCAGGAGGCTATCCGAAAGATGATTGGCTCAGACGCGGGAACGGCACGACCCGAAGCGATGCAGATGCCGGAAGGGGCCCAGCCCGAAGCGATGCAGATGCCGGAAGGGACCCAACGTGAAGCGAGCCAGATGCCGGAGGCGCAACCCGAGATGAATCACGACGCGACCGATTCGGAGTCCTCCCATTCCGGTCACGGCTCCGGCGAGATGCAGTAGCCTCGACGATTCGCACACGAGACAGCTCACTTCGAAAACGCGACATCGCAATGCTCGAAAGAATTATTGAAGGTTCGATCCGAAACCGGTTTCTGGTCCTCGCGGTGATGGCTGTCGTCGCGGCGGCGGGCACCTGGTCGCTGCTGCGAACGCCGGTTGACGCAATTCCCGACTTGAGTGACGTGCAGGTCATTCTGTTTACGGAATACTCCGGTCAGGCGCCGCAGGTCGTAGAGGACCAGGTCACGTATCCGCTGACCACAGCCATGCTCGCGGTGCCGTACGCGAAGGTCGTGCGCGGCTATTCCTTCTTCGGCTACTCGTTCGTGTACGTCATCTTCGAGGAAGGGACCGACATGTACTGGGCGCGAAGCAGGGTACTCGAGTACCTGAACTACGTCTCGAACCGATTGCCGGCCGGCGTCACGCCGTCACTCGGGCCCGACGCAACGGGGGTCGGTTGGGTGTATGAGTATGTCCTCGACGGGGGCGACAAGTACGACTTGCAGGAACTCCGATCAATTCAGGACTGGTTCCTCCGGTACGAACTCACAAGTGTCCCCGGCGTCGCGGAGGTCGCGAGCATCGGCGGATTTGTCAAACAGTACCAGGTCGAGATCGATCCGAACAAGCTGCTTGCCTACAGGATCGGGCTGCAAAAGGTCAGGGAGGCACTGAAACGAAGCAACAGCGATGTCGGCGGGCGCCTCGTGGAGATGGGGGAAACCGAATACATGGTCCGCGGGCTCGGCTACATCGAGTCAATACAGGACGTAGAAGAAATCCCCGTCGGCGTTGACGAAAACGGAACGCCGATTCTGATCCGCAACGTTGCGAATGTGCACCTCGGGCCCGAGCTCCGTCGCGGCCTGATCGACTGGAACGGTGAAGGCGAGGCCGTCGGCGGCATCGTCGTCATGCGGTATGGCGAGAACGCCCTGAAGACGATCTCCGCCGTCAAGAAGAAGCTCGCCGAGTTAGAAAAGGGACTTCCCGAAGGAGTCACGATCCGGACGGCCTACGACCGGTCGGGCCTCATCGAACGAGCGATCGACAATCTAACCCACAAGCTGCTGGAAGAAAGTCTGATCGTGGCGCTCGTGACGATCATGTTTCTCCTTCACGCACGAAGCGCGTTGGTAGCGATCGTGACGCTGCCCCTCGGGATTCTCATGGCGTTTCTCGTCATGGATTTCCAGGGACTGAACGCGAACATCATGTCGCTCAGCGGAATCGCCATCGCGATCGGAGCAATGGTCGATGCGGCGATCGTCATGATCGAGAACGCGCACAAACACCTCGAGCGCGACAGGGGAAAGAAGGATCACTGGGCGATCATCGCGGACTCCGCCAAAGAAGTTGGTCCCGCGCTGTTCTTTTCCCTGTTGATCATCACGCTTTCGTTCATTCCGGTCTTCACCCTTCAGGCACAGGAGGGGCGCCTCTTCAAACCGCTGGCGTTCACAAAGACGTACGCGATGGCAGCCGCGGCAATCCTGTCGGTTACACTTGTCCCGGTGTTGATGGGTTACTTCGTCAAGGGCCGCATCCTGCCGGAGAAGAAGAATCCGATCAACCGATTTCTAATCTGGGTCTATCGACCCTGCATAGACGCGGTACTCAACCACCGGTGGATTACCGTTTTCGTCGCCACGGTTGCGCTGGCACTGACGATCATCCCCCTGTCGCGCCTGGGATCCGAGTTCATGCCGCCGCTCAACGAAGGCGACCTGTTGTACATGCCGACGACGGACCCCGGCCTCAGCATCACGAAAGCAAAGGAGCTGCTCCAGCAGACGGACAAGATCATCAGCCAGTTTCCCGAGGTCGAGCACACACTCGGCAAGGTCGGACGGGCGGAAACCGCAACGGATCCGGCTCCCCTATCGATGATGGAGACGACGATCACGCTCAAGCCAAAATCCGATTGGCGACCCGGAATGACACTCGACAAACTCGTTGCCGAGCTCGACGCGGCGATCGACTTTCCGGGGCTGACGAACGCGTGGACGATGCCGATCAAGACACGAATCGACATGCTGTCAACGGGCATCAAGACGCCGGTCGGCGTCAAGCTGCTCGGCCCCGACCTCGAGGTACTATCCGAACTCGGGCAGCGCGTCGCGGCGGTTGTCGAAACGGTACCCGGCACCGTCAGCGCGTTCCCGGACAAGACAGTTGGCGGGAACTACCTCGACTACCGGATCAAGCGGGACGAGGCGGCCCGATACGGATTGACGGTCGGCGACGTGCAGGACGTCATCATGTCCGCCATCGGCGGAATGAACGTGACGCAGACCGTGGAGGGGCTGGAGCGTTATCCGATTAACGTGCGCTACAGCCGCGAGCTGCGAGACAACCTGACGGCACTGCAGCGGGTGCTGATCCAGACCCCAACGGGCGCGCAAATTCCATTGTCGTACGTGGCCTCGTTCGAGATCGCCAAGGGCCCGCCTGCGATCAAGAGCGAGAATGCCAGAAAGACCTCGTGGGTTTACGTCGACACGCGCGAATCCGATCTGGGTTCGTACGTGGCCGCGGCTCGCGCCGCGGTCGATGAACGCGTTCGACTTCCGGAGGGCTACAGCATCATCTGGAGCGGACAGTACGAATACATGCAGCGAGCGAAGAGTCGACTTCAGGTTGTAATCCCCCTCACGCTCGCGATCATCTTCCTGCTGCTGTACCTGAACTTTCGCAGTGTCCCGGAGAGTCTGATTGTGATGCTCTCGCTTCCGTTCGCGCTGGTCGGCGGAATCTGGCTGATCTATTTCGCGGGCTACAACCTCAGCGTAGCAGTCGGCGTCGGATTTATCGCACTCGCGGGCGTCGCAGCGGAGACAGGAGTGGTAATGCTCATCTACCTCGATCACGCGTTGCGAGACCGCCGCGCCGACGGCACGCTGCAGACCCGCATCGATTTGCGTGAAGCGATCATGTACGGTGCAGCGGAGCGAGTACGCCCGAAGATCATGACGGTCGTCGCGATAATGGCCGGCCTCGTGCCGATCCTGTGGGGGACCGGAACCGGATCCGAAGTGATGAAGCGAATCGCCGCACCGATGGTCGGAGGAATGATCTCTTCAACGGTTCTGACGCTGCTCGTCATTCCCGCGATCTATTCACTTTGGAAGACACGATCACTGCCGCTCAGGGAAGGTGGTGTCAACAACGTCGACGAATCGAGGGTCTCGACAATTGACGAACACGGGAATTCATGAATTAGTCCATACATTTTATATATTCAGGCAAATCCCGTGCGCGTATGGATCTCGCTACAATTCTGCTCGCAGCGCTCCTGCCGGCCGACCCCGGCGGCGCTTCGGATTCGTACTTCCCTGCGGACCCGATCCGCATCGAGGCAGAAGACGCTGCGCTGTCGGGCTTGACGATTGAGACCTCCCGGGCCGGCTACTCGGGGACCGGATACGTCGCCGGTTTCGACTCGGCCGACGACAGTCTGACGTTCGTCTTCACGTCCGAGACGGGCGTGTACGACATGCTGTTCGCGATTGCGCAACCGTCGCGATTTGGTTCTTGGACGATCACGATCGACGGCGTTTTGCGGGAAGGCACCTTCGTCGGCGCGAGCGGAGCGTTCGTAGAGCGGAAGGCAATCAACCTGTTCCTGAGCGCGGGCGAACACGAGTTAGTTCTCAATGCGCCGGGAGTAGAGGTCGACTACCTGTTGCTCAACCCGGTCGTCTACGATCCTCCGACTGTCCCGACCGCGACCCTCGCAGATCCGCAGGCGACGCCTGTCACCCGTGCGCTGCTCTACTTCATGCACGGACAGTACGGTCGGCAGATCATCGCGGGCCAGCAGAATCTCAGCGACGTCAACTACATCAAGTCCGTCACGGGTCGCGAACCCGCAATGGGTGCCTTCGACCTGATCGAATATTCGCCGTCCCGCAGAGAGCACGGTTCCAATCCGGGAAGGTCGTCAGAAAACTGGATCGACTGGGCGTCGTCTGACGCGATCGTGAAGCTGATGTGGCACTGGAACGCTCCGACCGATCTGATCAATTCGCAATCGCAGCCGTGGTGGCGAGGCTTCTACACCGAGGCCACGACGTTCGACTTCGCCGCGGCGCTCGCGGACACCTCGTCTCCGAACTACGCACTGCTGCTCCGCGACATCGATGCGATTGCCGTACAGCTGAAGAAGTTCGACGATGCGGATATCCCCGTCCTCTGGCGTCCACTCCACGAAGCGGCGGGCACGTGGTTCTGGTGGGGCTCCAAAGGTCCGGATGCGTTCATCGCGCTCTGGCGACTGATGTTCGATCGCCTCGTGAATCACCACGGAATCCACAACCTGATCTGGGTCTACACGCACCAGCGCACGCACGACGACTGGTATCCGGGCGACGACTTCGTCGACATCGTCTCCTGCGACGTGTATGCGGATGACCAGTCGGCCACGATGCTCTCCGACTGGCAGGATCTGCAAAACCTCTACGGTGACCGACGCCTCGTGACACTGTCTGAGAGCGGCACCCTTCCGGATCCAAAGGTCATCACAGCCTACGGGATCTGGTGGAGCTGGTTCGCACTGTGGACCGGCGACTTCATCCGGGGTGTCGACCAGCAGTACCTGACGGAGGTCTTCAACAGCGACTTCGTGATGACCCGCGACGAACTGCCGAACTGGCGCTCGACTGTGAGCATCGAATCGGTTGTGGCCGAGCGCAAACTGGACCTATCGCCGTATCCAAATCCGGCGCGCGACGAGATAACGTTTCGATACTCGCTTCCCGAGTCCGCACCTGCCACGATCTCGGTCTACGACTTGCTCGGCCGAAGGCGCGCTTCGATCGACCTCGGTTCGTCGCTGACCGGCGAGGTCCGCCTCGACGACAACCTCCAATCCGGAAGCTACATCGCGAAGCTCCAGATGGGCTCACAGTCGGTTGCTCGACTGTTCACGATCATACGATAGGCGCGGTGCGTGCCTAGTCCTTGACTTCAGACACCATCAGGTCGACGCGTCGACCGAGCAGGTGCAGCAGATGCATCAACTGACCAACCGACTTGGATCGATTCTCCGGATCAAGCAGTCGATACAGTTGCGCGGGTGATGTTCGCATCTGACGCGCGAGTTGGCGAATCCCGAGACCGCTCGCGTCGAGACCTTTCTTTGCCTCGACCGACAGCTGATGCAGGAACAGGTTGCCGAGGTACTCCGGGTCCCCGTTTGCCTCAAGGACGGCATCGACGTGCACCGTATCCTCGCTGCCCGACTTCAGGACATACGTGAACGCTTCCTTTCCCAGCTCTCGATCGGGATACGCGTCAATGACCGGATCAGAAGAGGACGGAGCGAGACGAAGCTTACCGTAGGGAAACGGATACGACTCGCGGCCCACCTGGACGATGAACTCGCGCTTTCGCGCGTTCCATTCGACGTTGGAAATTTTGGCGTTGCTTCGTTGCATTGCGTTTCGGGACACTCGTGCCCCATTGTTCTGTCTCGTTGATATCGATTGTTTCGCCTGACGGACATGCTCCAACCGCACGCGCACCCCCAACCGCGCCTGCCCCATTCTCACACTGCCCCATTCTCACACTGCCCCATTCTCACACTGCCCCATTCTCACACTGCCCCATTCTCACACTGGGCCATTCTCACACTGGGCCATTCTCACAC
>JAGQWL010000050.1 GCA_020437385.1 Bacteroidota bacterium
CTTCGATCCGAAGGTTATCGAGTTGTGCTGATCAACTCGAATCCGGCGACGATCATGACCGACCCGGTCACTGCCGACAAGGTCTATCTCCGGGAACTGACTCCCGCGGCGATCAAGGAAATCGTTGAGATCGAGAAGCCCGACGCAGTGCTTCCGACAATGGGTGGTCAGACGGGGCTAAACCTTGCCAGTGTGCTGCACGAGGAGGGCTACTGGGAGAAGAAGGGCATCGACGTGATCGGCGTGGACATTGACGCCATAAAGATCACCGAAGATCGGCAGGAGTTTCGCGACCTGATGGACCGTATTGGAATTGATCAGGCGCGGTCTCGCGTCGCGAGGAGTCTCCTCGAGGCGAAGGAGATCACGCAGGAGCTGGGTGGGCTTCCGGTTGTTATCCGGCCCTCCTTCACAATGGGAGGAAGCGGGGGCGGTATCGTCTGGGCTCCAGAGGAGTTCGATCGCAAAGTAATGCGCGGGTTGGAGTTGTCGCCGGTGCATGAGGTGTTGATTGAGGAGAGTTTCTATGGATGGAAGGAGTTCGAGCTTGAATTGCTCCGCGATTCGAATGAGAACGTCATCATTATCTGCTCGATCGAGAACATTGATCCGATGGGGGTGCACACGGGAGACTCGGTGACCGTCGCTCCCGCACAGACGCTGACGGACAAGCAGTTCCAGCGGATGCGCGATGCGGCAATCAAGATGATGCGATCAATCGGAACGTTTGCCGGTGGTTGCAACGTGCAGTTTGCCGTTCATCCACAAACGGGGCGGATGATCGCGATCGAGATCAACCCACGCGTATCACGATCATCGGCACTGGCATCAAAGGCGACCGGCTATCCGATTGCGAAGGTCGCATCGAAGCTGGCGGTCGGCTACACCTTGGACGAGCTTCCAAACGATGTGACGGGGACAACCAGCGCATGCTTCGAACCGTCGCTGGACTACGTCGTCACAAAGATTCCCCGCTTTAACTTTGAGAAGTTCGAAGGTGTCGACGAAGAGTTGACGACCCAGATGAAGGCTGTAGGCGAGGTAATGGCGATCGGTAGATCGTTTCCCGAGAGTATCCAGAAAGCCTGGCAGAGTCTGGAGAATGGCTACGCGGGACTGGGCGCGGACCGGGAAGTAGGTGACCGAAGCGAGGTCCGTCGGCGCCTGCGAAAGTCCTACTGGGACAGGACGCTGCAGATTCGAAATGCGTTCAAACTGGGCGCGTCGGTTGAGGAAATCGCCGATATGTCAAAAGTCGACTCGTGGTTTCTGAATCAGATTAGGATTCTCGTCGACTTTGAGAATGCGCTGGAGCAGTGCACCCTGGATGAGCTGGACAGGGATTTCATGCGATTGGTGAAACAGCATGGCTTTTCGGACGAGCAGATCGCGTTTCTGACGCGGGGTGACTCGAGCGAAGATGACGTGCGTGCACATCGGAAGCAGCTGGGCGTCCTACCGACCTACCAATTGGTCGATACGTGTGCCGGCGAGTTTCCTGCCGAGACGCCGTATTTCTATTCCTCTTACGAAAGTTCGTCAGAAAGCATTGTCTCGGAGAGGGAGAAGGTTCTGATTATCGGCAGCGGCCCGAATCGAATCGGGCAGGGCATTGAGTTTGACTACTCGTGTGTTCATGCCGTCATCGCGGCCCGGGACATGGGATACGAGGCCATCATGGTGAACTGCAATCCGGAGACGGTGTCGACGGATTTTGATGTTGCAGACAAGCTGTACTTTGAACCGATCTTCTGGGAGAAGGTCCTCGATATCATCGAATACGAGAAGCCGATCGGCGTGATTGTCCAGATGGGCGGTCAGACGGCGCTCAAGATTGCGAAGCGTATTGCGGAGGCAGACGTTCCGATCCTGGGGACCTCATTCGAGGACATGGATCTAGCCGAAGATCGAGGGAAGTTCTCGGCAATTCTGAAGGAGTTGGAGATTCCATTTCCTGAATACGGGATGGCGACCAATGCTGCCGAAGCCGTTGAGGTCGCAGAAGAGATTGGCTACCCGATTCTCATTCGCCCGAGCTACGTGTTGGGCGGGCAGGGAATGCGCATTGCTATCAACAAGCAGGAGGTCCAGCAGTACGTGGGTGACATCCTTCGACTGATGCCGAACAACCAGATACTTCTCGACCTGTTCATCGAGGACGCCATAGAACTCGATGTGGACGCTGTGTGCGACGGCGACGAAGTATGGATCTCGGGTATCATGCAGCACATTGAGCCGGCGGGGGTTCATTCCGGCGATTCGACGGCAGTACTTCCACCGTATTCCCTGAGCGACGAGGTGATTGCCATCGTCACGCGCTACGTGTCGGATCTGGCTTTGCGGCTGCGGGTCATCGGTGCGATTAACGTGCAGCTGATCGTCAAGAACGAGTCTGTATTTGTGATCGAAGCCAATCCGCGCGCGTCACGAACGGTGCCCTTTGTGGCAAAGGCAACCGGAATTCCCGTTGCACAGATCTCGACGCGGGTCATTCTGGGAGAGAAGCTGCAGTCGTTCCGGGAGAAAGGTGCCCTGGAATCGAATCTGGTCGGCTTTGCGCTCAAGGAGCCGGTCTTCTCGTGGGACAAGTTTCCGGAAGTACCGAAAGAACTTGGTCCGGAAATGAAGAGCACCGGGGAGGCGATCGCGTTCATCGATCAGCTGACAGACGAGCACTTCAAGCGACCGTACGAGATGCGCAACCTGTACCTGTCGCGGTAGGGACCCTACCAGGTCAGGCGAATCGCGAGTGTCGTCAATCTTGGGTAAACAGGTCGTGGCGCCTTCACGAGTTCACCGTCCACGAATAGTAGTTTCCATTCGGACGTGTTTGCGCGGTCAAGTGCATTGAGCACCTCCGCGCGTACCTGTAGTCCCAAACGCCCGACCTGGCGGCTGACCGCCGCGCCAAGGTCCAGTGATTGATTGGCGGGCAATACATGCTGGTCCGGATTGGAGAAGTCGAAGGGTCCGTGCACGCTGCTTGTCGTGTCTTGTCCAAAGTAGTCGTAGTAGGCTGGCGTAAATCCGAAGGCAGCACCTGCGGCTGAACGCCAGGCGGCCCGCAATACGAGATTACTCCGTGGACGGAGGGCAACCTGAAAGTTGAACACGCGTGGTTCGACGCCTGGTACGGTCGTCGTTCGTCCGTTGAATAGTGAAGAAGCGGTCCTTTCGGAACGCATCCGCGTCAGGCCGGCATCGACGGACAATATGCCGGACTCGTACGCCATTTTGATCGTGATCCCCTCTGTCTTTCCGGTAGTTCCGGTGAGCAAGTCTGAATCACCGAACTGCCGGTTTGCGCTCGTCGTGGTGAAGAGTTGCGATGCTCCGTAGTTGACAGCCAGACCGTGCCGCTGGTATCGCGCAAACGCCTCGGCCGATAGTCTCAGTGAAGGGGCTGGGCGAATCGCCACAAGCTGCGACACGTGGTAAGAAGCAGGAGGACGGATGCTGCCGTCGACCGGAAGCCACATCCGCACATTCGGAAGCAGACTTCCAGCGTTGAAGTTGCTGACATCGGTTTGAAGTACAAACTGGCGATAGAGTCCGGCTGCTGATCGAGTCGAGAGCTCGCCAAGCGCCGTGTGTATTCTGATAACGGCCTCGATTCGGGGTTCCGCGTAGACCCGCTGCTGTGCCGGAAGATAGGTCGCTCGAAGGCCTGACGTTACTTGCAGCGGGCGGACGGGTGTCCAGTCGTCCTCGATGAAAGCGGTCACCTGAAATGATTGCTCTGACAGGGCGATCTGGCGAGACTCAAGATTTAATAGCTCCGGCGCTGCAGCAGACTCAGGCGACGAATCAGCCGTTGAAGACGATTGCAGGGCAATCGAATTTCTAAGGAGGTTCATCTCGAGGCCTCCGGCGACCTGGTGTTTCAGGCGAGCATGATCGACCGTAAATCCGAGTGAGGTGAAATCGACCGAATTTCTGTCGTGCACGGCTTGTGCTTCACCGCTTTTCGCCTCACTTGGGGCCATCTGATCGAATGCCGCAGGAAGTGCCAGTTGTTCGATCAGTTTGTAGTTATGTCTCAGTCGATAGTGAGACGTTCCGACCTGAAACTGGGCGAGGGTCCGGTTCCCGACGAACGTACTGTAGCGTAGTCGGCCGGCGGAGGTTGTCCAACGGTAGTCGTCGCCGATAGACAGCGCTGCCAGCTCTGAATTTTCGTCGGACTGGAACCGTGCGTCTGTAGCGGTCCGGTCGCCAACAAATCCGTTGGAACCGACATACATGGATACATCCAGCGTCCGGAGAAGCGAAATCCTGTGGCGGATGGCAGTATGCAGGTCTCCGTACTGGACCGTGGGTTGAGTGGCGACTCGAAGACCGAGACTATCCGATATGAACGACGGCGTCGCATACTCGTAGCGACGCGACGGTGCAACGAGAAGGAACGGATCTGCCGCGCTCCAGAGCGACAGGACGTCCTCAAACCTGCGTGGCGCGAAAACCTGCCACAGTCCAACCCGTCCAGCGATCATCGCCTGCGTTGCAGATTCGTTCCGGCCGATGTCAATTCGTGCATTGACTCCGGTTGGATCCAGCTGTACCTCCGAACCGGCAGGCGACCCGACCGCGTGCTCGGCTTCGATGACACCCGACGTGTAGCTGCCGGGTCGGACGCCGAAGCCGGTGCGATGTACGATGAAACGATCGATCGCGAACGCGCCAAATGGTCCCACAATTCCAATAGACGATCGCGGAAGAAACAACGGCACGCCGTCCAGCAGAAAGAAGAGCTCTCCGGACTGACTACCCTGAATTCGGACATCGGCCGTCACGTCACTGATTCTTACACCAGCGATGTCGTCGAGCGCACGGAAAGGTCCGCCGGATGCATCCAGTTTTCGTCGATTCTGTTGGCGGCTCGAAACGGATTCTCGCTCGAACCCGGAATCGGATACCGTGCCGTCAACGACGACGGGACGCACGATCACTGTGCGCGGTGCCATCCGAATATTCGTTCCGGCGGCCTGTCCCGGTTGTATCGTGATCGTACCCTGCCACGTGTCGTAGCTGACGTGGCTTACTCGGAGTCCGTAGGTGCCGGGCAGCAGCGGGGGAAGGATAAAGCGTCCACTTCGATTGGTGGCAACACCGATCGAGCCGTCCAGGACCACATTTGCGTCAGCAAGCGCGTTTCCAGTCTGCTCGTCGACAACAACACCTCTCAGGTAGCCGAGTATCGTGCTTGATCGCGCGGCCGTTGCGATCACGTACGCCCCGCTGGATAGCCTGAAGAAATCGAGTCCCGTATCCCGAAGCGCGCAGCGGAGCGCGTCTTCGAGACTGACATCTTCCACGATACAGTAGACGTGGTGACCGCGTGTGATGGCTGATTCGTACGCGATTGTGGCGCCCGACATTCGCGAAAGTCGGTCGAGGACATCGTCAAGGTCCTCGCCGCGAGTGACGAGGGACACATGATTCGCGTGAACGGTCTGGGCGACTGCGACGCGATTTGTTGCCGCCGCGACGGCAACAACAATCAACAGACGCCAGACAACGACCGTTACCGATGAAACGTAAGGCCGACCCACCACCTTAACTCGAGGTTTGATTGAGCGTATCGCCGATAGTATTCTGGCGCTACCAGAAATCGAACGGCCATGGATTCATTGGGGCTGAAGGTCAGGCCGGCAAGAAACGATGTTCGCACTTCGCTCTGGCGGTCGGTAGGCTCGCGATAACGCTCTCCAAAATTCTCCCGTCTCGTCGTGGTTTCTCCTTCGGTGACCGACCGGTAGTCGAAGAGTGCTGTGGTCACATCTTCCGTATTCCAAAGTACCAGCCGTCGATTAACTCCGAGTTCGAGTACCAGCCGATCTGACAGGGCGGACTGAAAATGAACCGGAAAAGATAACACGGTCGTACGCGTCCGGAAGTCCCATTCCAGCAATTTCTGTTCAGAAAGCGCGTAATAAGTGGAATCCGCCGATCCCGAATAGTTGTAACTGTATGACGACAACAAATCGGCTCGAACGTTTTCCGACGTATTGACCGTTCTGAGTCTGCTGTTGATGTCTACGCCTAGCGACAACGTCGAACGACCGTCAAGTGACCACGTAGCGAAAAAGCCAACACGGTTTCTGGTGCCTGCCTCGACTCCCGTACCCGCTCTCATGTCGGAAACCGAAGAGAAGCTGGTGCTCTCGGAGGAGTAGTTGTCAAATTCGTAACGATATGCGCTGTTTGAAGTGTCACGCACAGCGGAGTCGACGGTCAGATCTATGTCGCTCTTCTCCAGGTGATACAAGGCTGAAAGCGCCGTACTCGCGGTGAGATTCGTGTGGATGGTGACGGTTCCCCAGTAGCTGTTGCCTTCGTGGTTCCAGCTTTGAATAGTCTGACCGCCGCGAAGATGGCGGCTGTAGTCAACAGACGACGGCGTTCCGTTCAGATATGCCGAAGAGTCCCGCCGTGACAGATTCTGATCTGCGGTCCCGACGAGGTATCCAATGGCGGCTCCGATGTTGGTTCCCGGCACGACCTCCAGGCGGGCACCAAGTTCACCTTCAAGGTGGTTGTAGTCGACGTTTCGCGATTCTTCGTTGCGCCAGATTGATTGGGATATCTGACGCGTGCCAGACATCCACGTGTTGTGATCGGCCTGATCGCCGTTACGATCGTAAAGGGTAGCGCCGAGTCGTGCGCCGACAGATAGTGGTCCGACGATGGTGGCGCCGAAGACCGATGCCTCATGCCCGACGGTTCGCATCGCATCCTCTCCGCCACGGATCTCGGTGACGGGCGCTGCGTCGGTAATCTGATTACCCAGGAAGTCTGACGAAGCGCTTGATCGATAAATGTCTGCCGGTACTCCGAAGTATCCGGAATCCACGAACAGTAGCTGGTAGGAGCCGCCGAGCGCGAGTCGTGTTGAGGGTCTAACGGCGAACCCTGATGCGAAGAGCGGCTCCGGTTCCGGCGCCTGCTGCTGTGGATAGTATGGATAGAGGTAGAACGCGTCTTGCGGTGACGCAGCGTAGTCGACGTACATGCAGTAGGCACAATAGTCGAACTGCTGCTGTCGTCGGCTCTGGCGAAAGTCCAGGTAAAGCGAGCTGCTCCCAACGGAATCCTCCAGCAGGGCGGCCGGATTCAACTCGAGGTCGAGGAACTGGTTGGATATGAATCCTGGCGCGACCGAGCCAAAGCCCTCGAAGCCATAGGGATTCAGGTACGACGGGGCGAAGAAGACGTCGCTGCGATCGAAAGACTTCTCGACGACTCTTGAATCGTAGTACTGACCGCGAGCTTCGATCTGCAAGGACACGGTCGCCAGCGACGCAAGTAAGACGCGACACAGCCAATTGTTAGTGTTCATTGGTAAACTGTAGCTACGCATGCTGTTGGTTCGATGCCGACTCTTCTAGCGAGTCCGACTATGAATTGAATAGCCTCGAACCGTCCTCGTGTAGGACGTGCCGAGTGATTCACAGATTGTCGACAATACGGTATCCGCATCCTCGAGAGTCTGGGACAAATAGGTTGCCTCTTTACCGATCAGCGCAGGATCCAATTCAATCGTGATGTTGTACCTGCGCTCCAGCTCGGCCGCAACGAATTCCAGCGGCTCGTTTCGGAACGACAGCCCTCCAGTTCGCCAGTCTGAAGTCGGCGCCGGGGTAGCAGCCTCCAGATTCGATGTCTCTTTTCCGGAACGCTGTGCGTCGGAGACCTGCACCTGTTGACCTGGCTCGAGAACGACCGTTCGGGAATTCCTGTCGGTCACCGACACAGATCCGTTGCGAAGCGCAACAATGGTTCGATGCTCAACGGCAGACCATGCGCGAACATTGAATTCGGTTCCAAGAACGGCTATGCGTGCTTGCGGCGTGTCAACTTCGAAGGTGGATCCCGTGTGCGCGACCTTGAAGAATGCCTCGCCGCTCAGTTCAAGACGGCGCTCGGCAGAGTAGTTGGGCGAGACCGTGATGGTAGAACCCGCATTCAACTCCACTTGCGTTCCGTCCGGCAGCGAAACGGACATCGTCGTCCCGTTGGGTGTGCTGTAGACGAGTAAGTTTGATTCAGCTCTCGGCAACAGAGCAATGGCGCCAAACGTGACTGCCAGTAAGGCGACCGCTGCCGCCGCGGCAAACGGATGGAGTTGAACGACACGAAGAAACCTGGCTCCACGACCGCGCGGGGTTTCTGTCGCCTGCATGACGGTCTCTCCGAAGTCCGGGCCGAATGAGCCCTCACAGGATCGGCGCACAGCCGCTCGCAGGTCTCGAATTTCCGCTTGCAGTCTTCGAGCAGCACGATCAGAACGAAGGAGTGATTCCAGTTCACTTCCTTCCGCCTGGTCGAGCTCTTGGTCGAAAGACCGTATCACGAGATCTTTTTCACTCGTATTCATGATAGTCCGGCAGAAGCGGTTTGATGAGTACACGCAGTTTTTCCTGGGCGCGAGACAGTCTCGACAGCACGGTTCCGGTGGGTACGCCGAGTGCGGAAGCCGTTTCGCGTACGGACAGGCCGTTGATAAGTCGAAGGACGACAACCTCTCGAAAGGGGGTATCCAGGCTCGTGATTGCAGCTCTGACCATGGCGTCTCGTTCCTGGTCCATTATCTTCCTGTCTGGATGCTTGCGAGTGTCTTCCGGCTCTGCTTCGTCCAGCCCACTGAATCGCTTGCGTTCACGGCTTTGCCTCTTGAGTTCATTCAGAGACAGGTTGATTGCGATCCGTGTCAGGTAGGTTCGCAGATTTGCCTCTCCGCGGAAGGAGGACATCGAGCGATGGAAGCGCACAAAAACCTCGAGGCCCACATCCCGCGCTGACTCAGAATTTCCCAGCATTCCCCTGACGGTTGCCGCTACTGCTCCCTCGTGGCGATCAACGAGCTCACGAAATGCATGGCGATCGCCGTCCCGTGCCTGCGAGATCAATTCCTGATCGGAAACAACAGAGGTGTTCATCGGGCATTCAAGTTGTCCAATCCGCGTTCCACGCTGCTTGCTGCTTTCCAATCCAAAATCGTCCCTTAGACAACGCGTTCGACTGGATTATTCCCGCCGCCGGGAGTGCAAATTTGGCGATTCAGCTCGTTATGAAAGAAGTCGAGACCTTGATGTTAGTGCCCATGTTTATTAGACTTGGCGCGTCGAGATCAAGCTGGGAGGCCAGTCCGTTCTTTATGTAAATCTGGACCCTCCCGAGTGTATGTCACGGCCTTTTGTTCATTTGGAGGTTTCCTCGATGAAGGCATTTCGATACAACCTGATATTGTTCGCTCTGGCTGCCGGCATGCTGTTCGTGCTTTTTAAGGTGATGCCGCAGCAGCCAGGGATAGAGCGACCATCTGATGGCGTGGCCACGGGGGCCGATTCGGCCTCTCCTGACGCGCCGATCGGCGCCGGCAACGGCTTTGGCAACGGCGCGAGTTATTGAGCGCGTTCAGATGACGGTGCCTTGGACGGTCAGTTGGCCTTTCGACTCCTCAAGGCGCGTCAATCGAACCCGGCTGGTCGTACCCCTTCTACAGCCAGGGTCCGTCGTCGTGACGCGAACGTAGTTTGCCGTGTAGCCGCTGCGACCGGTCATCTCACACACGTCGTCACGCTCCGGAGACTCCCACAGAACCGTCGCGGTCTTGTCAAGCTGCGACTTGTAGAACGTCTTTCGTTTCGATTCCGAGAGCCCGCGAAGAATCGCAGATCGACGTGACCGCGTCGCCTGAGCAGGCCTGCGAATCGCGCCCGATTCCAGTCTGTCCTGCACAGGAGTGTCTGGTCGCGGCGAATACGAGAACACGTGGAGGTAGCTGAGCGGGAGGTCCGAGAGAAATCGGAACGTGTTCTGAAATCTCGTGTCGTCCTCGTCGGGGAATCCCACCATCACATCGGCGCCGATGCAGGCGTCCGGACAGCGGGCAACAATTCGGTCCACTCGCGATCTGTAGAGCGCGGTCGTGTACCGTCGCCGCATCTTTCCGAGGACATAATCGTCACCCGACTGGAGCGGCACATGAAAATGAGGCGCAAAAAGACGCGATTCAGCCACGAAATCGATTATCGCGTCGGTCAGCAGATTCGGTTCGATAGAGGAAATGCGGTATCGCAAGGGAAACTCGACCTTGTCGAGCCTTCGGAGCAGGTCGAGCAGCGAGGTTGCTCGTCCCGACTCATACAATCCGATGTTGACACCACTGAGGACGATCTCGCGGATGCCTGCCTGGGCATGACGCTGAACACGTTCAAGAACGCGATCTGCATCATCGGAACGGCTTCGGCCCCTGGCCAGCGGGATTGTGCAGAAAGAGCAGGAGTAGTCACACCCGTCCTGAATCTTGAGGAAGGTGCGCGTGCGGCTGGTAGATGCCGCGGAATTAAAAGATTTCGCGTCCGAAATGCATGACACTTCGACCTGCGTTCGCTCGCGCTTCCGAAAGCTGTCCACGACGTCGAAGACGCGAAACTTGTCGCGGGTCCCAAGCACGAGGTCAACACCCCCGATTCCAGCAATTGCGCCCGGCTGGAGTTGGGCGTAGCAGCCCGTGACGATCAGAAAGGTACTCGGATTTGCTTCAAGGCAGCGTCGAACCAGCTGACGACACTTCCGATCGGCCTCCGCCGTAACAGAGCATGAGTTGATGACGGTAACGTCCGCATCCGAGACGTCCTCTACCACCACGTACGACCGTTGCTCGAATTCATGGGCGAGACGGTCGGTATCGGCGAAGTTCAGCTTGCAGCCCATGCTGCGAAGGGTTACGGTCCGCATTCCTCAGGTGGTTTTTCCGGGCCAGCAATATACGAACCCCCGAAGCACCTCATCGTTCGCACGTCGTGGCGAGATGTCCGTATCTTGGGTTTTCGTCGTAGTTGCTTCCAGATGCTTCAGGATCACTAAAGCGGCCTATCCGTAATCTATACGAACCAAGGCGAAACACACGTTGCTGGCACCTGAGGGTTATCCAATTATCGGCTTTGTCGCGATTGTGGCGCTCGCAATCGCGATCGGAGCGTCCCGACTTCCGGGTCCGTGGGGGATACCCCTGTATGTGTTCGCATTCTGTGCCGTTGCATTCGCGCTGTGGTTCTTTCGGGATCCCGCGCGTACCGCGCCCGAGGGTGCTTCGAAACTGTTACTCGCTCCGGCGGACGGAAAGGTTATAATTGTTGACGAGATCGAAGAAGAGCCGCTGTACCTGAAGTCGCCGGCGAAACAGGTATCCATTTTTCTTTCGCCGCTGAACGTGCACGTCAACAGGTCGCCGGCAACTGGAGTGATCGAGTACGACGAATATGTTGCCGGCCAGTATCTGGTCGCATGGCATCCAAAGTCGAGCGAGCTCAACGAACGCTCTCAGCTCGGGCTTCTGCACGAGAGTGGTCGCCGAATTCTTTTTAAACAGATTGCAGGTGCGGTCGCGCGGCGCGTGGTTTACCACGTGACGGTAGGCGACTCACTCGAGGCGGGCGAGCGATTTGGAATCGTGCGCTTCGGATCACGAATGGACATCCTCGTACCAACGGATGTGGTCCTCTCCGTGCAGCCGGGAGACCGAGTAGTGGCCGGCGAGACGGTGATAGGGCATATTCCGGATACTCCCCAGACGTCAAACTGACCTTTTCCCAGACGATGAGGCGAGGAGAACTTCGAGAACGGCGCCTAGGTGCCAAACAAAAACGGATAAGGGACCGTTTGGCTCGTAAAGAGGATGCCGCACTTCGCGAAGCGCGGCAGCGACGCACGCGTGTAGCCGTACCCTCGTTCTTTACCCTCCTGAATCTTTTCTGTGGGTTTCTTGCAATTACGCAGGTGGCAGACGGCGATTTCGTAAAAGCCTGCTGGCTGATTGTACTTGCCGGCTTCTTTGACGCGCTGGACGGAATGATGGCGCGGCTCACCAATTCCCAGAGCTACTTTGGTGTTGAACTGGACTCTCTGAGTGACATTGTGTCGTTTGGAGTCGCCCCGTCGTTCCTGCTTTTCGAATTTGGCCTCAAGGAGTTCAGCCCACTTGGTCTGATTGTCGCCAGTCTTCCCGCCGTGTGCGGAGCCGTCCGGCTTGCACGGTTCAACACGAACTTCACTGAAAAGCAGGACTACTTCTCGGGACTCCCCATTCCGGTTCAAGCAGCGTTTGTTGTAGCACTGATTTTGAATTTCGACGACGCGGAGCAGTTTTCGCGATACAGTCCGAGTAATCTTTCGATTCTCATTCCCATTGTCATCGTTCTGTCGGGTCTTATGGTCTCTGCCATCCGATTCGACGCACTCCCTCGTCCGAGCCGCGTTTTCATACGCGCTCACAGGCTGAAGGCTCTTGCCTATCTGCTTGCCCTGATTCTGTTGGTAGTGCTCCAGCAAATTGGTCTTCTCATTTCGTTATCGCTATACATACTGTGGGCAATTGTCCGAGCTTTCTGGAATCTCTTTTTTGCTCCGTTGGATAGCGATGGAAACGTTGAATACCAGTAACGATCGTGACATCCCGGCCCAGCCCACAATCAACTAGAAAACCATGTACAAGGCTCGTATCCGAGTGACGCTTCGCAAGTCTATTCTGGACCCGCAAGGAAAAGCGGTGGAGCACGCCCTCCACAATCTGAACTATGGGTCTGTTGCCCAGGTCCGCGTGGGCAAGTACGTCGAGTTGTCGATAGATGAGCCGGACGAAGCGTCCGCCGACAAAGTGGCTCGCGAGGCCTGTGAACGACTGATCGCCAATCCGGTCATGGAGGATTTCGAAATCGAATTGGAGAAACAGTCTGAGAGCGAGGTCGCTCAATCGTAGGTCCCTGACAGGCACGATATGATGAAGTTTGGCCACAACCGTACGATCACCGGCTACCGCGCGCTCTATCAAACGTGGCCTGGTGGAAGTGCCCCGCATCGCCCACAGACGGAGTCTGAGCCGGAGGTCGATGTCGCGGTTGCGGAGAGTGTTGACGCTCCCTGGCGAGTGATTCTGTACAATGACGCCATTCACACCTTTGACGAGGTGATTCTGCAGCTTGTCAAGGCGACGGGTTGCAGTACGCAGGATGCCGAGAAAATTGCCTGGACAGTTCACCGGGAAGGGAAAGCGATGGCTTTCGAGGGAGATTTTCCAGAGTGCTTCAGGGTTCAGGGGGTCCTTCGGGAAATTCAGCTTGTGACGGAGATTGAAGGATAATACCGATAGGGATCAGCCAGTCGCCGACTACTATCTCTCGCCCGCGTCCGAAGCTGGTGTTGAGCAAAAGATTCAGGGTTCCCGATTTATAGGTCGGGTGTTCCGCGTAGGCAGCCCGAATGATGTTGCCGCTCGGATGGCGGAGATCCGCAAGGAAATGTATGACGCGTCTCATCACTGCAGCGCCTGGCGAATTGGACCGGATGGGGCAACGTTTCGACACGACGATGATGGTGAGCCAGCCGGCACGGCCGGACCGCCCATTCTCAGGCGAATAGAAGGTCGGAATCTCTCGGATTGTCTTGTCGTCGTGACCAGGTACTTTGGCGGTACGAAGTTGGGCACAGGTGGACTCGTTCGCGCATATGGTGATGCAGCCGACGAAGCGCTGCAACTGGCCGGCGAAACGAGAGTACCGTTGCGTGAGCGATTCACCGTCAGGTTCGCCTACGAAGATACTTCGGTGGTCATGCGGGCAGTGGAGCTGGTATCCGGCGAAGTCGTCGATTCGGTTTACGGCGCCGAGACGATTCTGACAATCGACGTTCCAAGATCACGGTCGCGGAATGTCGCTTCGGTTTTTCGCGATGCTACGCGCGGAAAGGTCGTCCCGAAGTTAGTGACTTGACGTTATGGCAGATACTGCAAGACCGTCTACTCGATTGTTCATTTCGTCGTTGTGATGACCTTTCACCTTGACCCACTCGACTTCGTGCATGGCAGCGGCTTCAATGAGTCCTTCCCAAAGATCACGGTTCTCGACGGGCTTCTTTGAAGCGTTTCGCCAACCGTTCCGCTGCCAGTTCCTGATCCATCCATCGTTGAAAGCGCGCGCAAGGTAGGCGCTATCAGTGTGTATGGAAACGCGAACCGGTTCCTTCAATGCGCGCAGCGCCTCGAGGGCCGCCCTGAGTTCCATCCGGTTGTTGGTGGTTGGGTTCTCCGCGCCCGTCAGCACCTTTTCGTGTTGGCCGAACAGGAGAATCGCTGCCCATCCACCTGGCCCCGGATTCCCGCTACAGGCTCCGTCGGTGTAAACGATGACGTGTTTTCTTTTCAATGTTTCGCGTTGCTTGGATCGCACGAGACGTTAAGATACAACGGCGCGGTGCGGGATCTTAATA